>NZ_JBYPSB010000029.1:0-17591 GCF_057815095.1 Cupriavidus sp. 86D6 | reverse complement strand
AGAAGCGCAAGGCATCCAGCAACCCAGCAGGCACCGCCCACGCATCGGCCTGTACCTGCTGGGTAGTTGCCAGATAGTCGATGACTTGCTGCAAAGCATCCCAACGTGCGCCATCGTGCTCGCTGCACTGGCGGCGCGATGCGGCAAGGTTGTTCTGCTCGTTCTTCAGCACGTCAATCAACGCCTCGCGCTCATCCTGCTGCGCCACCTGCGGCTCCCCACGACTCACCGGCAACTGTTCGATGGCTTCACGCCAGCCGTTCAGGAAGTCTTTCTTCTTGGGCGCATCCTGCTGCGCCGATGCGGCTGGGGCATCCGGTGCGGCCTTGACGCCAGCCATCCACGCCGACGCAGGGCCAGCATCAGCGCCGTACTGCCATGCGTCCTTGATGCACGTTTGCATCCATGCAGTCGGCTCTACCGGAACCAGCTTCCAGCCATCCGGCACCCCCGCGCCCATTTCCCCAGGCTGGCGAGGGGCGATAGATGCGGCGGTGATGGCTGCCTCAATGCTCTTGAAGCCGGAGCACGCGGCAGATTCGCGTAGGTGTGCAAGCTCGCGGATCGCCATCGTGCCTTCGTCTGACCCAGGCTGGCGAGGGGCGGCTAGGATGGCGCGGGCGAATTCGCGCAGATAGCCTGTGAACTTCGTGCGATAGCCAAGACCGTTCCAAACCGCTTCGATCTGCTCATCCGTCAGCCCATCCCCCGCTGGGAGCTGGGCGGCAAGTGCCGCGCGCAGTCGCCTAGCATGAGCCTGAAGCGACTGCACAACAGGGCGCTTGTCTAGGTACTCGCCCGGTGCACGCTCTCCGATAAGGCTCAACTGCCGTTCGATTGTCTCGATAGTGCGCTCAACCGCTTCCGTCAGCGCCCCGCGCGCGTCGTTGTCGGCCGCCGGCGACATCTCGTCGTCGGGCATGCACTGGGAGTCCAGCAGCCGCGCGTAGCGCTTGTTCCAGGGCTCAGACAGCATCTCGGCCTGGTACTTGGTGGGCTCCTCGGCGCCGGCCGCGAGCCTGCCTTGCCCGAGGATAAGTTGCAGCGGGCAGAGGTCGTTGAGTTCAGGGCGGCCGGTGACCCACCAGGCGTGGGCAGCGGCGCGCGTCGTTTGTTGGCTCATGTCTCTCTCGTCAGTTGATAGGGCGGGCAAGCGACACCCGGGCGAATCTGGTCCACGGACAGCCGGCCACTGTGTGGTCGCCGGCGCCGCAATAGCAGCAGACGAACGTTTTCATCGCAGCAGACCTAGAACTGGGACGCCGATCACCGCCAGAAACATGACAGCGGCGCAGATCATTACGAAGTCATCCATGTCCAGACTCCCTGTCGTTGGAGGGCGATCAGGCGGCCGTGGCCGGCTCGATCTTGGTGAACGGGTACTTGGTCACTTCCGGCTTGATGACCTTGCCGAAGTGGGCGCCGATCGATTCCGCGCTCTTGAATGCCTCGAACTCGGCGGCTGGGAAGTTGGCGTAGTGGTACAGGCTGCCGGCGCCTGCCTTGCTCTTGAAGCGGATGGCTAGGGTGTTGCTCCCTGCGTCGTGTCCGATGCTGTGGATTTGGCTGCTTTTGACTTCTTGCATGGTGATTTGCGGCACGGTGTTCTCCAGGTGAGTCAGTGATAGGTGCCCGTCAGGAACGGAAAGGCGAGGGCGATTGCTGCAAGGAATGCGATGCCGGCCACGGTCCAGCGCAGGGTCTGTTTGCTGGAGCGGAGACGGACGAGAATGGGGTCGTGCGGGTCGATCATTGGGCGGCTCCCAGTTCGACGTTCATGCAGATCAGGGCGTACTTTGCGTCGGCGCTGAGCTTCCCCACCGCGCTTGGATCATTGAGATCGATCACGTCCATCCGGCGAAGGACGTCCTTCAGCAGCTCTACCGTGTCGGCTTGCAAGTGCTTCAGGTTTTCGTGGGCTGCCTGTCTGGCGATTGCTTGAGCGGTGTTCATCGCCCCTCCAGTGCATTTATTATCAACATGCACACATGTTAGCACACACGTTAGCAGGCGCAAGGGAGGTGAAGCGAGATTTTTGGAGAGGAGGGGGAAAGGGCGCGCCTAGAACGGCGCAAAGATGGGCGTAGCTTTTAGCGTAGGTCGCGTCTGCAATCCAGCACTGGCGCGCTACACACGCTGCAGCATCATTGGCGTGTGCTTTTCAGCCTTGTCCGACTTGCCGGATTTGCCGCCGCGCGGCGTGGTGCCTTCGGCGGCGGCCAGTGCTTCGGCCGACAGGACGGCGTCGCCGGCGGCGCGGATGTCGTCATCGCGCGGCGTGTCGTCGGGCGAAGTCGTGGACAGGTTGGAAAGGGCTTCAGCGGACATGCATTCCTCTCGGGCGGCGCCACGGTGGGGCCGCCGGTATATCGGTTGCTGCGGGTGGCCAGGCAGGCTGTCGGGCGGACGCGCGGGGCGCCCCCGGCATCACCAGCCTGTTCGGGCTCGCGGCGCAAAGCGGCATTTTACCGCCAGCCCCTCTCGGAACCTCGTCCCCGATTCTCATTTTTGCTTGGGAATTCCGGGCCTTTGCGCAGGCTCATGCGTCACTGGCCATGGCTTCCAGCGCGGCGCGCGCCAGAAAGCCGCTGCGTGTCTCGTGGCGGGCACCGACGAAGGTGTCGATCTTGTGCAGCACGAAGCGGGGCAGGCTGATGTTGATGCGCTCTGGCCGGTTGTCGAGCATGGCCAGGTCGATGTCGGCCAGGGCCCAGATGGCGCCGGCGAATTCGGGCCGCTCGGCCAGTTCGGCGATCGGCGTGGCCGTCAGGGTGACCGCCTCGCCCAGAGACAGCAGCACCTCGAAGTGGCTGATGATGGCCTCGCGCGCATTGCGGATGGCGTCCTCGACCGTGTCACCGGACGAATAGCAGCCCGCCACGTCGGGCACCGTCACCCCGTAGATGCTTTCGGGGTCCTTGTGAATGGCAATCGGAAATTCCATGTCGTTGCTCTCCATGCGTTGTGCGCCAGTCATACCAGCCGCGCCGTCCTCATGATGCTGCGGACGGTGCCGGTCGGCAGGTCCTTCTTCGGATGCGGCACGGTGACGATCTGCGCGCGCGACGGGTGCTTGTAGGTGAGATGACTACCCTTGCAGCGCACCAGGCGCCATCCCTCACGTTCCAGCAGGCGGATCAAGGCCATTGAATGCAAAAGTGCCTCCTTCAGGCGATCCGTGTGTAAATATACACACGGTGATGAAGGGGGCGCAAGCGATTTGTTTATGGAAGGAGACTCTATGCGGCCCCGGCGCGGAAGTCTCGGGCCGGATTCTCAAAATGCGTCGCCTACGACGAGATTTGTCACCCGCATCGCCAACGCGCTGCAAACTTGTCAGTCGCGACTGCGGCTAACCGGACATTTCCGACGAAAACTGTCACTTCGCCAGCGAAACCGGCCTGGCATGGTTCGTGGATGGATCAGGCGTACCGGCACGCAGAGGCCGGCAACAAGACGGGTCGCAACATGACAAAAGCAACGACGGGAGAATGGCCGGGGAGGGCCGCGGCAGGGGGCCCGGTGGGGTGCATGGCCTGGCGGCCATCGCTGCGCCGTGGATTCGCGCTGATCGAACTGATGATCGTGGTGGCGATCGTGGGCATTCTTGCCGCGATCGCCATTCCGACGTATCAGGATTTTGTGGTGAAGTCGGAAATCGGCCGCGCCTTCTGGGAGGCTTCGGCGTACAAGATTCCGGTGGAAGAACGCCTGCACGACGGCCAGAACGCCTTTCCGGACCCGGTCGCGTCGCTCGGCTACGTGCCATCGCAGCTGACCGCCACGCCCAACCGGTTCGCGTTCAATGCGGACGGATCGGGCAGCATTGTCGTCACGCTCGATGGTGACGTGCATCCGGCGCTCAGGGGCACCCGGCTGACGGTGGGCCGGCTGGCTGACGGCACGTGGAACTGCGCGGTCCGGGTCGGCAGCGGCGCCGTGACGGCGCAGCACCTGCCAACCGCGTGTTCGCTCGATTCCGCCGGCTAGGGGCCAGCTTTATCGTGCTGCGCCGGCTTTTTATTCGCCGATCGGCTTCAGCGACGGCTTGACGTTATCCAGCGAGAACGGCGACAGCAGGCGCACCATCTGGGCGAAGGCCTTCGGGTTGCCGGCCAGCACCTCGCCTTGTTCCATCTGGCGCGATTCGCCGTTGTAGTTGCCCACCAGGCCGCCGGCCTCGGTGATCAGCAGCATGCCCGCGGCCATGTCCCACGGCTTCAGGCCGCGCTCGAAGAAACCGTCCAGGCGGCCGCATGCCACATAGGCCAGGTCCAGCGCGGCGGCGCCCGGGCGACGCAGGCCCGCGCAGCTGCGCGTCATCAGCGCGAAGATTTCAAGGTATTCGTCCATGCCTTCGAGGTCACGGAACGGGAAGCCCGTGCCGATCAGGCAATCGGCCAGCTTGTCGCGGCGCGTGACGCGGATGCGGCGGTTGTTCAGGAATGCGCCGGCGCCCTTGCTGGCCGTGAACAGTTCGTCGCGCGTGGGGTCGTAGACCACCGCCTGCGACGGCACGCCCTTGTGCAGCAGGCCGATGGACACTGCGTATTGCGGAAAGCCGTGGATGAAGTTGGTGGTGCCGTCCAGCGGATCGATCACCCAGGTGAATTCGTGCTGGTCGTCGCCCTCGGCCCAGGATTGGCCGGACTCTTCCGCTAGAATGGCGTGCTCGGGGTACGCGGTGCGGATGATCTCGATGACGGCGGCTTCGGCCGCGCGGTCGACTTCGGTCACGAAATCGTTGTGCTGTTTGCGCGAAACGCGGACCAGATCGACGTCGATCGACGCGCGGTTGATGATGGATCCCGCCTTGCGGGCCGCCTTGACGGCGATATTGAGCATCGGATGCATGAATCTCTCCAGGGGCCGCGCAGGACATGATTCGCAGCAGCGGCATCCGCCGGCAATGGGCGGTTGGCGCGCGAACCGCCCGGCAGTGGCCGAACAGCACAACGGATTGTAGAAGAACAAGGGGCGTCGCCTGGTGGGGCGCCGCACCGCAATTGGAAGGCGCCATTGTATAGGAACCCGGCCCGCTGTACGAGCCGACGGCGGCAAACGCCGCGGCAGGGGCATCCCAGATGACTGAAGCATTGAATTCCCAGGCTGAACCCATTCCCGTAGCGACCTCTGCAAGTGGCGCATCAGGCATCTTCTCGCGCGTGCGCGTGGTGCTGGTGGAAACCAGCCACCCCGGCAACGTGGGCTCGGTGGCGCGGGCGATGAAAACCATGGGCTTTGGCGGGCAGCCCGGCAGCCTAGTGCTGGTGTCGCCACGCGAGCCCGGCGTGCTGACGCATCCGGATGCGGTGGCGATGGCCAGCGGCGCCGATGACGTGCTGGCCGGCGCCCGCATCGTCGACGATGTGGAAAGCGCGCTGGCTGGCACGGCGTTCACGGTGGCGATGACCGCGCGACAGCGCGAATTCGGCCCGCCGCGGCTGTTGCCGCGCGCCGCCGCCGCACGGGGCCAGGCGATGCTGGCGGCCGATGGCGGGGGCATCATTGCCTTCGTCTTCGGCAACGAGCGTTACGGATTGCCTAACGAGGCGGTACTGCGCTGTTCGGCCGTGACCCATATTCCCGCCAACCCCGCGTACGCGTCGCTGAACCTGGCGCAGGCGGTGCAGCTGATCGCCTACGAAATGCGGCTGGCGCTGCTGGAAGCCGAGCCGGCGCAGGCCGACGCGTCGGACGGCACGCCGAATATCGGCTATGCTGGTGAGCCCGCCACGGCGGAACAGGTCGAATCGATGTTCGGCCATCTCCAGGCGGGGCTGGTCGCCATCGGATTTCTCGATCCGGACAACCCGCGCAAGCTGATGCCGCGTCTGCGGCGAATGTTCGCCCGCGCCGGGCTTGAGCGCGAAGAGGTCAACATCCTGCGCGGCATCGCCAAGCGCATGCTGCTGGCGCGCGACGGTGACGAAGGTGCCGGCCGGCAAGGCACGCAGACAGACGGCAACAAGGAAGGCTGAACCGTGATTTCCATCCCGGCATACGACATGCGCAGCAACGCCATCGGCCCCGCCCTCGGCCGGAGCGGCGTTCGCGCGTGCGTGGGTCAGCCGGCGCGATGTTGAAGCCGTCGCGACCCGAAAAGCCCTGATGGCCTCAGGGCCCGGCGGCAGGCGCACAAATCTCTTACACTCCCTGCTCGCACGCGCCCAGGCCGTCCCCCAAGCAATCAAGAAGCACAAGACCGGCTCCTGACCGCGCCGGCGACCGTTTGCACGTTGTGCGAACGGCGCATCGGCGCGGCAACACGACACGACGAAGATGTTCACTCGCCTGAAGGAAGATATCGATGCCATCATGCGGCGCGACCCCGCCGCACGCAGCCGCCTGGAGGTCCTGACCTGCTATCCGGGGCTGCACGCCGTGATTTTTCACCGCGTGGCCCATGCGTGCTGGGGCAGTGGATTCCACTGGCTCGGGCGCTGGATCTCGCACTGGTCGCGCTGGCTGACCGGCATCGAGATCCATCCGGCGGTCAGGCTGGGCCGCCGCGTATTCATCGATCACGGGATGGGCGTGGTGATCGGGGAAACCGCCGAAATTGGCGACGACTGCACGATCTACCAGGGGGTGACGCTGGGCGGCACGTCGCTTTACAAGGGCCAGAAGCGCCATCCGACGCTGGGTGCCGGCGTGGTGGTCAGTGCCGGGGCCAAGGTGCTGGGCGGATTCGTGGTGGGCGATGGCGCCCGGGTGGGCTCGAATGCCGTGGTGCTCAAGCCGGTGCCGCCGGGCGCCACCGCCGTGGGCATTCCGGCCCGCATCATCATGCCCGACGCGCCACCGCAGCAGCAGGGCGCGAAGCAGGAATTCTCGGCCTACGGCATCACGCCGAACGCCGACGATCCGGTATCGCTGGCGCTCAAGAGCCTGATCGACAACGCGGCCAAGCAACATGACCGCATCGAGGCCGTGCTGGCCGCGCTAGACCGGCTCGGCGAGCATCTCGAGAACACCCCGAACGACCGCTTCGACGCGAGCGAACTGCGCAAGCTGATGAAATAGGCGTCTGGGCGACGGACTGGCACGCCGTGCGGCGCGGCACGGATCGCGGGGCGGACGGCATCGTCAGTCCACCTGCGGCAGCAACGTGAAGCCGCCGGTATCGAGCTGCAGCACGGCCGCGCGTGGGTGGCGGCCATCGAGATCCCAGTCGGTCAGCACCCAGCGGTCGCCCCGTGCGTGGGCGTGGCGGGCCGGCCGGTGCGTGTGGCCGTGGATCAGGGTAGGGGCGCCGCTGGAAGCCAGCAGCGCATCGACGGCAGCGGGGGCGGCATCGCCATAGTCGGGCGGCGCGGCGCCTTCCGGCTGGCCAGCCCGGCCAGCCTCGCTGTCGGCACGCAGCCGGCGCGCGATCTTCAGCCGCGTGGACATCGGCAGGGCCAGAAACAGCCGCTGCACCCAGCCCTTGCGGGTCCAGTTGCGGAAGCGGATGTAGCGCGGATCGTCGGTGCAGAGCATGTCGCCGTGGCTCAGCACCACGCGTTGCCCGGCGCAATGGATAACTGAAGGGTCCGGCAGCAGCGTGGCGCCTGCCGCGTCGGCAAAGCGCCGGCCAATCAGGAAATCGCGATTACCGTGCATCAGGTAGACCGGCACGCCGGCGTGGGCCAGCCGGCGCAGGGCCGCCGCCACCTCGCCCGCGAACGGTGTCTCGGTCTCCTCGTCGCCCACCCAGAACTCGAAGAAATCACCCAGGATGAACAGCGTGCCCGCCTGACGGGCAGCCTGGTCCAGCACCCGCTGGAAGGCGGCCAGCGTGCGCGGCATGCCGGGTGTCAGATGCAGGTCGGAAATGAACCACGCCGGCGCCTGCACCTCGATCGGTGCGGCCGCCGGCGTGCGGTGGGATGCGGTCATGCGTTTCGGAGGGGTGTGTTCACCGCGAGCGGCATGCCGCCATCGAAAGGAACGTTGCCGTCGGATTATTCGACGATGGTGGCCTTCTGGATCACCACGTCCTCCATCGGCACGTCCTGGTGGAAGCCCGAGGTGCCCGTGCGCACGCCCTTGATGGCGTCCACGACGTCGGTGCCTTCCACGACCTTGCCGAACACGGCATAGCCGAAGCCTTGCGGCGTGGGCGAGCTGAAGTTCAGGAAGTCGTTGTCCACCACGTTGATGAAGAACTGGGCCGTGGCCGAATGCGGCGCGTTCGTGCGGGCCATGGCAACCGTGTAGCGGTCGTTCTTCAGGCCATTGCCGGCCTCGTTCTCGATCGGGGCATCGGTGTCCTTCTGCTTCATGCCCGGCTCGAAGCCGCCGCCCTGGATCATGAAGTTCTTGATCACGCGATGGAAGACCGTGTTGTCATAGTGGCCCTTGCGCACGTACGACAGGAAGTTCTCCACCGTCTTGGGGGCCTTTTCGGCGTCCAGTTCGATCGTGATGACGCCTTGCGTCGTTTGGAGTTGTACCTTGCTCATGGGTTACCTCTGTTCGGTGACGGTTATGGCCGCGCGCGATGCGCGCGGTATTACTTGGTGACGACGGTGGCGGACTCGATCGTGATCGGCGCGGCCGGCACGTTGCGCATGGCGCCGTAAGCCGTGGTCGGGGTGGTCTTGATCTTGTCGATCGTGTCCATGCCTTCCACCACCTTGCCGAATACGGCATATCCGTTGCCATCGGGCTGCGGGTAGTCGAGGTTCGGATTATCCACCACATTGACGAAGAACTGCGCGGTGGCGGAATTCGGATTCGACGTGCGCGCCATGGCCACCGTGCCGGCCTTGTTCTTCAGGCCATTCTGCGCTTCCAGCGGAATCGGTGCGCGCGTGGGCTTTTCCTTCATGTCGCGGTCGAAGCCGCCGCCCTGCACCATGAAGCCGTTGATCACGCGGTGGAAGATGGTGCCGTTGTAGAAGCCGCTCTTCACATATTCCATGAAGTTCGCGACCGTCTTCGGGGCCGCGTCGGGATACACCTCGACGGTGAACTTGCCGGCGCTGGTGACGAATTGCACACGCTCGGTCTTCTGGGCGGCGGCCGGGCTGGCACCCTGGGCCAGGACGGCCAGCGGGGACAGTGCGGCGGTGGCGGCCACCAGGCCAGCCAGGACGATGCGGCGGGAAAGGGTCATCTCTGGAACTCCGTCTTGCGATGCAGTGAGCGGTTCGGGCAGGTGCCGGCGCCGATGACGCCGGCATTGCCCGGGTGTCTAGCGGGCCACCGGCGCGCTGGCCGGTGCCTTGCGCGAACGTGGGGCTGCGGCCGGCGAAGAAGCCGGCGCCGGGGCTGCCGCAGGGGTCGCGCCCAGTTGGCGCAGGCCCGCAGCGGCGCGCGCGTCGGCCGGGTTGCGCCGTACGGCGTCGCCATAGGCCTTCTCGGCCAGGCGGCGGTAGACATCGCCCAGGTTGCTGTAGGCGATGGCGTAGTCGGGCTTGGCGTCGATGGCCAGCAGCAGTTCGGCCTCGGCACGCTTCAGGTCGCCGCGTTTGGCGTAGAGCAGGGCCAGGTTGTTGTGCGGTTCGGGCAGCTCGGGGAAGTCCTGTGCCATTTCGGCAAAGGCCTGGATGGCCTGGTCGTCATGGCCCGCCTGCGCCATGGCCCATGCGCGCTGGAAGCGGGCCTGGGCGTTGCGCGGGTTGGTGGCCAGCACCTTGTCGAAGCCCTTGATGGCGTCGTCGTAGCGTTTGTCGTTGACGGCCTTCTGCGCCGGGACCATGCCGGGGTCCGTGGACACCACGCCGCTGGGCGGCGCCAGCGGGGCGGGCAGGGATACCGGCCCGTTCTGCGCCAGGGCCGGGGCCGCCGCCAGGGCTGCCGCCATCGCCAGCGTGCCGCCGGCGGCACGGAGGGCGGACAGGCCGGCGCGGCGGCGGGCCGTTGCAAGGATGGTGGAAGGCAGAAGCAGGCTCATGTAAGGGCGGTCCGTTATACTCCGCGGCATTCTAGCAAAGCGGCACGGCGTGCAGGACCCGGCGCAATGCCGAGACCCGCCTGAGGCCGGCCCGACAACCTTCCGGTAAGATATGGGGCCCGTGCGCCATGGCGCGCACCGCATCGTCACCCAATCACATCGCTCCATGCAGCAACTGAACATCTACAACACGCTCGCGCGTGAGAAGCAGCCTTTCGTGCCTATCGAACCGGGCAAGGTCCGCATGTACGTGTGCGGCATGACCGTGTACGACTACTGCCACGTGGGCCACGCACGCGTGATGGTGGTGTTCGACATGGTGCATCGCTGGCTGCGTGCCGCGGGCTACGATGTGACGTACGTGCAGAACATCACCGATATCGACGACAAGATCATCCGTCGCGCCGCCGAGAATGGCGAGACCATCGGCCAGCTGACCACGCGCTTCATCCAGTACATGCATGAGGACGCCGCCGCGCTGGGCGTGATCCGGCCCGATTATGAGCCGCGCGCCACGGAATTCGTGCCGCAGATGCTCAATATCATCGAAAAGCTCGAAGCCAGGGGCCTGGCGTACCAGGCCGCCGACGGCGACGTGAACTATTCGGTGCGCAAGTTCCCGGGCTACGGCAGGTTGTCTGGCAAGTCGCTGGAAGACCTGCGCGCGGGCGAGCGCGTCAGCGCCAACGACGCCAAGCAGGACCCGCTGGACTTCGTGCTGTGGAAATCGGCCAAGGAAAGCGAGCCGCCCGAGAGCAAGTGGGATTCGAAGTGGGGCAGCGGCCGCCCGGGCTGGCACATTGAGTGCTCCGCCATGAGCTGCACGCTGCTGGGCGAGCACTTCGACATCCATGGTGGGGGCGCCGACCTGCAGTTCCCGCACCATGAGAACGAGATCGCGCAGTCGGAAGGCGCCAGCGGCAAGCCGTTTGTGAACATGTGGATGCACAACGGCTTCGTGCGTATCAATGACGAGAAGATGTCGAAATCGCTAGGCAATTTCTTCACGATCCGCGAAGTCCTGAAGCAGTACGACCCCGAGGTCGTGCGCTTCTTCATCCTGCGCGCGCACTACCGCAGCCCGCTGAACTACAGCGACGCCCACCTGGACGACGCCCGCCATGCGCTGACGCGCCTGTACACGGCGCTCAAGGAAACGCAGCCCGGCGGTTGCGCGGTGGATTGGGCCGAGCCGCACGCGCGGCGTTTTGCCGACGCGATGAATGACGACTTCAACACGCCGATCGCCATGTCGGTGCTGTTCGACCTGGCCAGCGAGGTCAATCGCACGGGCTCGACCCAGGCCGCCCACCAGCTCAAGGCGCTGGCCGGCACCCTGGGCCTGCTGGAGCGCGACCCGCATACCTTCCTGCAGGGTGGGGCGGCCGCCGCCGATGGGCTGAGTGCCGAGCAGATCGACGCGCAGATCGCCGCGCGCCGTACGGCCAAGGCCGCGCGCAATTTCGCCGAGGCGGATCGCATCCGTGCGGACCTGCTGGCGGCCGGCGTGGTGCTCGAAGACAAGCCAGGCGGCGCCACCGAGTGGAGGCGTGCTTGAACGCTGCCGCGCGCAAGCCGAAGGCCGCTGCCGTGGCGCCCAGGCCCGCCGGCAAGACTGCGGCCAGGCAGGCGCCCAAGGTACCGGCGAAGGCACCCGCCGCGGCCAAGGCCGCCGGCAAGTCGCGCAAGCCCGACCTGCCGGAGGCGCAGGCCGTTCCGCTGCCGGTCGAAACAGTGGTCGACGCCGTGCGGCCGGCCTATTGGGACGAAGCCTGCGCGGACCTGATGAAGCGCGACCGTATCCTGCGCAAGATGATTCCCACGTACGGGCCCGCGCACCTGGTGTCGCGCGACGATCCGTTCATTACGCTGGCCCGCTCGATCGTCGGCCAGCAGATTTCGGTCAAGGCCGCCCAGTCCGTCTGGGAGCGCCTGGTTACGCTGTGCCCGCGCTTGACCCCGGCCCAGTTCCTGAAGGCCGGTACGGAACAACTGGCCGGCTGTGGCCTGTCGAAGCGCAAGGCCGAGTACATTACCGACCTGGCCGAGCATTTCAAGGCCGGCACGGTCCACGTCAAGGAATGGGCCGGCATGGACGACGAGGCGGTGATCGCCGAGCTGACCCAGATCCGCGGCATCGGCCGCTGGACGGCCGAGATGTTCCTGATGTTCAATCTGATGCGCCCCAACGTGCTGCCGCTCGATGACGTCGGGCTGATCAATGCGATCTCGACCAATTACTTCAGTGGCGAACCCGTCACGCGAAGCGAAGCGCGCGAGGTGGCGGCCAACTGGGAGCCGTGGCGCACGGTGGCCACCTGGTATATGTGGCGCAGTCTGGACCCGCTGCCAGTGACGTATTAGTTACTGGATCGGGCAGGTTGCAGTAGTGACGGCGTTGATTCTTGCCAAAAATGTATAAGAATCAACATATTGGGCGGCGGATTTCTGGATTTTTTCCGGTAGAATGCGCCCCTTCACAGACAGGTCCGCGTCTTTATGAAAACCACCTTCCTGGATTTTGAGCAGCCGATTGCCGAGCTCGAGGCAAAGATCGAAGAACTGCGTTTTGTGCAGGACGATTCGGCTGTCGATATTTCCGAAGAGATTTCGCGGCTGGCCGGCAAGAGCCAGCAGCTGACCAAGGATATCTATGCCAACCTGACCCCGTGGCAGGTTGCGCAGATCGCGCGTCACCCCCAGCGTCCGTACACGCTGGATTACGTGCGCGAGATCTTCACCGACTTCCATGAATTGCACGGCGACCGGTCGTTTGCCGACGATCTGTCGATCGTGGGCGGCCTGGCGCGCTTCAATGGCCAGGCCTGCATGGTCATCGGCCACCAGAAGGGCCGCGACACGAAGGAACGCGCGCTGCGCAACTTCGGCATGTCGAAGCCCGAGGGCTACCGCAAGGCCAAGCGCCTGATGGAACTGGCCGACAAGTTCGGCCTGCCGATCTTCACGTTTGTCGACACGCCGGGCGCGTTCCCGGGCATCGACGCCGAGGAGCGCGGCCAGTCGGAAGCCATCGGCCATAACCTCTATGTGATGGCCGGGCTGAAGGTGCCACTGATCGCCACGATCATCGGCGAAGGCGGTTCGGGCGGTGCGCTGGCGATTGCCGTGGGCGACGTCGTGCAGATGCTGCAGTTCGCCACGTACGCCGTGATCTCGCCGGAAGGCTGCGCGTCCATCCTGTGGAAGACCGCCGAGAAGGCGCCCGAAGCCGCCGAGGCGCTGGGCCTGACCGCGCATCGCCTGAAGGCGCTGGGCCTGATCGACAAGATCATCAACGAGCCGCTGGGCGGCGCGCATCGCGATCCGAAGGGCATGGCGACGATGCTCAAGCGCACGCTGGCCGAATCGCTGCGCCAGTTCCAGGGCATGAGTGTCAAGGAACTGCAGGCTCGCCGCCACGAGCGCCTGATGGCCTATGGCAAATTCAAGGAAACCGGCGCCCAGGAGTGATGTGAGCGCCGAAGACGCGACGCGCCTCGCCGCGCGTCTGACCGACAAGGTCGCACAGGCTGTCCAGGCCAGTGCGGCCTTTGTTGTTTCTGAGGCCGAGCGGCCCTTTACCGTGGCCGTGGCGTTGTCTGGTGGCCGCGATTCGGTGGCGCTGCTGCACGCGGCACGCGCTGCGCTGGCTGCGGCATGGCCGCTGGCGCGCGTGGTGGCGCTGCACGTGCATCACGGCCTGCAGGCCCAGGCCGACGACTGGGACCGTTTCTGTGCCGCGCTGTGCACCGACCTGCGGGTGCCGCTGGCCACCACACGCGTGACCGTGCAGCCCACGGCCGGCGAGGGCATCGAGGCTGCCGCACGGCGTGCGCGGCACGCGGCACTGGGCCGGATGTGTCGCGAGCAGGGCGCCCGGCTGCTGCTGTTCGCCCATCATCGCGACGACCAGGTGGAAACGGTGCTGCTGCGGCTGTTTCGAGGCACCGGCGTCGCCGGCATGGCTGGCATGCCTGCCAGCCGGCCGCTCGACGTGCTGGGTGAATCCGATGGCGAGGTCTGGCTGCTGCGGCCCTGGCTGGATGTGCCGCGCGCCGACATCGACGCCTACTGCGCGGCGCACGGCCTGCGCTGGATCGACGATCCGTCGAACACCGACACGCGCTTTGCGCGCAATGCGCTGCGCGCCCAGTTGCCGGCGCTGCTGCAGGCGTTTCCAGGCCTGTACGACAACGTCACCCAGGCGGCTGCGCATTTTGCGCAGGCGGCCGGCATGCTCGACGCACTGGCCGCACGGTCCCTGGCCCGGCTGGTCTGCAGCGGCCGCGACACCGATACGCTTTCCGAACTGGACCTCGCGGGCCTGCGGGCCTTGCCGCCCGAGCATGCCGATGCGGTGCTGCGGCTCTGGCTGCGCGACCTCGGCGCCCAGCCGCCATCGACCGCGCGCCTGGCCGCCATGCGCACCCAACTGATCGAACATGAGGGCGGCGAGCCGGCTATCGCACACGATGGCCTGGTGCTGCGCCGTTTTCGAGGCCGCGTACTGGCCTGCCATGCCGTGCCGGCCGGCGTGCCGGCGCCGTTCGCGTTCGAATGGCGCGGCGAGGCACGGATCGTGGTGCCGGCCTGGCGTGGCGAACTACGCTTTGACCGGGATGACACCTTCGGCGTGCCGGAGGCCGTGCTGCGGGCGCCGCTGCGGCTGGCCGCCAGGGCAGGGGGAGAACGCATCGTGCTGCGCCCGGGCGGACCGGCACGGGCGCTGAAGCAGGCGTATCAGGAGGCCGATGTCCCCGCCTGGCGGCGCGCCCACCTGCCGCTGCTCTGGAGCCGCGACACGCTGGTGCTTGCGGCAGGCCTGGGCATGCATCGCCGCTGGCCGGCCGACGCACCCCACGCGCCGCGCTGGCGTGTCGCATGGATATCCCTGCCGGATCCGGCGGACCGCGCGGAGTAGACGCACGCCCAGCCGATAAATGGGGACAGATATAATTCCGCATGTGAATTTCATTCACATAAAAATGACGTCAAATGAATGACGTTTTTGCGGGATTTTCGCCCCTTCGGCCTTTACGCTTAGCCACTCTTCGTGTAATTTCATCGGCTTTGCACAATCGCTGGCGTCGACAAGAAGATGGCTCTCATCGTTCACAAATACGGCGGCACTTCGATGGGTTCCACGGAACGCATCAAGAATGTCGCCAAGCGCGTGGCCAAGTGGCACCGCGCAGGTCACCGCGTTGTCGTGGTGCCTTCGGCCATGTCGGGCGAGACCAATCGCCTGCTTGGCCTTGCCAAGGAAATCTCCGCGCAGCCGGACCCGCGTGAACTGGACATGCTGGCCTCCACGGGCGAGCAGGCCAGCGTGGCGCTGCTGGCCATTGCGCTGCACGGCGAAGGTATCGACGCGGTCAGCTATACCGGCTGGCAAGTGCCGGTGAAGACCGATTCGGCCTTCACCAAGGCCCGTATCGAGTCGATCGATGACGAGCGCATCCTCGGCGACCTGGATTCCGGCAAGGTGGTGGTCGTTACCGGCTTCCAGGGCATCGATACCGAAGGCAACATCACGACGCTGGGTCGCGGTGGCTCGGACACCTCTGCCGTGGCCATCGCCGCCGCCATCGAGGCGGACGAGTGCCTGATCTATACCGACGTGGACGGCGTGTACACGACCGATCCGCGCGTGGTCGAGGACGCGCGCCGGCTGGATCAGATCACGTTCGAGGAAATGCTGGAAATGGCCAGCCTGGGCTCGAAGGTGCTGCAGATCCGCTCGGTGGAATTCGCCGGCAAGTACCGCGTGAAGACCCGCGTGCTGTCGTCGCTGACCGACCCCCTGATGCCGCTCGAACAGGAAATGCATTCGGGCACGCTGATTACTTTTGAGGAAGAGTCTGAAATGGAAGCAGCCGTCATCTCCGGCATTGCCTTTGCCCGTGACGAGGCCAAGATCACCGTGCTGGGCGTGCCGGACAAGCCGGGCATCGCCTACCAGATCCTGGGCCCGATCGCCGACGCCAACATCGACGTCGACATGATCATCCAGAACCAGTCGGTGGACGGCAAGACCGACTTCACGTTCACCGTGCCGCGCGGCGACTACCAGCGCGCGCTGACCATCCTGAACGACAGCGTGAAGGCCCATATCGGCGCCGCCAGCGTGTCGGGCGACCCGAAGGTGTCGAAGGTGTCGGTGGTGGGCGTGGGCATGCGCTCGCACGTGGGCATCGCCAGCAAGATGTTCCGCACGCTGTCCGAAGAGGGCATCAATATCCAGATGATCTCCACGTCGGAAATCAAGATCTCGGTGCTGATCGACGAGAAGTACATGGAGCTCGCCGTGCGCGCGCTGCACAAGGTGTTCGAGCTGGATCAGGCGTGATCCGCTTCTGAATATTCTGGCGGGGCAGGATTGCTGTGATATTTGTCACGGGTCGCGAGAAATTCGTTGACCAGTCGAGACTGCCTAGCTAGAATACGCGCTCTGTTGTGCAGCCTCCCTTGCACAACAAAAGTTTGGGAGACGTGGCCGAGAGGTCGAAGGCACTCCCCTGCTAAGGGAGCATCCGGGCCAAAACCTGGATCGAGGGTTCGAATCCCTCCGTCTCCGCCACTACATCTGTATTGGCGGCGAACCCCGGAAGATCGCGGTCTTCCGGGGTTTTGTTTTTTGGAGCGGGGTTCAGGCGGAACACTATGCCGCGCAGGTGTTACACCGGTACCTGTGGGAACCCGAATGGCAACGAACATCCAGCTTCGCGGCCGAAGTTCTCTACCTGCGCGATCCACGTCTCTTCACGGCCGGTCTCTGCCCTGCAATATCGTCAGGACTCGCTGAGCGCCGCATTGCCAGTCATCCAGGTGTCCGAACGCGATGCCTAGCCCTTATCGCCACGCATCTTCGTCATGGCGGCAGGGGCGCCGAGTAGGAACATGTCCACCTTTTGCCTGATGAGGGCGTCCATGTCCGCCGGCACCTTCAGCCCATAGACCCATTTGCGCACGCCGATATAGAAGATGGCAGCGTGCAGGCTCCAGATCATCTCGATCTCGGCATCGGTTTCAGCGGCGGTGCGCGGCGCGGGGATGTCGAAGGCCTCCCGGACTTCGGCCAATACCGGCAGGAATACCTTGGTGCGCAGCTTGCTGAGGTACTTGTTATTGATGCCTTCGTGAGTCAGGCCGGCGAAGATAAAGAGCCGGATCCATTCCTCGCGCAGGATCACCGACGAATAGTCCAGATAGAAGGCGTACAGCCGTTCGGTCAGCGGCAGGGAGCGGTCCGTGATCTGGCGATCCCAGTCCGGACGCCATTGGAAAACCTCGTTGTAGACACGCTCGATCAGCGCGTCCTTGCTGGCGAAATACCGATAGAGAAGGGGCTGTGTGACGCCGATCTGCTTGGCAAGCTCACGTGTGCTGCCGCCGAAGCCATTTCGCGTGAAGTGTTCGATGGCCTTCTCGACAATCTGCTGCTCCCGCTCCTCAGGCAGCAGGCGCCGCGTGGATTTTTCGATGCCTTCGGTGGCGCTTCGTTCCATGGCTGTCTCTCTCGGGCCTGCTGTTCGGGTAATGGCCCGATTCTACCAATCACCCGATCAATAAGAAAAGGCGACGCGCCAGCGCGCTGGCTGCCGCCTCGAAGCGAGGTCGGCAGCCACGCGTCAGTGGCCGGACTTGGCCGTGATACCGAGTTCGCAGTCCACGCGCTGGTTCTGGTAGGCGTTGCGTTCCCACGCGC
>NZ_JBYPSB010000028.1:0-22961 GCF_057815095.1 Cupriavidus sp. 86D6 | reverse complement strand
AACGTGACCAATCGTACCTACGTTCACGTGCGGCTTGGTCCGCTCGAACTTTTCCTTTGCCATGTTTCAGCTCCTAATGGAATACAGTCAGATTCAATTCTTTGCGCCGCCACGCAGGTCATGCGTGGCGGCGAAGCTTTATTACTTGCCCTTGGCCGTCATCACAGCTTCGGCGATATTCTTCGGTGCCTCGGCGTAGTGCTTGAATTCCATGGTGTACGTGGCGCGGCCTTGCGTGGCCGAGCGCAGCGCGGTGGAGTAACCGAACATTTCCGACAGCGGAACTTCGGCCTTGATGATCTTGCCGCCGCCAACCATGTCGTCCATGCCCTGCACGATGCCGCGGCGGGACGACAGATCGCCCATCACGGTACCCGTGTAGTCTTCCGGCGTTTCCACTTCCACGGCCATCATCGGCTCCAGCAGAACCGGGCTGGCCTTGCGCATGGCTTCCTTGAAAGCCATCGAGCCGGCCATGCGGAACGCGTTTTCGTTCGAGTCCACGTCGTGGTACGAACCGAACGTCAGCGTGACCTTCACGTCCACCACCGGGAAGCCAGCCAGGATACCGGCCGGCAGCGTGTCGACGATACCCTTCTCGACCGCCGGGATGTATTCGCGAGGAATCACACCGCCCTTGATGGCGTCGATGAACTCGAAGCCCTTGCCCGGCTCTTGCGGTTCCAGCGTGATCACGGCGTGGCCATACTGGCCGCGACCGCCCGACTGCTTGACGAACTTGCCTTCGACGTCCTCGGCCTTCTTGCGAATGGTTTCGCGGTAGGCCACCTGCGGCGCGCCGATGTTGGCTTCCACGCCGAATTCGCGCTTCATGCGGTCGACCAGAATTTCCAGGTGGAGCTCGCCCATACCCGAAATGATGGTCTGGCCCGATTCTTCATCGGTACGCACGCGGAACGACGGATCTTCGGCGGCCAGGCGGTTCAGGGCGATACCCATCTTTTCCTGGTCAGCCTTGGTCTTCGGCTCGACAGCCTGCGAGATCACCGGCTCCGGGAACACCATGCGCTCGAGCACGATCGGGGCAGCCGGATCGCACAGCGTGTCGCCGGTGGTCGCGTCCTTCAGGCCCACGGCAGCGGCGATGTCGCCGGCCAGCACTTCCTTGATTTCTTCGCGCTGGTTGGCGTGCATCTGCAGAATACGGCCCAGACGCTCCTTCTTCTGCTTCACCGGGTTGTACACGGTGTCGCCCGAGTTGATCTTGCCCGAGTAGACGCGGAAGAAGATCAGCTGGCCGACGAACGGGTCGGTCATGATCTTGAATGCCAGCGCCGAGAACTTCTCGTTGTCGTCGGCCTTGCGCTCGAGCTTCTTCTCGTCGTCGCTTTCGTCCACGCCCTTGACCGGCGGAATGTCCACCGGCGACGGCAGGAAGTCGATCACGGCGTCCAGCATACGCTGCACGCCCTTGTTCTTGAACGCGGTGCCGCACAGCATCGGCTGGATTTCGCAGGCGATGGTACGGTCACGCAGCGCCTTGACGATCTCGGCGCGGGTCAGCTCTTCGCCGCCCAGGTACTTTTCCATCAGCTCTTCGCTGGCTTCGGCGGCGGACTCGACCATCTTCTCGCGCCATTCGTCAGCGACGGCCTGCAGTTCGCCCGGGATGTCCTGGTATTCGAACTTCACGCCCTGGCTGGCTTCGTCCCAGATGATCGCCTTCATTTCCAGCAGGTCGATCACGCCCTGGAAGCCGTCTTCAGCGCCGATAGGCACCACGACGGGCACCGGGTTGGCCTTCAGGCGGGTCTTCAGCTGGTCGTAAACCTTGAAGAAGTTCGCGCCGGTACGGTCCATCTTGTTGACGAACGCCAGACGCGGCACGCCGTACTTGTTGGCCTGACGCCAGACGGTTTCCGACTGGGGCTGCACGCCACCCACTGCGCAGTACACCATGCAGGCGCCATCCAGCACGCGCATGGAACGCTCCACCTCGATGGTGAAGTCCACGTGCCCCGGGGTGTCGATGATGTTGAAGCGGTGCTCGGGATAGTTCCCGCCCATGCCCTTCCAGAAGGCGGTGGTAGCAGCGGAGGTAATCGTGATGCCACGCTCCTGCTCCTGCTCCATCCAGTCCATGGTGGCCGCGCCATCATGCACTTCACCGATCTTGTGGTTCACACCGGTGTAGAACAGGATCCGCTCGGTCGTGGTGGTTTTACCCGCGTCAATGTGAGCCGAAATACCGATGTTACGGTAACGCTCAATGGGAGTCTTACGAGCCACTTTAATCCTCTATTCGTCCATGAGGCGCAGAAATCTCATGGTCTGCGCCTTTAACACAAACGGGCGAGATGTGTGAAAACACAGCCCGCCCGGCAACCAACAGCGTTTTTCGCGCGCTTTAGAAGCGGAAGTGCGAGAACGCCTTGTTGGCTTCGGCCATGCGGTGTACTTCGTCGCGCTTCTTCATTGCGCCGCCGCGGCCTTCTGCAGCTTCCATCAGTTCACCTGCCAGGCGCAGCGCCATCGACTTCTCGCTGCGTTTTTTCGCGGCCTCGCGCAGCCAACGCATCGCCAATGCCAAACGACGCGACGGACGGACTTCGACCGGAACCTGATAGTTGGCGCCGCCCACGCGACGGCTCTTCACTTCCACCACCGGCTTCACGTTGTTGATCGCAACGGAGAACACTTCGATGGGGGCCTTGCCTGCCTTCTTTTCGATCTGGTCGAACGCGCCGTACACGATACGTTCGGCAACCGACTTCTTGCCGTCCAGCATCAGCACGTTCATGAACTTGGCAACTTCAACGTTACCGAACTTCGGATCAGGCAAAACGTCCCGCTTGGGGACTTCACGACGACGTGGCATCTTCTTTCCTTAAGATTCAGTTGAGAGGCGGTCTGAATAATCGCGCTCTCCGGCCACCAACTAGCTTGCCAGCACACTGACTGGACAAATTCGCCGGGTGACCACTTACTCGACGGCACGGCGCACAAAAAACGCTCCGTTGTACCGCCGCCTGGTGACAGCTCCATGACGTCCTGTCATGGCTGTCGGATATTGCTTTGCGTAAAAGCTTAGGCAGCCTTCGGACGCTTCGCACCGTACTTCGAACGGGCCTGCTTGCGGTCCTTCACGCCTTGCAGATCCAGCGAACCACGGACGATGTGGTAACGCACACCCGGCAGATCCTTCACACGGCCGCCGCGGATCAGCACGACCGAGTGTTCCTGCAGGTTGTGGCCTTCACCGCCGATATACGAAATGACTTCGAAACCGTTGGTCAGGCGCACCTTGGCAACCTTACGCAGTGCCGAGTTCGGCTTCTTCGGCGTCGTGGTGTACACACGGGTGCACACGCCGCGACGCTGGGGGCAGTTCTCAAGCGCCGGGCTCTTGCTCTTGACGACTTCAGAGACGCGCGGCTTGCGAACCAGTTGGTTGATAGTTGGCATTGTTCAATCCAGCTTGGTTTTACAAAAACACCCCTTCGCCAGGCTCTGACCAAGGGGCAACTACGGGTTTTGGACGGGAAAGGTGAGCGGACGCTCTGAAGGAAGGGCTGTGAAGTGACAGACTTGCCAAAGAGCGCGAGCTCGCCCGGATCCCGCTGCCGCCTGCCTGGTTGCGCCGCTGAGGGCACAATTCCGAGGGACGTGCGAAATCCAAAGCCAAAAACTCGAATCTGGCACTCTAGCAGGGGCACTGACAACGGTCAAGGGGTATACGCAACGTATACCCTGCGTCCCCCGTGTCCCGTGTCCCGTGTCCCGTGTCCCGTGTCCCGTGTCCCGTGTCCCGTGTCCCGTGTCCCGTGTCCCGTGTCCCGTGTCCCGTGTCGCCCGGGCCGCCCCGCCCGTTCAGTTGCCGCGCAGCGTTTCGAGGATTTCCTCGCCGTAACGCTCGAGCTTGGATGCACCGATTCCGGGCACTTCGGCCAGTTCGTCGAGCGATTCCGGCGCGCTGCGTGCCAGCTCGGCCAGCGTGGCGTCGTGGAAGATCACGTAGGCCGGCACGCCGTGGGATTTGGCGGTGGCCGTGCGCCAGGCCCGCAGCGCCTCCCAGTTGGAAAGCGTATCGGCATCCATCGTCGCCGTGTGATCGGTACGCGGCCCGCCGCGCCCCGCGCGTTCGCCGGACTTGCCCGGCTTGCTGACCTGCCGGCGCAGCGTGACCGACTGCTCGCCCTTGAGCACGGCCCGCGCCGGATCGCCCAGCAGCAGCGCGCCATGGCCACCGTGATCGATCACCAGCAGGCCGTGGGCAATCAATTGCCGGAAGATGGCATGCCATTCGGCCACCGACAGATCCTTGCCGATGCCGAACGTCGACACCTTGTCATGGCCCCACTGCCGGATCTTCTCGCTGGCATTGCCGCGCAGCACGTCGATCAGGTGGGTGGCGCCAAAATGCACGCGGCTGGCCTGCGCCGTGCGGTACACGCAGGACAGCGCCATCTGCGCCTCGCGCGTGCCGTCCCAGGTGGCGGGCGGCTCCAGGCAGGTATCGCAGTTGCCGCAAGGGCCCGCCGATTCTTCAAAATAGGCCAGAATCCGCACGCGCCGGCAGCCCGCCGTTTCGCACAGACCCAGCAGCGCGTCGAGCTTGGACGATGACACGCGCTTGTGCGCGTCGTCGGCCTCCGACTCGTCGATCATGCGCTTCTGCTGGACGACATCGCCAAGCCCGTAGGCCATCCAGGCATTGGCCGGCAGGCCGTCGCGGCCGGCACGCCCGGTTTCCTGGTAATAGCCTTCCATGCTCTTGGGCAGGTCCAGATGCGCCACGAACCGCACATCGGGCTTGTCGATGCCCATGCCGAAGGCAATGGTGGCCACCATCACGATGCCCTCTTCCTCGCGGAAGCGCGCCTGACGATGCTGCCGCACCTGCGCATCCATGCCGGCGTGGTAGCCCAGCGCGTTGATGCCGTGACCGGCCAGCCATTGCGCGGTGTCTTCCACCTTCTTGCGCGACAGGCAATAGACGATGCCGCTGTCGTGCCCGCCGTCGCCGTTCATATGCTCGGCCTTGATGAACGCCAGCAGCTGGTTCCGCGCGTTGTCCTTTTCGACAATGCGGTAGCGGATATTGGGACGATCGAAGCTGGAAATAAAGACGCGCGCATCGTCGAGCGCCAGCCGCTCGATGATCTCGTTACGCGTCAGCGCGTCGGCCGTGGCGGTCAGCGCAATGCGCGGCACATTCGGGAATCGCTCGTGCAGCACAGACAGCTGGATATATTCCGGCCGGAAGTCGTGGCCCCATTGCGACACGCAATGCGCCTCGTCGATGGCGAACAAACCCACGCGGGTGCGATCCAGCAGATCCAGAAAGCGCGGCGTCATCAGCCGCTCGGGCGCCACATAGAGGATGTCCAGCCGCCCGGCCAGCAGGTCGCGCTCGACCGCCGAGGCCTCGCTGCTGCTCAGCGTGGAGTTCAGCACCGCGGCGCGCACGCCGGCTTCGGTCAGCGCCGCCACCTGGTCCTGCATCAGCGCGATCAGCGGCGATACCACGATGCCCACGCCCTGGCCGGCCTGCTGGCGCAGCAACGCCGGAATCTGATAGCAAAGCGACTTGCCACCGCCGGTCGGCATCAGCACCAGGCAATCGCCGCCGTCCGCCACATGGTCGATGATCTCCGCTTGCGTGCCACGGAATGCGTGGTAGCCGAAGACTTCTTTGAGGATCGCCAGGGCGCGCGACATGGGACAGCAGCAGATCGGAAAGCCGGGAAAGGCGTAACCATACCACTCCATGCCCGATCGGACGGAATGTGTCTGCGCCGGTGTGGCACTGGCGCCAATCTCCACACGCGATTTGGCGGCGCCGCCGACAGTCTTGCGCCAGCACAAGCACCGTGCGGCACGCCGGTCATAGCATGGCAGGCGAGGTCCCCAAGATAGCAACATGCAGCGCCATTCCTTTTCCCTGCCCATCGAGATCCTGCGCGATGGATCGGAACCGTACAAGCGGCAGATCATGCGGCAGGTGGAACACATGATCCTGTCCGGCCGTCTGCAGCCGGACGATCGGCTACCGTCCATCGCCTGCCTGGTTGCCATGCTGCGCGTCTCGCGCAACACCGTGGTCGGCGCCTATGAAGGCCTGACCGACGCCGGCCTGCTGCGGGGCGAGCCGGGTCGCGGCTTCTATGTGGCGGAAGCGATCCCGCGCGCGTCACCCGCGCCACCTCCCGTCCCGGCCATCCCCGAAGCGCCAGCGGTGCCTCCCCGGTCATTGCAGGCGAGTGCCGGCATATCGCCGCCTGGCGTGCATGCCGCCCCGCCCCGCTATCCCGTGACGTTCGACTTCAAGATCGGACGTCCCGCGCCGGATGCCTTTCCGACGCGCCGCTGGGCCATGTTGTCGAACCCGCTGCTGCGCCAGATGCGGCACGCCATCAGCGAATATCCGCCGGCGGAGGGCCTCTGGGGCCTGCGCATGCAGATCGCCGACTACCTTGCCGCGACCCGCGCGCTGGCGGTCGATCCGACGCAGATCCTGATCGTCGCCGGCGTCCAGGAGGCACTGCACCTGCTTTCCGCGCATCTCGTCCACCACGGGGACCGCGTCGTGGTGGAATCGCCCGGCTATGCGGGCTTCTGCAACCTGCCCCACCTCCGGCACGCGGTACGGATCGCGGTACCTGTCGACGCGGACGGCCTGTGCACGCACGCGCTGCCGCATGGGCCGGAGCAACTGGCGTACACCACGCCGTCGCATCAGTATCCGCTCGGCTACACGATGTCGATGGACCGGCGCCGCGCGTTGCTGGATTGGGCCGCGCAAGTCGGCGCCTGCGTGATCGAGGACGACTACGACGGCGACTTCGCCTACGACAGCGCGCCGCCACCGCCGCTCATGGCGCTCGATCCATCGCGTGTGGTCTACGTCGGATCGTTCTCGAAGGTACTCGGGCCGGGCCTGCGACTCGGATTCATGGTGTGTCCGCCCTGGCTCACCGACGCCATCGCGCGTCGCAAGGCGTTGCTGAATCACGGATGTCCCTGGCTCGAGCAGGCCGTGCTGGCACGGCTGTTCGAATATGGCGATTACAGCCGGCATCTGTACCGGCTGCGCCGCCGCTATCGCGAGCAACGCGATGCCCTGCTCTCCGGCTTGCGCGACATCTGGGGCGCCCACTGCCAGATCAGCGGCACAGGCACCGGCATGCATGTGGCACTGCACTTGCCGCCCGGCACCCCGGACGCCCCCAGTATCGCGAACCGCGCCCTGGCGCAAGGCGTGAGGCTGTACACCATGGAAGAAGCCGCCTGTGCGCACATTGCTGCAGCCGGCAACCGCGTGCTACTGCTGGGCTACGCCTCGCAGAACGTTGCGCAGATCCGCGAGGCGATGGCCAGGCTAAAGCTGACGGTGGCCGGTTGCCACGCGCGGCAACCGGCTTCCAGCACATCGGTCAGCCTGGCCGTGGATGCCTAGCGCGCCCCGGGCATCGTGCCGAAATGGCGTGACAACGCGTCGATGGCGGCGTCGTCCAGCGGCTCCGCCATCGGTCGCATCACGGCATCATCTCGCCGCGCGGCCTTGAAGTCGCGCAGTTGCTTGGCCAGGTATTCCGGCTTCTGTCCGGCAAGATTGGGATACAGGGCGACGCTACTGATGCCGTCGATCCCATGGCACGACGCGCACAGCGGCAGGATGGCCGCCACCTGATCGGGCAGCTTCTGCGCTGCCGGCGCAGTCGGTGCGGACGGCGCCGCGGCTGTGGCAGGCGTCGCCGCATGCACGGTCATGGCCGCCGTCATCAGGGCGAGCAGCGCGGCCGGCTTGTTCCATCGAGACTTGATCATGGCCACTCTCCTCAGTTCTTCCGCGTCGCCGGCAAACCCACCGAGATCCACTGCGTGCGCGCACGCGAGAAGATGCCGGCAGGGCTTTCCATCTTGTGTTCGGCCACCAGGGCAAGCGTCTTGCTGTCGTAGACGCGCAGGCGATCGCCGTAGTAGCCGGCGCTGACGTACAGATACTGGCCATTACGGGTGTATTCCGGGAAGAACGCATGGCCGCCGGCATCGAGCGTGCGCACGACTTCGAGCGATTGCTTGTCGATCAGCTGGATGTGCGCGGCCTTCTTGTCCTTCGAGACGATATCCACGGCCACGTACGGTGCGTCGGGATGCGCGGCTGGCGATTCCGTTGGGCCATCCACCTTGATGTTCTTCACCACCGAGAAGTCGCTCGTGTCCCACACCGTCACGACATCGCCCTTGTCGCATTTGCCGATATTCGTGCCGAACGCCAGCATCCGGCCACCCACTGGGGTCACGGCACCGGAGCCCACATGGGGCTGGCAGCCGGCCGGAATATCGCGCGCCACCTTGTTCTCCTTGAGGTCGATGGCCACGATCTTGTTGTCGCCGTAGGACGCCACCATCGAGTAGCGCCCATCGGGCGTCAGGAATGTGTCGTGCAGCATGCGGCCCACGCCTTCCAGCTTCGTCACCGGCATGCCTTCGCGGTCCGGATCGACGATCCAGATCTGGCCGGCCTGACGCAGCGTCAGCGCAAACTTGTTGTTGATGCGGCTGCCGATGACCGGGCCACCCGCCGACTGGATGAACTTGCCATCGGGGTCCTTGCCTTCGAGCCGCAGGTACTTCACGGGCTCCAGCGTGTCCGCCTTCAGAATCACCACCAGGTTCGGCACGAAAGAACTGGCCGCCAGCCATTTGCCGTCCATGGACACGGCGATACCGGGCCCGGTCAGCCCTGTCTTGACCTTGCGCACGACCTTGAGCGAGTAGAGGTCGATCTTGTAGACGTGGCCGTCATCGCTCTTCAGCCAGGCCCATCGCTCGTTGACGGGGCTGAACTCCATGATGTGCGGTGCGATCGGCGTAGCAATTTCGCCAACTACCTGGTTGGTCGTGCCGTCCAGGAAGACCGTCTTCGCGTTGTCGTTGCCCGTACCGCGCCCGTAGCGACCGCGCGCCATGACCACCATGAGGTCATAGACCGAGCCGATCTGATACGTGGGCTTCGACGGAAGCGTGGATTCATCCACCAGCACTTCGAGGCTGTCGCGAATCTGCTGCATCGACCATTCCGGCTTGCCCACGGGCTGGGTCCGGATGTACTCCGCCACCAGCCGGATGTCCTCATCGGACATGCGCGAATGGAACGGCGGCATCAGCGTATCGGGGATGCCGGTCATGATCGCGCCACGCAGCGCGGCATCGCTCTGCACCAGCCTGTCCTTGTGCAGGGCGGGCCCGACGTAGCCGCCCCGGCTGGCGGAATGGCAGACCGCGCAATTGGCCTGGTAAAGGTCGTCAGCGCGTTTCAGCGCGTCTGCCGTCATGGCGTACAACGCGCCAGACACACTGGCGAGCATGGCGGCAACTAAAGTCCTGGCAAGCATCGTCCGGATCCTCCGTGGGTAGTTTGAGTAGTAACGATGCGATCAATGTGCCATCGCGTTTCCTCCACGCCTGGGGGATGCAACGGGAATTCCGATGGGTACGGTTTCGCCGATGTCGCGGATCGGCATCATTCCACCGATTTACGCCCGAGCAATTCTGGCGAATTTGCGATAGCGCAAGCGTGGGCCTGCCGACGTGGACTACGATCCGACGATCTACGCCCGTGCCATTCGTATGCCCGGCCTCGAGTCACTCGGGCAAGACGGCATCGTCGGCGGGTGCCTGACGCGTGGATATGCTGATGCAGTGGCCTTACCGAAGGCCACCGGGCAGCGGGATGCCCCGCCCGGACAGCGGATCGGGATCGACGGGACGAGGCATGGCGGCCGGCGATGTGTCCCGACGCACGGCATCGATTTGCTGCTGCCGCGCCTGCTGCTCGAGCATGGCGCACAGATTCGCATCGCCCTTGCCGGCGGCGCAATCGTGCTGCTGCGTGAAGCGCAGTTGGCGTTCGTCCTCGATGGTTTGCGGCGGCTTTGGGGGTAGGTCCAGCTTAAACGCGTGGGCCATCGACGCCGTGGCGATCATGGCACCGCATCCGGCCGCGCTCAGCAGCCGACAAACCCAACGTGCAGGCGTCTGTAGCGTCATGATCGAAGCGCTGCCGGGCGAGCGGAATGAAAGATCCCACACCGTAGCGCCACTGCCGACCTGCCGGTTTGATCCATACCAAGCGATCGAACCGATCGGCACGAGACGAAAAAAAACCCGGCTCGATCGAGCCGGGTTTTTCATTGCTGCGTAACTGCGAGGATCGCGATCAGACTGCGTCGCCGTCGCCCTCGGTGGCTTGCACCACCGGCGGCTCGATGAAGAGCGATTGCTCTTCGTCGCTGATCGCCTGGGCGCGTTCGCGCTCGGCTGCCTCGCGCGCCTTGCGGGCACGGTGGTAGGCCAGGCCGGTACCGGCCGGGATCAGACGACCCACGATCACGTTTTCCTTCAGACCACGCAGATCGTCGGTCTTGCCCATGATCGCGGCTTCGGTCAGCACGCGCGTCGTTTCCTGGAACGATGCCGCCGAGATGAAGCTGTCGGTCGACAGCGACGCCTTGGTAATACCCAGCAGCAGGTTCTCGTGGATGGCCGGACGCTTGCCTTCGGCGATCACGCGATCGTTTTCGTCCAGCAGTTCCGAACGCTCCACCTGTTCACCCGGGATGAACTTGGTATCGCCCACGTCCTGGATCTGCACGCGGCGCAGCATCTGACGAACAATCACTTCGATGTGCTTGTCGTTGATCTTCACGCCCTGCAGACGGTACACGTCCTGCACTTCGTCCACGATGTAGTGCGCCAGCTCTTCGATGCCCTTCAGGCGCAGGATGTCGTGCGGGTCCGCCGGACCTTCCACGATCATTTCGCCCTTGTTCACCACCTGGCCGTCGTGCACCAGCACCTGCTTTTCCTTCGCGATCAGGAACTCGTGGGCGTTGCCGTCCAGGTCCGTGATCACCAGGCGCTGCTTGCCCTTCGTGTCCTTGCCGAACGACACCGTACCGGTGACTTCCGCCAGCACGGCGGCGTCCTTCGGCGAACGGGCTTCGAACAGCTCGGCCACTCGCGGCAGACCACCGGTAATGTCACGGGTCTTCTGCGATTCGGTCGGGATACGTGCCAGCACTTCACCCACGTGCACCTGCTGACCATCCTTCACGGTAATCAGCGCGCCCACCTGGAAGCCGATGGTCACGGAGTGGTCCGTGCCCGGAATCTTGACTTCCTGGTTGTTCGCGTCGAGCAGCTTCACCTGCGGGCGCAGGCCCTTGGTGGCAGCCGTACGGCGCTTGGCGTCGATCACCACGAGGGTCGACAGGCCCGTGACTTCGTCCATCTGCTTGGCAACGGTCACGCCTTCTTCCACGTTCTCGAACTTGATCGTGCCCGAGTATTCGGAAACGATCGGACGAGTCAGTGCGTCCCACGTGGCCAGCTGCGTACCGGCCTTGATGGCCTGGCCGTCCTGCACCAGCAGCGTGGCGCCGTACGGGATCTTGTGGCGCTCGCGCTCGCGGCCGTGGTCGTCCGTGATCAGTGCCTCGCCCGAACGCGAGATCACGATCAGTTCGCCCTTGGCGTTCGTCACGTAGCGCATGGTCGCCGTGAAGCGCACCGTACCGGTGGCCTTGGCTTCCACGCTCGATGCCACTGCCGCACGCGATGCCGCACCACCGATGTGGAACGTACGCATGGTCAGCTGGGTACCCGGCTCGCCAATCGACTGTGCAGCGATCACGCCCACCGCTTCGCCGGAGTTCACCAGCACGCCACGGCCGAGGTCGCGGCCGTAGCACTTGGCGCACAGGCCGTAGCGCGTGTCGCACGACAGCGGCGTGCGGACCTTGACTTCGTCCACGCCGATGTTGTCGATCAGCTCGACCAGGTCTTCGTCCAGCAGCGTGCCGTTTTCGATCGCGGTTTCCTGGGTTTCAGGATTCACCACGTCGCCCACCGTCACACGGCCCAGAATACGGTCGCGCAGGGCTTCGATCACTTCACCGCCTTCGACCAGGGCCTTCATGGCCACGCCGTTGGTCGTGCCGCAATCGTCTTCCACCACGACCAGATCCTGCGTCACATCGACCAGACGACGGGTCAGGTAACCCGAGTTTGCGGTCTTCAGTGCCGTATCGGCCAGGCCCTTACGCGCGCCGTGGGTCGAGATGAAGTACTGCAGAACGTTCAGGCCTTCACGGAAGTTCGCCGTAATCGGCGTTTCAATGATCGAGCCATCCGGCTTGGCCATCAGGCCACGCATACCCGCCAGCTGACGAATCTGGGCCGCGCTACCGCGAGCACCCGAGTCCGCCATCATGTAGATCGAGTTGAACGATTCCTGCTTGACGGTATTGCCGTTCCGATCGACCGTATCTTCGTGCTGGAGCTGCTCCATCATCGCCTTGCCCACCTGGTCGCCAGCGGCGCCCCAGATGTCCACGACGTTGTTGTAACGCTCCTGGTCCGTCACCAGACCCGACATGTACTGCTTGTCGTATTCCTTCACCTTGGCGGCCGCGTCGGAGATGATCTTCTCCTTCTGCGGCGGCACCAGCATGTCGTCGATGGCGATCGAGATACCGGCGCGCGTTGCCAGGCGGAAGCCCGACTGCAGCAGCTTGTCGGCGAAGATCACGGTCTCGCGCAGACCGCACTTGCGGAATGCCGTGTTGATCAGGCGCGAGATTTCCTTCTTCTTCAGCGGCTTGTTCAGCACCGAGAACGGCAGGCCCTTCGGCAGGATCTCGGACAGGATCGCGCGGCCGACCGTGGTGGCCTGCAGCGTGATCTTGGGTGCGAAACGTGCGTCGCCGTCGGCGTCCTTGTTCACCACTTCATACTCGGTGATACGGACGTTCACGCGCGATGCGAGCTCGACTTCCTTGTTTTCGTAGGCACGGATGACTTCGCTGATGTCAGCAAACGTCATGCCTTCGCCCTTGCCGTTGATCTTGTCGCGGGTCGTGTAGTACAGACCCAGCACAACGTCCTGCGACGGCACGATCGACGGATCGCCGTTGGCCGGGAACAGCACGTTGTTCGACGCCAGCATCAGCGTGCGGGCTTCCATCTGGGCTTCCAGCGACAGCGGCACGTGAACGGCCATCTGGTCACCGTCGAAGTCGGCGTTGAATGCCGCGCAGACCAGCGGGTGCAGCTGGATGGCCTTGCCTTCGATCAGCACCGGCTCGAACGCCTGGATACCCAGGCGGTGCAGCGTCGGCGCGCGGTTCAGCATCACCGGGTGCTCGCGGATCACCTCTTCGAGGATGTCCCACACCACCGGCGTCTGGCTTTCCACTTCCTTCTTCGCCGCCTTGATGGTGGTGGCGATGCCCATCGTTTCCAGCTTGTGGAAGATGAACGGCTTGAACAGCTCCAGCGCCATCAGCTTGGGCAGACCGCACTGATGCAGCTTCAGCGTCGGGCCCACCACGATGACCGAACGGCCAGAGTAGTCCACGCGCTTGCCCAGCAGGTTCTGACGGAAACGACCGCCCTTACCCTTGATCATCTCGGCCAGCGACTTCAGCGGACGCTTGTTGGCGCCCGTCATCGCCTTGCCGCGACGGCCGTTGTCCAGCAGCGAGTCGACGGCTTCCTGCAGCATGCGCTTTTCGTTGCGCACGATGATTTCAGGGGCCTTCAGCTCCAGCAGGCGCTTCAGACGGTTGTTACGGTTGATGACGCGGCGATACAGGTCGTTCAGGTCCGACGTGGCGAAACGGCCACCATCGAGCGGCACCAGCGGACGCAGTTCGGGCGGCAGCACCGGCAGCACTTCCAGGATCATCCACTCGGGCTTGATGCCCGAACGCTGGAACGCCTCCAGCACCTTCAGGCGCTTGGCGAACTTCTTGATCTTGGCTTCGGAACCGGTGGCCTGCAGCTCGGCGCGGATCTGTTCGATCTGCTTCTCGATGTCGATGCCGCGCAGCAGTTCACGGATGCCCTCGGCACCCATCATGGCCACGAATTCGCCCTCGCCGTACTCGTCGCACTTGGCCAGGTAGTCGTCTTCCGACATGATCTGGCTCTTCTTGAGCGGGGTCATGCCGGGTTCCAGCACCACGAACGCTTCGAAGTACAGCACGCGCTCGATGTCGCGCAGCGTCATGTCGAGCACCATGCCCAGACGCGACGGCAGCGACTTCAGGAACCAGATGTGCGCGGTCGGCGCGGCCAGTTCGATGTGGCCCATGCGCTCGCGGCGCACCTTGGCCAGCGTCACTTCGACACCGCACTTCTCGCAGATCACGCCACGGTGCTTCAGGCGCTTGTACTTGCCGCACAGGCACTCGTAGTCCTTGATCGGGCCAAAGATCTTGGCGCAGAACAGACCATCGCGTTCCGGCTTGAACGTACGGTAGTTGATCGTTTCCGGCTTCTTCACTTCGCCGTACGACCACGAACGGATCTTCTCCGGCGAGGCCAGACCGATCTTGATCGCGTCGAACTGCTCTTCCTGCTGAACCTGCTTAAAGAGATCGAGCAATGCTTTCATTGCAACTCCTTGTTTCGCCGCCGGTCCGGAGTCTGTCCGGAGCAGCGGCATTCAATCCTGTGGGAAACCTGCGCTGGTGGGTGCCCGCCGTGGCCGGCACCCGCATCAATCGGCGAATCAGTAGCGATCCAGATCGATGTCGATACCCAGCGAGCGGATTTCCTTCACCAGCACGTTGAACGATTCCGGCATGCCGGCATCGATCGAGTGCTCGCCCTTGACGATGTTTTCGTACACCTTGGTACGGCCGTTCACGTCATCGGACTTGACCGTCAGCATTTCCTGCAGCACGTACGATGCGCCGTAGGCTTCCAGTGCCCACACTTCCATCTCACCGAAACGCTGGCCACCGAACTGGGCCTTACCGCCCAGCGGCTGCTGCGTCACCAGCGAGTACGGGCCGGTGGAACGGGCGTGCATCTTGTCGTCCACCAGGTGATGCAGCTTCAGCATGTGCATCACACCCAGCGTGACCGGACGCTCGAACGCTTCGCCGGTGCGGCCGTCGTACAGCGTGACCTGCTGCTTCGATGCCGTGAGGCCCTTCTCCCGGGCGATCTCGTCCGGGTAGGCCAGGTCGAGCATGCGGCGGATTTCGGCTTCGTGCGCACCATCGAACACCGGCGTGGCGAACGGCACACCCTTCTTCAGGTTGCCTGCCAGCTCCAGCACTTCGGCATCGCTCAGGCTGTCCAGGTCTTCCGCCTTGCCGCTCTCGTTGTAGATCTGCGCGAGCAGCGGACGGAGTTCCTGCGCCTTGGCCGACGCCTTGAGCATGTCGCCGATGCGCTGGCCCAGACCGCGCGCGGCCCAGCCCAGGTGGGTTTCCAGAATCTGGCCCACGTTCATCCGCGACGGCACGCCCAGCGGGTTCAGCACGATGTCCGCCGGCGTACCGTCGGCCATGTACGGCATGTCTTCGATCGGGACGATCTTCGACACGACACCCTTGTTACCGTGACGGCCGGCCATCTTGTCGCCCGGCTGCAGGCGGCGCTTGACGGCCAGATACACCTTGACCATCTTGATCACGCCCGGCGGCAGTTCGTCGCCCTGCGTCAGCTTCTTGCGCTTCTCTTCGAAGGCCAGGTCGAACTCGTGACGCTTCTGCTCGATGGCTTCCTTCACGGCTTCCAGCTGGGCAGCCACTTCCTCGTCGGCCGGACGGATGTCGAACCAGTGGTACTTGTCCAGGTCGGCCAGGTACTCGCGGGTCAGCTTGGCGCCCTTGGCCAGCTTCTTCGGACCGCCGTTGACGGTCTTGTCGAGCAGCAGGCGCTCCAGACGCTGGAAGGCATCGCCTTCCACGATACGCAGCTGGTCGTTCAGGTCCAGGCGGTAACGCTTCAGTTCGTCGTCGATGATCGACTGGGCGCGCTTGTCGCGCGTCACGCCTTCACGCGTGAAGACCTGCACGTCGATCACGATACCGCTCATGCCCGACGGCACGCGCAGCGACGTGTCCTTCACGTCCGAAGCCTTCTCGCCGAAGATTGCGCGCAGCAGCTTCTCTTCCGGCGTCAGCTGGGTCTCGCCCTTCGGCGTGACCTTGCCCACCAGCACGTCGCCAGCTTCCACTTCGGCGCCGATGTACGTGATGCCCGACTCGTCCAGACGCGCCAGTTGCGCTTCGGCCAGGTTCGAGATGTCGCGCGTGATTTCTTCCGGTCCCAGCTTCGTGTCGCGGGCCACGACCGACAGTTCCTCGATGTGGATCGAGGTGTAGCGGTCTTCGGCAACCACACGCTCCGAGATCAGGATCGAATCCTCGAAGTTGTAGCCGTTCCACGGCATGAACGCCACCAGCATGTTCTGGCCCAGTGCCAGCTCGCCCAGGTCGGTCGAGGCGCCGTCAGCGATCACGTCGCCGCGTGCAACGATATCGCCAACCTTCACCATCGGACGCTGGTTGATGTTGGTGTTCTGGTTCGAACGCGTGTACTTGATCAGGTTGTAGATGTCCACGCCAACTTCGCCGGCCACGGCTTCGTCGTCGTTCACACGAATCACCACACGCATTGCGTCGACGTAGTCCACCACGCCGCCACGCATCGCCTGCACGGCCGTACCCGAGTCAACGGCCACGGTGCGCTCGATGCCGGTACCCACCAGCGGCTTGTCCGGACGCAGGCAAGGCACGGCCTGACGCTGCATGTTCGCGCCCATCAGTGCACGGTTCGCGTCATCGTGTTCCAGGAACGGCACCAGCGATGCAGCGGCCGACACGATCTGCGACGGCGCCACGTCGATGTACTGCACGCGGTCCGGCGTGACCATACGCGTTTCACGCTCGGAACCTTCACGTGCCGACACCAGTTCGTCGGTCAGGTTGCCGTCGGCGTCAACGGTCGCGTTGGCCTGCGCCACCACGTACTTGCCTTCCTCGATGGCCGACAGGTAATCCACCTGGTCGGTCAGCTTGCTGTTTTCCACCTTGCGGTACGGCGTTTCCAGGAAGCCGTATTCGTTCAGGCGGGCATACAGTGCCAGCGAGTTGATCAGACCGATGTTCGGGCCTTCCGGCGTTTCGATCGGGCACACACGGCCATAGTGGGTCGGGTGCACGTCACGGACTTCAAAGCCGGCGCGCTCGCGCGTCAGACCGCCCGGGCCAAGGGCCGAAACACGGCGCTTGTGGGTGATTTCCGACAGCGGGTTGGTCTGGTCCATGAACTGCGAGAGCTGCGACGAACCGAAGAACTCGCGAATCGCCGACGAAATCGGCTTCGAGTTGATTAGGTCGTGCGGCATCAGGTTCTCGGTCTCGGCCTGGCCCAGACGTTCCTTGACGGCACGCTCCACGCGCGACAGGCCGGCGCGGAACTGGTTCTCGGCCAGCTCGCCGACGCAACGCACGCGACGATTGCCCAGGTGGTCGATATCATCGACTTCGCCCTTGCCGTTACGCAGGTTCACCAGGATCTTGATCGTCTCGAGGATGTCCTCGTCCTGCAGCACCATGCTGCCCTCGCCGCTCGGGCGCGACAGACGGCTGTTGACCTTCATGCGGCCAACGCGCGACAGGTCGTACGACTCTTCGCTGTAGAACAGGCGCTGGAACAGGGCTTCCACGGCGTCCTCGGTGGGCGGCTCGCCCGGACGCATCATGCGGTAGATGGCAATACGCGCGGCCGTCTGGTCGGCGGTATCGTCCACGCGCAGCGTCTGCGAGATGTACGGACCCTGGTCGAGATCGTTCGTGTACAGCGTCTGGATCTGCTTGACACCGGCTTCGCGCAGGTTTTCCAGCAGCGTCTCGGTCAGCTCGTCGTTGGCGTTGGCAATCACCTCGCCGGTATCCGGGTCGATGATGTTCTTGGCCAGCACGCGGCCCAGCAGGTAGTCCTCGGGCACGCTGATCAGCTTGGTGCCGGCGGAATCCAGGTCACGGATGTGCTTGGCGTTGATACGCTTGTCCTTCTCCACGACGACGCGGCCGTTTTTGTCGGCGATGTCGAAGCGCGCGACTTCACCGCGCAGACGCTCGGGCACGAACTCGAGTTGCGCGCCTTCGCCCTGCAGCGTGAAGTTGTCGAAAACGAAGAAGTGCGCCAGGATCTGTTCCGGCGTCAGGCCGATCGACTTCAGCAGGATCGTCACCGGCATCTTGCGGCGGCGGTCGACGCGGAAGTACAGGATGTCCTTCGGATCGAATTCGAAGTCGAGCCACGAGCCACGGTACGGGATGATCCGCGCCGAGAACAGCAGCTTGCCCGAGCTGTGCGTCTTGCCCTTGTCGTGCTCGAAGAACACGCCCGGCGAGCGGTGCAGCTGGCTAACGATGACACGCTCGGTGCCGTTAATCACGAAAGAACCGGTCGACGTCATGAGCGGAATTTCGCCCATGTAGACTTCCTGCTCCTTCACTTCCTTCACCTTGCCCGGATTTTCGCGATCGTTGATGATCAGGCGAACCTTGGCACGCAGCGCCGAGTGGAACGTCAGGCCACGCTGCTGGCATTCCTTGACGTCGAACGGCGGGTTGGACAGGTGATACGAGACAAACTCCATACGGGCAAGCCCGTTATGGGAGGAGATTGGGAAAATCGCGTTGAAAGCGGCCTGCAGACCCTCGCTTTTGCGACGCGCGGTCGGCGTTTCCGCTTGCAAGAACTGGGTGTAGGATTCAATCTGTGTGGCAAGCAGGAATGGAACCTGATGAACCGTCGCGCGCTTCGCAAAGGATTTGCGAATGCGCTTCTTTTCGGTGAAGCTGTACGCCATGGGATCTCCGAATCATCGCAGGGCTGGCTGGACCTGGCCGGCACCTGAGGTGTTCAGCGACTGGGAGGGGATTTGGCGGTTGGCCGCTACCAACCTCTGGCTGACGGTGCCCGCACGCTGCGGACGGTGTGGTCATTGCACGGCGCAATGCCTGCACACGTCCGGGGGACACCCGACCAAACTTGTCTTCTGCAGTCGGTTCAGAAGACAAACATCAGCAACCACCTAGTGTGCCACTGATGTTTGGCTTCTGCTGAGGCAGCGATGGATTATCGCCTGCCAAGCATAGCTTAATTCACATTTCACCCATCCGGGCCGGTTTGCGCCGCTTCTCGGGTGACGGATCGAACACCTCCGCAGAAGCGCAAAAAGGCTGGCGCCGGGAATTTCCCTTTGCCAGCCCCTGCCGCGTGCCACAGAGGCACGCGCGGTACCACTTACTTGACGTCGACCTTGGCGCCGGCGTCTTCCAGCTTCTTCTTGGCTTCGTCGGCAGCGGCCTTGTCCACGCCTTCCTTCACGGGCTTCGGTGCGCCATCGACCAGGTCCTTGGCTTCCTTCAGGCCCAGACCGGTGATTTCGCGCACGGCCTTGATCACGCCAACCTTGTTGGCGCCGACTTCGGCCAGGATCACGTTGAACTCGGTCTTTTCTTCAGCAGCGGCAGCACCGCCAGCGCCCGGGGCAGCAGCCACAGCCATGGCAGCAGCCGACACGCCAAACTTCTCTTCGAACGCCTTGACCAGGTCGTTCAGTTCCATCACGGACATCGCGCCAACGGCTTCCAGGATGTCGTCTTTAGTGATTGCCATTTGGATTACTCCTACTAGATTTGATTCGGGATCGGTATTGCGATCTGTCTATGCGGCAGCTCAGGCGGCCGGGGCTTCCGCTTCCGCGGGAGCGCCTTCGGCGTTCTTGGCAGCCAGTGCGGCCAGCAGGCGGGCGAAGCCCGACACCGGCGCCTGCATCACGCCAAGCAGCTGCGAGATCAGTTCTTCACGGCTCGGGATCGAAGCCAGGGCCTTCACGGCACCAGCGTCGAGCACCTTGCCGTCGTACGACCCAGCGCGCAGGACCAGCTTGTCGTTGGTCTTGGCAAAGTCGTTCAGAACCTTGGCCGAGGCCACTGCATCTTCGGAAATACCGTAGATCAGCGGACCGGTCATCTGCTCTGCGAGGGCTGCAAACGGCGTACCTTCGACGGCACGGCGCGCCAGCGTGTTCTTCAGAACGCGCAGGTACACGCCTTGCTGACGAGCGTTGGCACGCAGCTTGGTCAGATCGCCAACCGCAATGCCGCGATATTCGGCCACGACGATAGTCTGGGCCTTGGCGACTTGCGCCGAGACCTCAGCAACGACGGCCTTCTTATCTTCAATATTGAGTGGCACGGTTAAGCTCCAAAACGATGCGTATTCGACGGTTGCCCGCCAAACGGCGCATCAGTCCAAACGAACGGCGTCCGATTGGCCCGAATCCACCGGATTGCTCCGGCGTCATCAATCCCTTCGGGTGCGCCATCTGCGCTGGCGGGCCGGCTGCCATCGGGGCAAGCCCCGCATGTGCCGACCGATTAAGTCCACGCTGCCAGAGGCGGTGTGAACACCAGCGGTCTTTGATAACCAGCAGCACCTGCCGCGCGCCATGCGCGCCGCTGATGCCACTGCCCAAAGCCTTGCGACGATCGCGGCACTGCCACGATCCTCAATTCCTGCCCTGGCCGGCGTTATCGGGATCCGGTCAGAGGATTGCCGTCAGCTCAGGCCGACAGCGAGGTCTGTTCGACGCGAACACCAACGCCCATCGTCGACGACACGGCCACCTTGCGCAGGTACACACCCTTGCTGGTTGCCGGCTTGGCCTTGACCAGGGCGTCCAGCAGGGCGCTCAGGTTGCTCTTCAGAGCGGCGTCGTCGAACGAACGGCGACCGATGGTGGCGTGGATGATACCGGCCTTGTCGACACGGAATTGCACCTGACCAGCCTTGGCGTTCTTCACGGCCTGGGCCACGTCCGGCGTCACGGTGCCAACCTTCGGGTTCGGCATCAGGCCGCGCGGGCCGAGGATCTGACCCAGCGTACCGACGATACGCATCGTGTCCGGCGAAGCGATCACGACGTCGAAGTTCAGGTTACCGGCCTTGACTTGCTCGGCCAGGTCTTCCATGCCGACCACTTCGGCGCCAGCAGCCTTGGCGGCCTCGGCCTTTTCGCCCTGGGCGAACACGGCCACACGGACGCTCTTGCCGGTACCAGCCGGCAGCACGACGGAACCACGAACAACCTGGTCCGACTTCTTGGCGTCGATGCCCAGTTGCACGGACACGTCGATCGACTCGTCGAACTTCGCCGAGGCGCAGCTCTTCACCAGGCCCAGGGCCTCGTCGATCGGGTAAAACTTGGTGCGCTCGATCTTCGCCTTGTTGGCGGCGACGCGCTTCGAAACCTTAGCCATTTACAGACCCTCCACGGTGATGCCCATCGAACGCGCCGAACCAGCGATCGTACGCACGGCGGCGTCGAGGTCGGCGGCGGTGAGGTCAGCGTTCTTGGCCTTGGCGATTTCTTCAGCCTGGGCGCGGGTAATCTTGCCAACCTTGTCGGTATGGGGCTTCGGCGAACCCTTGGTGATGCCTGCTGCCTTCTTGATCAGCACGGTCGCCGGGGGCGACTTCATCACGAACGTGAAGCTCTTGTCGGCGAAGGCGGTAATCACCACCGGCACCGGCAGACCGGGTTCCATACCCTGGGTCTGGGCGTTGAACGCCTTGCAGAACTCCATGATGTTCAGACCACGCTGACCCAGTGCGGGACCAACGGGCGGGGAGGGATTTGCCTTACCAGCCGGAATCTGCAGCTTGATAAAGCCAATGATCTTCTTGGCCATCTTTACTCCAATCCGGATCCGTTCCTGTTGCGGAAATCAGATCCTGTTGAGTCGTAACGCGCTATCGCCATGCCGGGGCAGGACCTCACGCTCCTCTTCGGGCCGGCCTTCCGGCCGCCCTATCCTTCCGCTGCCACCCTTGCGGGCCGCAGCGGAGAAAATCCTCAAACCTTTTCGACCTGGCCGAACTCGAGCTCGACCGGCGTTGCGCGTCCGAAGATCGTGACCGTCACGCGCAGGCGCGACTTTTCGTAGTTCACTTCTTCGACGTTGCCGTTGAAGTCGGTGAACGGGCCGTCCTTGACGCGCACCATTTCGCCCACTTCGAACAGCGTCTTGGGACGCGGCTTCTCGACCCCTTCCTGCATCTGGGTCATGATCTTGTCGACTTCCCGCTGGGAAATCGGGCTCGGACGGTTACGTGCACCGCCCACGAAGCCGGTCACCTTGCTGGTGTTCTTCACCAGGTGCCAGGTTTCGTCGGTCATTTCCATTTCCACCAGGACGTAGCCGGGGAAGAAACGACGCTCGGTCACCGACTTGTGACCGCCCTTGATTTCTACCACTTCTTCCGAAGGCACCAGGATGCGACCGAACTTGTCTTGCATCTCGGCGCGCTCGATGCGCTCCTGCAGCGCGCGCTGCACGCTCTTTTCCATGCCGGAGTAGGCGTGCACCACGTACCAGCGCTTCTTCGACGAAGGCGATTCTGCGGCCGTGGTTTCCTGCTGAGCGTTATCCGTCATGTGCTACCTCTTATTTCCAGCCCAGGACAAGGGAGAAGATCACCCACTCGATGAGCTTGTCGGCCGACCACAGGAACAGCGCCATGATCACCACAAAGGCAAACACGAGGCCCGTCATCTGACCGGCTTCCTTGCGCGTCGGCCAAACGACCTTGCGAACTTCCCGGTACGATTCACGTGCGAATCCCACAAAGTCCTTGCCCGGCGCGGAGACCAGCGCCACGACGACGCCCAGGGCGAGGCCGGCAAAAAGCGCGGCGCCACGTACGTACGACGGCTGCTGAGCCAGCGCGTAGAAACCGATGACTCCGGCAACCACCAGGAGCACCGCAGCGACGAGCATCCACTTGCCGCTCGAGGCGCCTACGGTTTCGACATTGGGATTAGCCATGTTTCGCAAACGAGACTAAGCCGCGTCACAAGTCTTACTCGCGACGCGGCTGATTGATTTGGCAGGGGCAGAGGGAATCGAACCCCCAACCTTCGGTTTTGGAGACCGACGCTCTGCCAGTTGAGCTATACCCCTAAAACAACTTTGGGGCCGGCTTCAAGCCAACCCCTCTGGCAAACGAACGCGACAGGTTGGTATCGCGCTCGCCAGTTCGACCAATTGCTTAGTCGAGGATCTTTGCCACAACGCCGGCGCCGACGGTACGGCCACCTTCGCGGATTG
>NZ_JBYPSB010000027.1:0-27971 GCF_057815095.1 Cupriavidus sp. 86D6 | reverse complement strand
CGCGACGGTTTGCTCCCCTCTCCCGCGCGCGGGAGAGGGGCGGGGGAGAGGGCAGGCGCATGGAGTGCTAACCCGGCTCGGCAAGTGCGACGCGCTTGCCCTCTCCCCCAACCCCTCTCCCGCAGGCGGGAGAGGGGAGCCGCGCCCACAGGTGCAAGCAAGGGGCTGCAATCTGCAAGCGCCCTGAAAGCAAAGCAAATCCGTCACCGCTGCGCTGCAGTGACGGTTTGCTTCCCCGAAGATTCGCTGCCGCGACGGTTCGCGCCCTGAAGATACGCTGACGCGACGGTTTGCTCCCCTCTCCCGCGCGCGGGAGAGGGGCGGGGGAGAGGGCAGGCGCATGGGGTGCTAACCCGGCTGGGCAAGTGCGGACACGCTGGCCCTCTCCACCAACCCCTCTCCCGCCATGCGGGAGAGGGGAGCGGCGCCCTCCGGTGCAAGCAAGGGGGCCGCAATCTTCAAGCGCGCTGAACGAAAAGCAAATCCCTCACCCCTGCGCCGCAGCGCCGCCGTTCTCCTCCGCTTGCGGCAGCGTGAGCATCCCGCTGTTGAACGAATAGCCATACACCTCGCCGTAGCGGCCCCAGTCGATGGCGATCTTGAGCACGCGCTCGGCTTCCTCGGGCTTCAGGTAGGCCTCCATCGCAGGCAGGATCGCTTCTTCGCCGACTTCGCCGTTCTCGCTTTGCTCCAGTTCGCGCCGGATGTGCGCGGCCAGCGCCACGTGGGCCAGCAACTGCTGGCCGAACAGCACCTTGCGTTCCGGCGGCTCGGTTTCGTAGTAGCTGCGGCCCAGCGCCGTGGCCGTGATGTCGCCGCGCTCGATGCTGGCCAGACCCAGCAGCTGCATGGCTTCGCAGGCGGGCAGCAGGTCGTCGTCGGTCAGGCCGGCCTCTTCGGCCAGGTGCGGCAGGTCGGCGCGGCCGAAGAACGGTGACTCATGCAGCAGGTCGAGCACGGCTTCCATCTGGCTGATATCGGCGTCCGGCAGGCGGTAGCCGATCTGCGCGGCGGCCGGGGCCGGCACGCGTGGCCCCAGTGCGGCGGGCGACGTCATCAGCATGTAGACCTCGTCGATCAGCGCGCGCACACGGGCGTCGTCGCGGTTGCGCGGACGCGGGAACGGCACCGGCACCTCGGCGCGCACGCGGCCCGGATCGCTGGACAGGATCACGATGCGGTCGGCCATCATCACCGCTTCCTCGATGTTGTGCGACACGATGAGGATGCTCTTGATATTGGTGCGGCCCGATTCCCAGAGGTCGAGCATCTCGTCGCGCAGCGTCTCGCCAGTCAGTACATCGAGTGCGGAGAACGCCTCGTCCATCAGCAGCAGGTCGGGCTCGGTCACCAGCGCACGGGCGATCCCCACGCGCTGCCGCATGCCGCCCGACAGCTCGCGCGGCAGCGCGCTGTTGAAGCCGGACAGCCCGATCATGTCGATGGCCGCCTCGGCGCGGCGCGTGCGCTCGGCGCGAGCCACACCCTGTGCCTCCAGCCCCAGCTCCACGTTCTGCTGCACCGTCAGCCACGGAAACAGCGCGAATGACTGGAACACCATCGCAATGCCTTCGGCCGTGCCGGCCAGCCGCTGGCCACGAAAATGCACCTCGCCGCGATCGGCGCCGACCAGGCCGGCCATGATGCGCAGCAGCGTGGACTTGCCCGAACCCGACTTGCCAAGCATGGCCACGATCTCGCCTTGGCGCAGGGTCAGGTTCACGCCTTCGAGCACGGCGCGGTCGGTGTGGTCGGCGGTGCGGAACATCTTGCCCACGCCGCGCAGGTCGATCACCGGATCGGCGTTGCCTTGCAGTGCCATCGTAAATTCCTTAGTTCCGGTCGTTGATGCCGGCTGTCAGAGCCGGGTGCGCGCCTGCGCGAGGTCGTAGAGCCGGTTCCACAGCAGCCGGTTGAAGCCCACCACGAACAGCGCCATCACGCCGATGCCCAGTGCAATGCGCGGGAAGTCGCCGCGCGCGGTCATTTCGGCGATGTAGCTGCCCAGGCCCGTGGCGACCAGCGTGCGGTCGCCCCACGTCACGTATTCGGACACGATGCTCGCGTTCCACGACCCGCCCGCCGCCGTCACCAGCCCGGTCAGCAGGCTCGGGAACACGGCCGGCACCAGAAAGCGCCGCCACATCAGCCAGCCCTTGAGTCCGAAGTTGCGCGCGGCCAGCCGCAGTTCGGTGGGAATGCCCGATGCGCCCGCCACCACATTGAACAGGATGTACCACTGCGTGCCGAAGATCATCAGTGGGCTGAGCCAGATCTCGGGGTTCAGGCCGAATCGGGCGATGGCCATCACGGCCAGCGGGAACATCAGGTTGGCCGGAAAGGCCGCCAGGAACTGGGCGATCGGCTGAGCAATCCGCGCCAGCGACGGATTCAGCCCGATGCGGATGCCTACCGGCACCCAGACCAGAGCGGCCAGCGCAATCAGCACGATCACGCGCACCATCGTCAGCGTGCCCAGCCACAACACATGCGCGGCCTCGGCCCAGCCCACTTCGCTGTGGACAAAGTGGAACACGCGATACAGCGCGGCCAGGGCGACGGCGATGATGATGGCGTCGCGCAGGCGGTCCAGCCAGGGCGCCCAGCGCACCGGCGCGGCGGGCAGTGCCACCACATTGCGATGGCGCGCGCTCCAGGCCAGCGTGCGGCCAGCCAGCGCGGCGGTGCGCTTGAGCACCGCATGCACCCAGGCCGAGCGGCGCAGCAGGTCGAGCAGCCAGGACTGCGGCACGGTGTCCTGCGCCAGCGTCTCGAAGCGGAAACGGTCGGCCCAGGCCACCAGCGGGCGGAACAGGAACTGGTCATAGAGCACGATCCCCACCAGCATCGCCAGGATGGCCCAGCCGATGGCGGCCAGGTCCTGTTGCTGGATGGCCAGCGCGATATACGAGCCGATGCCGGGCAGGCGGATATCGTGGCCCGACACGGCAATGGCCTCGGACGCCACCACGAAGAACCAGCCGCCCGACATCGACATCATCATGTTCCACAGCAGGCCCGGCATGGCGTAGGGCACTTCGAGCCGCCAGAACCGCTGCCACGGCGACAGCCGGAACATGGCCGCCGCTTCGAGCAGGTCGCCCGGAATCGTGCGGAACGACTGGTAAAGGCTGAACGCCATGTTCCAGGCCTGCGAGGTAAAGATCGCGAAGATGGCCGCGCATTCCACACCGGCCAGGTTGCCGGGGAACAGCGCGATAAAGCCGGTCACGGTGATCGACAGGAAGCCGAGGACGGGAATCGACTGGAGGATATCAAGCGCCGGCACCATCACTTTTTCGGCGGTCCGACTACGCGAGGCCAGCGCGGCAAACGCGAACGAGAACACCAGTGATGCGCCCAGCGCGGCCAGCATGCGGATGCTGGTGCGCATCAGGTAGTAAGGCAGCCATGCGACGTCCAGATGGATGGCCAGCGACTCGCCCGGCTGGTACGGCACGTCCATCTGGCGTGCGGCATAGGCCACGATGACGATGGCGGCCAGGATGATCGGCAGCAGCGCGAGGTCGAAGCGGTTTGGCGGGGCGGTCAACAGGGGGCCGACGTAGCCGGGCGCCTGATTGTCTTGCGTTGGTGGCATGGGCACGGCCTCGGTGGTGTGTCATGCGCCATGCCCTCTCCCCGGGACCCTTTCCCGCATGGCGGGACGGGGCTGGGGGAGCGGGCGAAGGCATCGTATGCTGACGTCCTAACGCCCAACCGGGCTAGGTAGTTTACCTAGGGGATGAAACGAATCATGACAGGATCGACGGAAACCTGGCAGATGGTTGCCCATGGCCGCGTGCAGGGCGTGGGCTATCGCGGCCACTGCGCGGACCGGGCAAGGGCGCTGGGGCTGGGCGGATGGGTGCGCAATCGCATGGACGGCACGGTGGAAGTCATCGCCACCGGCTCGCGGGAGCATCTGGAAGCATTGCGGGTGTGGATGGAGCAGGGCCCGCCGGCCGCGCAGGTGTCACGTGTGGACGTGAAGGCGGCCCCGCCCGAAACCTTCGATGGCTTCGAATGGCGCCCGACCGCTTAGGTTTTCTGCCAGTCGATGCCGGGCCGGCCGTGGCGTTCCAGCCAGTCGTTGGCCTGCTTGAAGTGCCCGCAACCCAGGAACCCGCGATGCGCCGATAGCGGCGACGGGTGTGGCGCTTCCAGCACGCAATGGGTCTGGCCTTCCAGCAGCGCGCGTTTGGCCTGGGCATGGCTGCCCCACAGCATGAAGACGAGGTTGGGCCGCGACATGGCCAGCGCGTGGATCACGCAGTCGGTCACGGCTTCCCAGCCGCGCCTGGCGTGGCTGGCGGCGTTGGCCTGCTCCACGGTCAGCACCGTGTTGAGCAACAGCACACCCTGGCGTGCCCAGCCTTCGAGATTGCCCGAGGCGCGCACCGGCTCGCCGCCATACTCGGCGGCAATTTCCTTGAAGATATTGCGCAGGCTCGGCGGCACCTTGATGCCATCGGGCACCGAGAACGCCAGCCCGTGCGCCTGCGGAATCTCAACGCCGCCGACCATGCCGGTGCCGTGATACGGGTCCTGGCCCAGGATGACGACCTGCACCGCGTCGGGCGGCGTCAGGTGCAGCGCGTGGAAGACGGCGTGCGGAAAGACCGGCTTGCCGGCGGCACGCTCGCCATCGACGAAATCGCACAGCGATGCCCAGTCGGCATTGCCCAGGCACGGCGCCAGCAGCTTGCGCCACGCGGCGGGCAGGGCATCGACCTGATCCTGCAGGCAGTCGACGGTCGGGGCGGATTTTGAAGGTTCGGTGACGAAGAGGTCAGCTTGCATCGGACGCGTCGGTAAGTCGGTAGCCGCGAGCGGCCTTGCTGAGATCGATGGGGACCAACGGTGCCACGTGGCCCAGGCGCTGGCTGAAGGCGCGCAGCACGGTTTCGGCGTGCGCTTCGTCCTTGTCAGACGGCGCGCCTTTCTTTGGCAGCCATTCGAGTTCCAGTTCCTGGATGGGCTCGGTCCGGGTGGTGCCGGGGGCGCTGATGGTGCCGGTGTCGATGGCGGCCTCGATCCGCTCGCCATCCTGCTCGACGATCCAGGTGCGGCGCACGAAATCGGTACGGAAGACCGGCTTCAGCCGGTCGGCCAGCGGCGCCACCACGGCGCGTGCCTGGGCGTCGAAGCGGTCCAGTTCGATGGCTTCGCCGTCAATCTCGGTTTCCCACTCGTGGCGCGCGGCCAGGCCGCCGCCGCTCTTGCCCGCGGTCTTCAGCGTCTGCAGCCACTGGCTGTCTTTCCGGCGCAGCCGCAGCGCGGCACGCGCACGGGCAAGCTCGCGCGTGGGCGTGTCGAGATAGACGTTCAGCATCGTGACTTCGCCGCGCGCCTCGCCGTGGGCGTCCAGCCACGCCGCCACGGCCGCCAGCGCGGCATCGGGCAGGGCCAGCTTCAGTTCGATCTCTTTTGCCATCGCCGTGCTCCGTCGTGGGTCGGTCAGTCGTGGATCGGTCGCGGACGAATCGTCGATCAGCCAAACAGCCGCGCCAGTTCCACTCCCGGTTCGGGCGCGCGCATGAACGCTTCGCCCACCAGGAACGCATGGACATTGGCGTCACGCATGCGCTGGACGTCGGCCGGGCCCAGGATGCCCGATTCGGTCACCACCAGGCGGTTGTCCGGCATGTGCGGCAGCAAGCCCAGCGTGTTGTCCAGCGATACCTCGAACGTGCGCAGGTTGCGGTTGTTCACGCCCACCAGCGGGGTCTGGAGCTTTAGCGCGGCGTCGAGTTCGTCGTTGCCATGCACCTCCACCAGCACGTCCATGCCCAGTTCGAGCGCGCAGGCTTCCAGCTCGGCCATCAGGCCGGGGTCCAGCGCGGCCACGATCAGCAAGATGCAGTCGGCGCCCCAGGTGCGCGCTTCGTAGACCTGATACAGGTCCATCATGAAATCCTTGCGCAGAACCGGCAGGTCGCAGGCGGCGCGGGCGCGCTTCAGGTAATCGGCGTGGCCCTGGAAGAAGTTCACGTCGGTCAGCACGGACAGGCAGGCTGCGCCATGCGTGGCGTAGCTCTCGGCAATGGCTTCGGGCACGAAGTTTTCGCGCAGCACGCCCTTGGACGGCGACGCCTTCTTGACCTCCGCAATCACCGCGGCGTGGCCGGCGGCAATCTTCTCGCGCAGCGCGCGTGCGAAGCCGCGCGGCGCCAGGCCGGGCTCGCCGCGCAGGCTCTCGGCTTCGGCGCGCAGGCTTGGCAGGTCGCGCTTCTTGCGCGCCGCGTTGACTTCGTCGGCCTTGACGGCCAGGATCTTTTCGAGAATATCGGACATGGCGATTTACTTAAATTGCTGCGTGGCGCGCACGAACTGGTCGAGCTTCTCGCGGGCGGCGCCGCTGGCGATGGCTTCGCGCGCACGCTGGATGCCGTCTTCGATCGAACTGGCCACATTGGCTGCGTAGAGCGCGGTGCCGGCGTTGAGCGAGACGATCTCGCGCGGCGTGCCCGGTACGTTGCCCAATGCTTCGAGTAGCATTTCCTTTGATTCGGCGGCGTCGGCCACCTTGAGACCCCGGTTCGAGATCATCGACAGGCCAAAGTCTTCCGGATGGATCTCGTACTCGCGCACTTCGCCATCCTTCAGTTCGCCCACCAGCGTGGCGGCGCCCAGCGATACCTCGTCCATACCGTCCTTGCCGTAGACCACGATGGCGTGCTGCGCGCCCAGGCGCTGCATCACGCGCACCTGGATACCGACCAGGTCGGGGTGGAACACGCCCATCAGGATGTTCGGCGCATCGGCCGGGTTGGTCAGCGGGCCCAGGATGTTGAAGATCGTGCGCACGCCCATTTCCTTGCGGATCGGCGCCACGTTCTTCATGGCCGGGTGGTGCGTGGGCGCGAACATGAAGCCGATGCCGGTCTGCTCGATGCATTGCCCCACCTGCCCGGGCGTGAGCATGATGTTCACGCCGAGCGCCTCCAGCACGTCGGCGCTGCCCGATTTGGACGAAACGCCACGGTTGCCATGCTTGGCGATCTTCGCGCCCGCGGCGGCGGCCACGAACATCGACGCCGTGGAGATATTGAACGTATGCGACCCATCGCCGCCCGTGCCGACGATGTCGACGAAGTTCTGGCGGTCCTTCACCTCCACGTGGTTGGCAAACTCGCGCATCACCTGCGCGGCGGCCGAGATCTCGCCGATGGTTTCCTTCTTCACGCGCAGGCCGGTCAGGATGGCGGCGGCCATCACGGGGCTGATCTGGCCCTGCATGATCTGCCGCATCAGGTGCAGCATTTCGTCATGAAAGATCTCGCGGTGCTCGATGCAGCGCGTCAGTGCTTCCTGGGGCGTGATGGACATGGCGGAATCTTCAATATTGTGGGCGGCTGGATCGTCGAAGGTGCAGGCGGTATAGTCGGCGCGCCTCATCGTGGCGCCTTGATGAAGTTGGCCAGCAGCGCGTGGCCGTGCTCGGACAGGATCGACTCGGGGTGGAACTGCACGCCTTCCACGTTCAGCGTCTTGTGGCGCACGCCCATGATCTCGCCGTCCGGCGTCCAGGCCGTGACGGCCAGGCAATCGGGCAGCGTCTCGCGCTCGATGGCCAGCGAATGATAGCGCGTCACGTCGAAGTGTTTCGGCAGGCCCGCGAACACGCCTTCCTGCGTGGTTTCTATCGTGCTGACCTTGCCGTGCATCACCTGCTTGGCGCGGATCACCTTGCCGCCGAACGCCTCGCCGATGGCCTGGTGGCCCAGGCACACGCCCAGCAGCGGCACCTTGCCGGCGAAGTGCCTGAGCACATCGACCGAGATGCCGGCCTCGTGCGGGCTGCACGGGCCCGGCGACACGCAGATGTGGTCCGGCTTCAGGGCCTCGATCTCCTCAATGGAGATTTCGTCGTTGCGATAGGTCCGCACGTCGGCACCCAGTTCGCCAAAGTACTGCACGAGGTTGTAGGTGAACGAATCGTAGTTGTCGATCATCAGCAGCATGTCATCTCTCCCGGGGGCTCAGAGGTCGGCGTCCAGGCCGTCCTGGACCTGTTCGGCGGCACGGATCACGGCGCGCGCCTTCGCCTCGGTTTCCCTCCATTCGGCCTCGGGGTCCGAGTCCGCCACGATGCCGGCCGCGGCCTGCACGTAGAGATTGCCGTCCTTGATCACGCCGGTGCGGATGGCGATGGCCAGATCCATCTCGCCGCCGAACGACAGGTAGCCCACGGCGCCGCCGTAGATGCCGCGCTTGCGCGGTTCCAGTTCGTCGATGATTTCCATCGCGCGCACCTTGGGCGCGCCCGACAGCGTGCCGGCCGGGAAGGTGGCGCGCAGCACGTCGAGGTTGCTCATGCCCTCGCGCAGCGTGCCTTCCACCGAGCTGACGATGTGCTGCACGTGCGAGTACTTCTCGATCACCATCTTGTCGGTGACCTTGACCGATCCGGTCTCGGCAATGCGGCCGATGTCGTTGCGCGCCAGGTCGATCAGCATCACGTGCTCGGCGATCTCCTTCGGATCGTTGAGCAGTTCGGTGGCCAGCTGGGCGTCGCGGTCGGGCGTGCTGCCGCGCGGGCGCGTGCCGGCCAGCGGGCGGATCGTGACGATGCGCGCGGTCTCGGTGTCGCCGTTCTGGGGCGTGCCGACCTTGCGGGTTTCCTGGCGCACCAGGATTTCGGGCGACGCGCCCACCACCTGGAAGTCACCAAAGTTGTAGAAATACATGTACGGCGACGGGTTCAGCGAGCGCAGGGCGCGGTACAGCGACAGCGGCGAGTCGCGGTACGGCTTCATCAGGCGCTGGCCCACCTGCACCTGCATCATGTCGCCGGCCATGATGTATTCCTTGGCCTTGTGGACGGCCGTCAGGTAGTCGGCCTTGGCGAATTCCCGATAGACATCGGTCTGCACCGACGGGCTGGTCACGGGCACGTCCACCGGCTGGCGCAGCTTCATGCGCAGTTCGCGCAGGCGCTGGCGGGCGCGGGAATAGGCTTCGGGCGTGGTCGGGTCGGCGTAGACGATCAGGTAGAGCTTGCCGGACAGGTTGTCGATCACGGCCAGTTCTTCGCACAGCAGCAGCTGGATATCGGGCAGGCCCAGGTCGTCGGGCATCTGCTTGTCGGCCAGCTTCTTTTCGATATAGCGCACCGCGTCGTAGCCGAAGTAGCCAGCCAGGCCGCCGCAGAAGCGGGGCAGGCCCGGACGCAGCGCCACCTTGAAGCGGCTTTCGAACGCGGCGATGAAGTCCAGCGGGTTGCCCTCGTGCGTTTCCACGACCTTGCCGTCGGTCACGACTTCGGCGCGCTGGCCGTAGGCGCGGATCAGCGTGCGCGCGTGCAGGCCGATAAACGAGTAGCGGCCGAAACGCTCGCCGCCCACCACCGATTCCAGCAGGAAGGTGTTCACGCCGCGCGTCTGCGACTGCGCCAGCTTCAGGTACAGCGACAGCGGGGTTTCCAGGTCGGCCAGCGCCTCGGCAATGATCGGGATGCGGTTGTAGCCCTGGTCGGCCAGCGATTTGAATTCCAGTTCGGTCATGTCGATCCTCTACTTGCGGCGCCGGCCAGTCTGGACGGGTCGGGCGGCACCGTGATGTCGTCTGCGGGATGGGAGGGCGACAAGCTGCATCAACCCGCCTCCCCGGGGGGGCGGACCGTGGCGCACACGTGAATCGATGAGGCTGCACACGGCCAGGGGCGGCGCGTGGCACGTTCTCGAGGCTAACCGTAGCACAGGCGCAAGCAGGAGCAACCGGAACTACGGCGCTGGCGGAAGGATCTGCCGGGGAGGCCGGTCGTCAGGACATCTGGACCGGTCCGGCGGAGCCTGGGTGGGAGGGCAATCCGCAGACCGCGGATGTCCGGGCGACCCAGGCCCGTCAGGAAACTCGCGAACGCACTTTACGCCTGTTCAGAGGCGCGCCAGCGACGCCAGGGCCAGGCCTGCCGATCACTGCCAGAAAAGATGCGTTTGCGGTTGAGGAACATTGATGGTGTTCAGGGATTAACCGTGATGGTTTGACCGATGTGCAGCAAGGATCGCTGCCACGCGGGCAATGTCGCCGACTATACCATCGGCGTCAACGCCTTGTACAGGGTTCCCATGGTTGTAGCCATAGGGCATCAAGAGCACGCCCATGCCCGCCGCGCGGGCCGCGCGGGCGTCGTTCTCGGAGTCGCCAATGGCCAGCACGGCGGCCGGTTCCAGGCGGAAGGCCTCGGCCACCTTGAGCAGCGGATAGGGGTCGGGCTTGCGCAGCGCAAAGGCGTCGCCGCCGTAGACCAGCTCGAAATAGGGGGCCAGGCCGGTCTTGGCCAGCAGCGGCTCGGTGAAATTCCAGGGCTTGTTGGTCACGCAGGCCATGCGCAGGCCAAGCGCCTTCAACGCCGCCAGGCCCTCGCGGACATTCGGGTAGACATTGGAAAACTGGCCATTGATGCGCACGTACTCGCGGTCATAGAGCGCGTAGGCGTCGGCAAACAGCCCGTTGGCGTGCAGCGGGCTGAAGCGGGCGTCCAGCACGCGGCGGATCAGGTTCTCCGACCCCTTGCCGACGAAGCTGACAATCTCCTGTGCGGACATCGGCTCCACCGGACCCAGGTGCGGATGCTGGTGCACCAGCGCCAGCAGCATTGCGTTGACCGACGCATGGAAGTCGCCGGCGGTATCGACCATGGTGCCGTCCAGGTCGACGATCACCGCCTGGATGCCGCGCCAGTCGGTGCGGCGCAGGATTTCGCTCGTCATCGTCCGCGCCCGCCTTACTTGCCGACGCCGGCCAGCACGTCGCGGAACTTGCCGATGATGCCCTTGTAGCCGCCGTCGGCGTCAGGCTTGCCGAACACGGCCGAGCCGGCCACGAAGGTGTCGGCGCCCGCCGCCGCGATCTCGGCGATGTTGTCCGGTTTCACCCCGCCGTCCACTTCCAGCAGGATCTGGCGGCCGGTGCGCGCCGTGTAGGCGTCGATCCGGGCACGCACGGCGCGCAGCTTGTTCAGGGTCTCGGGGATGAACGACTGGCCGCCGAAGCCCGGGTTCACGCTCATCAGCAGGATCACGTCCAGGCGATCCATCACGTGGTCCAGGTGGTGCAGCGGCGTGGCCGGGTTGAACACCAGGCCGGCCTGGCAGCCGTTGTCGCGGATCAGCGCCAGCGAGCGGTCGATGTGATCGCTGGCTTCCGGGTGGAACGTGATGATATTGGCGCCCGCCTTGGCAAAGTCGGGAATGATGCGGTCCACGGGGCGCACCATCAGGTGGACGTCGATCGGGGCGGTCACGTGCGGGCGGATGGCCTCGCAGACCAGCGGGCCCACGGTCAGGTTGGGCACGTAGTGGTTGTCCATCACGTCGAAGTGGATCCAGTCGGCACCGGCCTCGGTGACGCGGCGTACTTCCTCGCCCAGGCGGGCGAAGTCGGCGGACAGGATGGACGGGGCGATGCGGTAGGTGGGCTGGCTCATGGCTGGTCTGACGCTGGATTGAGGCGCTGAAGGCGGCGGATACGGGGGCGATCCGCGAGAATGGCGCGTATTTTACGCCGGTCCGGCCCGATCCTGCCCGGCAAGGCGCGCTTGCCCCTGCCCAGCCCTTGCCGCACAATGCGACACACCCGGCCGCGCCCCCAGGCGGGACGCCGGCCAGCCGACCATCCTCATCCGTCGAACAATGAGCGAGTACGCTTTTTCCGTGGCCGTACGCACCCAGTACATGGCCGACCAGTCGGACCCGGACCGCGGGCGCTATGCGTTCGCCTACACCATCACCATCCACAACATCGGCGAAGTGGCCGCGCAGCTGATCTCGCGCCACTGGATCATCACCGACAGCGACAACGCCACGCAGGAAGTGGCGGGGCTGGGCGTGGTGGGCCACCAGCCGCTGCTCAAGCCGGGCGAGCACTTCGAGTATTCGAGCTGGGCCACGATCTCGACCCCGGTGGGATCGATGAAGGGTGAGTATTTCTGCGTGGCCGAGGACGGCCACCGCTTCGAGGTGCCGATTCCCGAATTCGCGCTGGTGCTGCCGCGCATGCTTCACTGAGCGGCTCGCGGCGCGACGGCGTGCGGGCGCGGACGCCCCGGGGAACCTAGGCGTCCGGCGCCTTGTCGGTCTCCTGCGACGCCTGGCCGGCGCGCGACGGGTGGTCCTGCGGCGCGCGGGTGGGACGCGGATGCTTCTTCGCGGTGCCCATCGTCCAGACCACGATGAATATTAGCAGCAGCAACGCCAGGCCGGCTTCGGCTGCCAGCAGCAGGGTGGGGTGGTTTTCGAAGAACTGGCTCATCGCGTGGGGCAGTCTGTGACAGTCGGCGGATCGGATTGAGATCGGTTGAGATCGGGTTGAGATTGTAGGCAAAGAACGAACAAGATGGCATATCAGTATTCCCCGCGCGCCCCGCGTGCGTCTTCCCGAGGCTGGCTGGCGCTGGCCGCTTCCGCCGTGGGCGCCGCACTGCTGGCCGGCTGCATGAGCGGCGGCCCGATCCGCGTGCAGCCGGGCGGCACGGCCGGCACCGCGGCACCATCGACCTCGCCGAACGCCGGCAAGCTGCAGCCGGCCACCTGGGCGGAGATCGGCGGCTGGAGCCAGGACGACGTGCGCGCCGCCTGGCCGGCCCTGCAGGCCAGCTGCCAGGCACTGAAGAAGAAGCCCGAATGGAGCCGCGTGTGCGCCACCGGCCTGATGGTGGACGCCGGCGACCTGTCGGCCATGCGTGCCTACTTCGAAACCAATTTCCAGCCGTTCCGCGTGGTCAACGTCGATGGCACCGATAGTGGTCTGATCACCGGGTACTACGAGCCCATCCTGCATGGATCGCGCACCCGCCAGGGCCAGTACCAGGTGCCGCTGTACCGCCGCCCGGCGCAACTGCGCGGCGCGCTACCCGCGCGGGCCGAACTGCTGCAGATGCCGGCGATGCGCGGCAACGAACTGGTCTATGTCGATGATGCCGTCGAGGCGGCCTTCCTGCAGATCCAGGGCTCGGGTCGTATCCGTCTGCAAGACGGCACGATGATGCGCGTCGGGTTTGGCGGCACCAACGACCAGCCGTTCCGCTCCTTCGGCAAATGGCTGCTCGACCGTGGCGAGATCACGCCTGCGCAGGCGACGATGCAGGGCATCAAGACCTGGGCGCGCAACAACCCGGCGCGCGTCGAGGAAATGCTGAACGTCAACCCGCGTTTCGTATTTTTCCGAGAACTGCCGGCGAACAACGACGGCCCGGTCGGCGCGCTCGGCGTGCCGCTTACCGCGGAACGCTCGATCGCCGTCGATCCGGCCACGATCCCGCTGGGCGTGCCGGTGTTCCTGTCCACCACGCGCCCGCTGTCCACCGAGCCGATCCAGCGCCTGATGTTCGCCCAGGACACGGGCTCCGCCATCAAGGGCGGCGTACGCGCCGACTTCTTCTGGGGCGCCGGCGACGCCGCCGGCGAAACCGCCGGCCGCATGAAGCAGGGCGGCCGCATGTGGGTGCTGATGCCGCGCAGCTGAGGGCGATGGTTGTCTTCCTTCGCCCACCGGGCAGGACACGGCAGGACGCATGGCCTATTGCGGAATTGCGACAAACGTCCCCTCGCCTCGCGCGCATATCACGCCGGAGCAGGCTGTTATTTTCGTCCGCACGACACCGGGCCTGGGCGCGTAGCAGCCGGTAAAGCCGTCCACCTGATGGTGCCCAGGCCGGATTCGTCCTTGCCATCGCCAATGGCAGTTCAGGGCAGGGATGCTTGATTCGACCCTGCCGCCATGTCCGCCCGAAAAGTTGGTGAACCGTGCATATGACGCGGCATGAAACAGTGTCTTCGTCTTCACGGTATAGCCGTTGTTCGGGTAGACGCTGATAGTGGGAATCTTGAGGCTGCGCGACCACTCCGAAGTCGGGGGGATGACGCCACGCGGCAAAGACTGTTGGTTTTCCAGCTCTTCGAGCGTTGATGCGGGTGGGACATCCGGGCCAATGGCCGGCGCCGTCTCAAGGCGATTGTCAGGTGTAATGATGCTTCCGTGCTCCGGGATGTATGCGCCGCTGAATCCGGGCTTGCTGAAGTCGGTCCGCACGCAGATGACGGCATCGTAGGTATCGGCGGACAGTGTCAGATCGCCCTCGTTGGTAACGTCCACACCGCCATGTTCGGCGCACCATCTCGCGTGCCGTGCGTTTGCCTCCGGCAATTGTTGCGATCGAAGTATGGTTCTGGACCCATCCGGATTCGGAATTGCGTTGTCAGGCGCGGGCTGGGGTGCCTGTTGGGCAACGGCAAGCGTAGCGAAAGCGCCAATACAGGCGCTGGTCAGAACCTGAAAAGCCGAGTTCATATGCGTTCTCCATGTAAGGTCGCTGGTGCGAGGATCTGGCTCGCCCGATGACCATACCGGCGGGAGCAACGTCGAATCTTGACCCTCACCAACGCTTCCCAATCCTCTCCACGCCCAGGGGCATTCCCGTTCCCGGCGCGTGCGTTTCGCATTTCCCCAACACCTCGTTGCGCATTCCGTCACGCGGTGACGCATCCCTCGGGCCGAGTTCCGTGTGAACTGTCGTCGGCTTGACTGCTATCAATCCCTGGTCATCGCATTTTCACGATGATGGGCACTTCCGACGTGCACCAGCACGCCACCGCATTCCCCACTGGCGGCCAGCCGGCGCCCGGGGGGCCGGTATTAGCAATCAGGAGAACGATATGCATCCCGCAAAAGTGATTGGCGCCGCCTTGCTGGCGGCCGCGCTGCCGATGGCCGCCCACGCCAATGCCGACCTGGCCAAGAGCAAGAACTGCATGGCCTGCCACAGCGTCGACAAGAAGCTGATCGGCCCGGCGTTCAAGGACGTGGCCGCCAAGTACAAGAGCGACAAGGACGCCGCGGCGAAGCTGTCGCAAAGCATCCAGAAAGGCAGTACCGGCAAGTGGGGTCCGATCCCGATGCCGCCCAACGCGCTCAGCGATACCGATGCCAGCGCGCTGGCCAAGTGGGTGCTGACGCTCTGATCGTTCGAGCCCTCGGACCCACCGATCCCTTGATCCGACGATTCATGGCCCGATCCCTCGCATGGCACCTGGCGCTCCTCGGCATGCTGGCCGCGCCGGGCGCGCTGGTGCATGCGGAACCGTCAGCGGCACGGCAGGCACAACTGGCGCGCTGGCTGCGCGACGACTGCGGTGCCTGCCACGGCATGACGCTGCAAGGCGGGCTGGGATCGCCGCTGACAGCCGAGGCGCTGGCCGGCAAGCCGCGTGACGGCCTGGTGGCCACCGTGCTGCAGGGCCGGCCCGGCACCGCCATGCCGCCGTGGCAACCGTTCATGACGCAGGAAGAAGCCCAATGGCTGATCGACAGACTCCAGGCGGGCGAACCGCCGCCCGTGCTCCCCACATCGTCCGCCAGCGCATTGCACGACTGATCCGTTTGGCGGCCATTGCGCTGGGGGCGTCGTCGCTGGTGGCCGCCTGTGCCGGCTCGCCCGCGACGCCGGAAGCCGCCTTGCGTGGCACCGGCGACCTCGGCGTGGTCATCGAACGCGCCGCCGGCCGGGTGCAGATAGTGGAAACGTCCGGCATGACGAGCCTCGGCACCATCGAGGGCCTGGGCGACCTGTCGCACGCCAGCGTGGTGTTCTCGCGCGATGGGCGATATGCCTATGTCTTTGGCCGGGACGGCGGCCTGTCCCGCCTGGATCTGCTGGCGCAGCGCATGACCCATCGCGTGAAGCAGGCCGGCAACAGCATCGGCGGCGCCATGCTGCAGAACGGCAAGGTGGTGGCCGCGCAGAACTACGCGCCGGGCGGCATCAAGCTGTTCGATGCCGGGACGCTCGAACTGCTCTCCGAGATTCCCGCCATCGGCCCCGATGGCCGCCGCTCCAAGGTGGTGGGCCTGGCCGACCTGCCCGGCCAGCGGCTGGCGGCCAGCCTGTTCGAGGCCGGCGAAATCTGGATCATCGATGCATCGAATCCGCGTCAGCCGCAGGTCACGCGCCTGCCTGCCGGCCGCGCGCCCTACGACGGCCTGGTGACGCCCGACGGACGCTGGTACCTGGCCGGCCTGTTCGGCGAGGACGGCCTGTCGCTGGTGGATCTGTGGCAGACACCGCCCACCGCGCGCAAGGTGCTGTCCGGCTACGGCCGCGGCGAGGCGCCGCTGCCGGTCTACAAGATGCCGCACCTGCGCGGCTGGGCCATGGCGCAGGGGCAGGCGTGGCTGCCGGCCATCGGCCGCCACGAGTTGCTGGCGGCCGACCCCGCGCACAACTGGCAGGAACAGGCGCGCGTGGCTGTGGCCGGGCAGCCGGTGTTTGCGATGGCGCGTCCCGACGGCCGCCAGGTATGGGTCAACTTCGCGTTTCCGAAGAACGACACGGTGCAGGTCGTGGATACCGCCACGCGTCAGGTGGTCAAGACGCTGACGCCCTGCCGCGGCGTATTGCACATGGAGTTCACGCCGAAGGGTGAGGCGCTGTGGCTGTCCTGCCGCGACGACAACCGCGTGGAGGTCTACGACACGGCCACGTTCCAGCGCATCGCCACGCTCAAGGCCGACCAGCCCAGCGGCATCTTCTTCACGGTGCGCGCACAGCGCATCGGCATGTAATTGCGATGTGACAGCCATGTTCGACGAGCAACGCTTCTACGACAGCATCCAGCGCGACTTCCCGATCGTGCCGCGCCCGTTCCAGAGCGCGGGCGCCGCGCTGGACCTGAACGAACACACGATACTGAGCCTGCTGGCGCGCGACGTGGGCGCCGGCCGCGTCAGCCGGATCGGCGCCGTGTTCGCGCCCAACGTGATCGGCGCCAGTACGCTGGCGGCGCTGGCAGTGCCGCCCGATGCGCTGCCCCGCGTGGCGGCACGCGTCAATGCCCATGGCGCGGTCAGCCACAACTACGCGCGGCATGGCCACCGCTACAACCTCTGGTTCGTGGCCGGCGCGCGCAATCGTGCCGCGCTGGACGTGGTGCTGGGCAGCATTGCCGATGACGTGGACCAGTTACCGCTGGACCTGCCGATGGAGCGCGAATACCACATCGACCTGGGCTTTTCGATGTCCGGCGCGTCGGGCACGCCGCGCGGCAGGCGTACGCCATCGGCCGCGCCGGTACATCTGGACGACGACGACTGGCGCCTGGTGGCGGCGCTGGAAATGGGGCTGCCGCTGACGCCGCAGCCGTTCCACGCGCTGGCCCGGCGTTGTGGCATGCCGCTGCACCGGGTGCTGTCGCGCATTGCGCAGTGGCACGCCAGCGGCGTGATCCGCCGCTTCGGCGTGATCCTTCATCACCGCCACTTTGGGTATCGTCATAACGCCATGTGTGTGTGGAATGTGCCGGATGCCCGCGTGGACGCCATCGGTACGCGGCTGGCGCGGGTGGTGCCGGTGTCGCTGTGCTATCGCCGCACGCGCCGGCTGCCCGGCTGGCCGTACAACCTGTTCGCAATGGTGCACGCGCGCAGCGAAGCCGAGCTGCAATCCGCTCTGGAACACTTCGACCACCAGGCCGGCATGGACGGGCTGCCCGGCAGGGTCCTGCGCAGCGGCACGTGCTTCAAGCAGTGCGGCACGCGCTATAGCTGGGAGGTGCCACCGACATGACAGACCTCGCCATCAGCCGGGATGCGCCCGCCGCCATCCCCACGCTCGACACGCTCGACCGGCAGATCGTCAACACGCTGCAACGCGGGCTGCCGCTGACGCCCCGGCCCTACGCCGATGCCGCCGCCGCGCTGGATATCAGCGAGGCCACACTGATCGCCCGCTTGCGCGCGCTGCTGGCGCGGGGCGTGCTGACACGCTTCGGCCCGCTGTTCCAGATCGAGCGCGCGGGCGGACAGTTCGTGCTGTGCGCCTGCCATGCCCCGGCGGACCGGCTGGACGCGGTAATCGCGGCCATCAATGCCTTTCCGGAGGTGGCCCATCACTACGCCCGCACCCATCACCTGAACCTGTGGTTCGTGCTGGCCCTATCCAATGCGGACGACGTGCCCGCCGTGCTGGCGCGCGTGGCGGCCAGCGCCGGCGTCGAGATCCTGCCCTTCCCGAAGGAACGCGAGTTCTTCGTCAACCTGTATCTGCCGGTGTAGCACCCATGCCGACCGCCCCAAGCCACCCCCTTGCCGTTGCCACCCGCGCCAGCGAACTGGACCCCATCGACCGCGCGCTGATCCAGGCCACGCAGGCCGGTCTGCCGCTGGTGCCGGCGCCGTGGCACGCGCTGGGAGCGTTGATCGGCATTCCGGAAGCCGAGGTGCTGGCCCGCTTCGCGGCCATGCGCGACCGCGGCGTGCTGCGCCGGGTTGGCGCGGTGCCGAACCATTACGCGCTGGGTTGGCGCGCCAACGGCATGACGGTGTGGGATGTCGATGACGCGCGGATTGCCGAACTGGGCGCGCGCGTGGGCGCGTTGCCGTGCGTCAGCCATTGCTACCAGCGGCCGCGCCGGCTGCCGGACTGGCCCTACAACCTGTTCGCGATGGTCCATGCGCGCACGCAGGACGAAGCCGTCCCGCACATCGCAGAAATACGAGATCTGCTTGGCCAGGCATGCCGGTCGCACGACGTGCTGTGGTCCACCCACATCCTCAAGAAGACCGGCCTGCGCCTGCGGGCCTCCGGAGATTGATCATGTTCAGAGTTTCCCGCTTCATGGAGGCATTGCGCGATGGCGGCCCCGTACCTCCGGCGCCGCGCCGCAGCGGTGGCCCGGTGGTGATCTGGAATCTGGTGCGGCGCTGCAACCTCAACTGCAAGCACTGCTATTCCACGTCCGCCGATACCGACTTCAAGGGCGAGCTGTCCACCGCCGAAGCCATCGGCGTGCTGGAACAGCTGAAGGCGGCCAGGGTGCCGGCACTGATCCTGTCCGGCGGCGAGCCGTTGCTGCGGCCGGACCTGTACGAGATTGCCGCGCACGCCAAGCGGCTTGGCTTTCATCTGTCGCTGTCGTCCAACGGCACGCTGCTGGACACCCGGCATGCGGCCCGGCTGCTGGTGGCCGGCTTCGACTACGTGGGCGTGAGCCTGGACGGCCTGGAAGCCACGCACGACCGCTTCCGGCGCTGCCCCGGCGCGTTCCGGCAGGCGCTGGACGGGCTGCGCGTAGCCCGGCAATGCGGCCTGCGCGTGGGCGTGCGGATGACGCTGACCGAAGCCAATGCCGACGAATTGCCCGATGTGGTGGCGCTGACCGAAGCCGAAGGCATCGACAAGTTCTATCTCTCGCATTTCAACTATGCGGGCCGTGGCAGCAGCCACCGGGGCGACGATGCGCATCACGCCCATACGCGCGTGGCCGTGGATTGGCTGTTCGACCATGTCTGGGCGCGTGCGCAGGAAGGCCGGGCCGGCGATTTCGTCACGGGCAACAACGATGCCGATGGCGTCAGCCTGCTGCACTGGATCGCCCGGCGCCAGCCCGGGCGGCTGGCGGACATGCGACAGCGCCTGGTCAACTGGGGCGGGAACGCCACCGGGGTGGGCGTGGCCAATATCGACAACCTCGGCAATGTGCATCCGGACACCATGTGGTGGCATGTGTCGATCGGCAATGTACGAGAGCGCGCGTTTGGCGACATCTGGGCCGATCGCAGCCATCCGCTGATGCGCGGGCTCAAGTCGAGCCCCCGGCCGCTGGAAGGGCGCTGCGCCACCTGCGCCCATCGCGAGATCTGCAACGGCAACACGCGCGTGCGCGCCTATGCCGTCAGCGGCAATCCGTGGGCCGAGGACCCGGGCTGTTATTTGTCCGACGAGGAAATCGCCGATCCGCTGGGCCGGGAGGTTGCCGCATGAAACGCCTGATTGCGGGGCTGGCGATGGCTGCCTGCGCGTGGACGGGGGTACTTGCCGCTACCGCGTCCGGCCCGTCGTCCGGCCCGTCGTCCGGCCCGTCGGCCGCCTTCCAGCAGCATTGCGCGGCCTGCCACGGCGCCGACCGGCTCGGCGGCATGGGACCGGCGCTGTTGCCGGAAAGCCTGGAGCGGCTCAAGCCCGATGCCTTGCGCGATGTCCTGCGCCATGGCCGTGCCGCCACGCAGATGCCGGGCTTTGCCGGCCAGTTGCCGGAGGCCACGCTGGACCAGATCGCCACCTGGCTGCGCACGGCGCCGGCGCAGGCGCCGCACTGGGCGGCGGCAGACATCCGCGCGTCGCGCGTGGTCTATCACGCACCGGGCAGCCTGCCGGACAAGCCGGTGTTCCGTGCTGATCCATCGAACCTGTTCCTGGTGGTGGAGTCGGGCAGCCACCATCTGCGCGTGCTAGACGGCGACAAGCTGGAGCCGATCCATCGGTTCCAGACGCGCTTTGCGCTGCACGGCGGCCCCAAGTTCAGCCGTGAGGGCCGCTATGTCTTTGTGGCCAGCCGTGACGGCTGGATCAGCAAGTACGACCTGTGGAACCTGACGCTGGTGGCCGAGACACGCGCGGGGCTGAACACGCGCAATGTGGCGGTCAGCGACGACGGCAAATGGGTGCTGGCCGGCAACACGCTGCCGCAGACCATGGTGCTGCTGCGTGCCGACGACCTGTCGCTGGAAAGGGTGTATCCCGTGACGGGGGCAGGCGGCAAGGCGTCGCGCGTTTCGGCGGTTTACGATGCCGCGCCGCGCGGCTCGTTTATCGCCGCGCTGCGTGATATCCCCGAAGTCTGGGAGATTCCCTACGCCACGCTGGAACCGCGCGTGATCGCGCTGGACGACGTGCTGGACGACTTCTTCTTTGACCAGCCGTATCGCCATATCCTGGGCGCCTCGCGCGGCGGTGCCGGCCAGGTGATCGATCTCGATGCCGGCCGCAAGGTGGCGGACCTGGCCCTGTCCGGCATGCCGCACCTGGGCAGCGGCATCACCTGGCAGCGCGACGGGCGCGACGTGATGGCGTCGCCCAACCTCAAGCAGGGCGCGCTGAGCGTGATCGACATGCAGACCTGGCAGACCGTGGCCACCATCGCCACGAATGGTCCGGGCTTCTTCCTGCGCAGCCACGAAGCCACGCCCTATGCCTGGACCGACGCCATGATGAGCCCGCGCCGCGACACGCTCCAGATCATCGACAAGCAGACGCTGAAGGTGGTGGGCAGCGTCACGCCGTCGCCCGGCCGGACGGCGGCTCACGTGGAGTTCACGCGCGATGGGCGCTATGCGCTGGTCAGCCTGATGGAAGACAAGGGCGCCATCGTGGTCTACGACGCGGCAACGCTGCAGGAAATCAAGCGATTGCCGATGGACAAGCCGGTGGGCAAGTACAACGTCTTCAACAAGACCACGCGTTCTTCGGGCACGAGCCATTGAACTGAGAGATGACATGATGAAACGGTGGAACATGGACGGCCCGCGCCAGGCGCGAGAGGGGCAGCAGAGGGAAGCGCGGCAGGGCGCGCAGGGCCGGCAGACGGGCAAGGTGTGGCTGGTCGGTGTCGGCCCCGGCGATCCGGACCTGGTGACGGTCAAGGCCGCGCGGGCCTTGTCCGAAGCCCAGGTCTGGCTGATCGACGATCTGGTGCCCGAGACAATGGCCTGTTACGCAAGCCCCGGCACCGAGGTCATTGCCGTCGGCAAGCGCGGCGGTCGCTGCTCGGTCAGCCAGGCCAGCATCCACGCCCAGACTTTGGCGCATGCATTGGCGGGCCGCTGCGTGGCGCGCGTGAAGGGTGGCGATCCGCTGATGTTCGGCCGGGGCGGCGAGGAAGTGGCGTTCCTGCGCGGGCACGGGCTCGATGTCGAGGTGGTCAACGGCATCAGCAGCGGACTGGCGGCGGCGCAGGCGCTTGGCATCGCGCTGACCCATCGTGCCCATTGCCATGGGGTGACGTTCGTCACCGCCCATACGCGCGGCGATGGCGAACCGGACTGGCGGGCGCTGGCGGCCAGCGGCACCACGCTGGTGATCTATATGGGCATGCACCGCATCGCGTCGATCCGCCGGGGCCTGCTGCAGGCAGGCATGCGGCCTGACATGCCGGCGGGCGTGGTGATGCACGCGAGTTGCGCGGACCAGCTCAAGTGGACCGGTACGCTGGGCACATTGACCGACGCCGTAGGGTCGGGGCTGGCCAGCCCGTCGATCATCCTCGTGGGGGAAGTGGTGGCGACGTCGCCGCGGCAAGCCTCTGCCATTCCCATTACAATAGCCGCCTGATCCCCCAACACAGAGGTATTGGTCCCATGCGCCATTGATGCCGCCGTCGACAAGACGGCCAGTCTCCACCCGCCCCCGCAAGCTGGGGGAGTTCCTGGCATCTCTGGAATCCACGCATGACCGATCCCTATCTCAGGCTCGAAGGCCTGTCCTATGTCCTGCCCGACGGCAGGCGCCTTTTCTCCGATCTCGACGAGACTTTCGACCAGCGCCCCACCGGCCTGGTCGGGCGCAATGGCGCGGGGAAATCCGTGCTGGCGCAGATTCTGGCTGGTCAGTTGCCGCCCACGCGCGGGCGCTGCCTGCGCTCGGGCAGCGTCCGCTATCTGGCCCAACAGGTGGCGCCGCCTGCCGATGCAACCGTGGCCAGCCTGGCCGGGGTGCGGCATACGCTCGACGCGCTGGCGCGGATCGAGGCGGGCAGCAGCGCCCCGGAGGATTTCGATGCCGTGGGCAGCGGCTGGGATGTGCGCCAGCGGCTGCAACAGGCACTCGACCGCAATGGCCTGGGCCATCTCGATGCCGCGGCGACGGCCGACACCCTGAGCGGCGGCGAGGCCATGCGGGTGGCGCTGGTCGGCGCCATGTTGTCCGACGCGGATTTCCTGATCCTCGACGAGCCCAGCAACCACCTCGACCGGCCCGCGCGTCGGGCGCTGATCGATCAGCTGCAGCAGTGGCCGCGCGGGCTGCTGGTGCTGAGCCACGACCGGGCGCTGCTGGACACCCTGTCGCGCATCGTGGAACTGTCCTCGCTGGGGCTGCGCAGCTACGGCGGCGACTATACGTTCTACGCCCAAAGCAAGGCCGACGAGCGGCAGCACGCGATCGACCAGCTCGCGCAGCGCAAGCTCGAACGCAAGCGCGAGCAACGGTCGATGCTGGATCAGCGCGAGCGTCAGGCGCGGCGCCAGGCGCGTGGCAACCGGGAGGGGAAAACGTCGAACCAGGCCAAAATTCTGCTCGGCGGCCAGAAGGCGCGCAGCGAAGTGTCCGCCGGTAAGCTGCGCCAGCAACAAGCCGCCAGCCAGGCCGATCTGGACCAACGTGTGCGCGAAGCCGCGCAGCAGGTGGAGGACGCGGCACACATCACACTTCACGGCGTGCCGGTCGCTCAGGTCGCTCAGGTCGCGCACCGGCGTGTGGCCGAACTCGACGCGGTGGCGCTACCGTTCGTGCCGGGCGCCACCCGCCGCGTCAGCCTCACCGTGACGGGCAGGCAGCGCGTGGGCGTGGTCGGGCCGAACGGCTGCGGGAAATCCACGCTGCTGAAGACGCTGGCGGGCCAGCTTGCGCCGTTGGCCGGCACCTGCAGGCGTTCCGCCGAGACGGTCTACCTGGACCAGCAACTGGCCAATCTCGATCCGGAGCAATCAGTCCTGGCGCAGATGCGGGCGGCGAACGGCACGGCCACCGAGGCAAACCTGCGCATGCTGCTGGCACACCTCGGGCTCGATGCGCAGAAAATCGACGCCCCCAGCGGCGCGCTGAGCGGCGGCGAACGGCTGAAGGCGGCGCTGGCCTGCACCCTGTACGCAGACCCGCCGCCGCAATTGCTGTTGCTCGACGAACCGAGCAACCATCTGGACCTGCCGTCGGCCCAGGCGCTGGAGGCCATGCTGCGCGGCTACCAGGGCGCCCTGGTGGTGGTATCGCACGACGATGCCTTCATGGACGGCCTGGCATTGACCGACCGCCTGGTGGCCACCGACGAAGGCTGGCGGCTTGATGCCTGGTGAATCCCCTTTGCCGATCGGGTGACGGTCAGCGCGGCCGGTTGTCGACGATGCGCCGCGCCTTGCCGACCGACCGCTCGACCCCGCCTTCGGGCAGGATCTCGATGCCCGCCGTCACGCCGATATAGGCCTTGATGTCGTGCGTCAGCTGCTCGCGCGCCTGGGCTGCCACCGACGGCTCGGCGCCGTGGGCGCATTCCACGCGCACGGTCAGGGTGTCGAGCGGCCCCTCCTTGCCCAGCACGCACTGGTAATGCGGCGCCAGTTCGGTGTGCTTGAGGATGAGTTCCTCGATCTGCGACGGAAAGACGTTCACGCCGCGCACGATCATCATGTCGTCGGTGCGGCCCGTGATCTTCTCCATGCGGCGGAAGGCCGCCCGCGCGGTGCCCGGCAGCAGGCGTGTGAGGTCGCGCGTGCGATAGCGGATCACCGGCATCGCCTCCTTGCTGAGCGACGTGAAGACCAGTTCGCCGAATTCGCCATCGGGCAGCACGTCGCCAGTGTCGGGGTCGATGATCTCGGGATAGAAATGGTCTTCCCAGATGGTGGGGCCGTCCTTGGTCTCGGCGCACTCGTTGGCCACGCCCGGGCCCATCACCTCGGACAGCCCATAGATGTCCACGGCCGAGATGCCCATGCGCTTTTCGATCGCCTGCCGCATCTCGGGCGTCCACGGCTCGGCGCCGAAGATGCCAATGCGCAGCGATGTCGATGCCGGGTCGATGCCCTGGCGCTCCAGTTCGTCGGCAATCGCCAGCATGTAGCTGGGCGTCACCATGATGACCTCGGGCTTGAAGTCCTGGATCAGCTGCACCTGGCGCTCGGTCTGGCCGCCGCCGAACGGGATGGCCGTCAGGCCAGCCTTCTCGACGCCGTAGTGCGCACCGAGCCCCCCTGTGAACAGCCCGTAGCCGTAGCTGATGTGCACCTTGTCGCCGCGCCGCGCACCCGACGCGCGGATCGAGCGCGCCATCACCGTGGCCCAGGTGTCGATATCCCGCAGCGTGTAGCCGACAACCGTGGGCTTGCCCGTGGTGCCCGACGAGGCATGGACGCGCGCCACGCGGTCCTGCGGCACCGCGAACATGCCGAACGGGTAGTTGTCGCGCAGATCCTTCTTCGTGGTGAACGGAAAGCGCGCCAGGTCGGCCAGCCACTGCAACTGGTCGGGATGTACCCCTGCCTCGTCAAACTTGCGCCGGTACACGGGCGAATTGTCGTAGGCATGGCGCAGCGACCATTTCAGGCGTTCAAGCTGCAGGGCTAGCAGTTGCTGCCGGCTGGCAGTCTCGATCGGTTCCAGGGGCAGATCGGTCAGGCGCGTACTCATGATGTCTCCACGTTTCCGGGATGGGTGCGCTACGTTGGCGCAGGGTACCGCGTTTGTCTGGGGTCAGGCCTCGGCCGGCGGGATGACGTGCCCCTTGATCTGGGCCGACTTGCCGCGGAACATCGCCACCGGCTCGCCGGCGCGGTTGGTCACCTTGATGTCGTACACGCCATGCCGGCCGGACAGGATCTGCTCGACGGCTTCGGCCGTCAGCACGTCGCCGCCCTGTACGGGCCGCAGGAATTCGATGCTGCAGCCCGACGCCACGGTGTTGATGTTATGGCTGTTGCAGGCGAACGCGAAGGCCGAATCGGCCAGCGTGAACATCAGGCCGCCGTGGCAGATGGCATGGCCGTTCAGGAACTCGGGCCGTACCGGCATCGACAGGCGGGCGTAGCCGGGGCGGACTTCCTCGATCACCATGCCCAGCCAGCGGCTGCAGGCGTCGGACTCGTACATGGCATGCGCCGTGGCCTGGGCAAGGGCCTGGGGGTCTTGGTTCAAGCGGGTCTCCTTCACGCGCGGGGCAGGGGATCAGGCGCCGTTGAAATGCGGGGCGCGCTTTTCGAGAAAGGCGTTCACGCCTTCGTTGTAGTCGTGGGACCGGCCAAGCTGGCGCTGCAGGTCGCGTTCGAGGTCGAGCTGGGCGTCGAAGGTGTTCGTGGCGCTGGCGTGCATCGACTGCTTGATCGCCGCCAGGGCGCGCGTGGGCTGCGCGGCCAGGTGGGTGGCCAGCGCCATGGCCTGTTCCATGAGCAGGGGATCGTCCATCGTCTCCCAGATCAGGCCCCATTTTTCGGCCTCCTCGGCGGTGAGCTTGTCGCCGGTCATCGCCAGCCCCAACGCGCGTGCCATGCCCAGCCGCTTGGGGAGCAGCCAGGTGCCGCCGGAATCAGGCACCAGGCCGATCTTGACGAATGCCTGGATAAAGCTGGCCGAGCGGGCCGCCAGCACGATGTCGCAAGCCAGCGCCAGATTGGCACCCGCGCCGGCGGCCGTGCCGTTGACCGCGGCGATCACGGGCAGCGGCATCGCCTGCAGGCGGCGTACCAGCGGGTTGAACCAGGTATCGATCAGGTCGCCCAGATCGGTGGCCTGGCCGGGCGTGAAATCGAGATCGGCCAGGTCCTGCCCAGCGCAGAAGCCCCGGCCGGCGCCCGTCAGCAGCAGCGCACGCGCCGCGCCGGCTTCGGTCTGATCCAGCGCCTGGACCAGCGCGCGATGCATGTCGCGCGTGAAGCTGTTGAGCTTGTCGGGCCGGTTGAGCGTGACGACGGCGACATCGCCGTGCCAGCGCAGCAGGATGGGGCCGGTTTCGAGACGCGCACGCGCGGGGGCGTGCGCGGGGCTGACCGGGCTGGCCGGGCTAACCTGTGACGGGGGCATGGTGGTCTCCTGCGCCATTTGATCTTCGGGCCGATGTGCGGATCTGTTGCCGCGATGGGTCGCACGGCCATTGTAGATAGCAGCGCGCGTCCTTTAAATTAACCGACCAGTCGGTCGGCAAATAGTAGTAGGGATGCCGGCATGGCGCAAGAGGTGGCAGCCCGCCTTGACCGGCGCCACGGCGGCGGGCGAGTATCGATCCGCTTCTGTATCAGACAGATCACCGATTCCTCTCATCGCAAGGAGAAGACATGCCGTACGAGAACATCCTGGTGGAGACGCGTGGCCGCGTCGGGCTGGTCACGCTCAATCGCCCCAAGGCGCTGAACGCGCTCAATGACGCGCTGATGGACGAACTGGGCGCCGCGCTGACCGCATTCGACGCGGACGAGGCCATCGGCTGCATCGTCATCACAGGCAGCGAGCGCGCGTTCGCCGCCGGCGCCGACATCGGCATGATGGCCAGGTATTCCTATATGGACGTCTACAAGGGCGACTACATCACGCGCAATTGGGAAACCATCCGCCGCATCCGCAAGCCCGTGATTGCCGCGGTAGCCGGCTACGCGCTGGGAGGCGGGTGCGAGCTGGCGATGATGTGCGACATCGTGATTGCCGCCGACAGCGCGAAGTTCGGCCAGCCCGAGGTCAAGCTGGGCACCATGCCCGGTGCCGGCGGCACGCAGCGCCTGCCGCGCGCCGTATCGAAGGCAAAGGCCATGGACCTGTGCCTGACGGCGCGCATGATGGACGCCGCCGAGGCGGAGCGGGCCGGGCTGGTATCGCGCGTGGTGGCGGCCGACAAGCTGGTGGCCGAGGCCGTGTCGGCGGCGGAGACGATCGCCGGCTATTCGCTGCCTGTGGTCATGATGATCAAGGAATCGGTCAACGCCGCCTATGAGACGACGCTCAACGAAGGCGTCCATTTCGAGCGGCGCCTGTTCCACTCGACGTTCGCCACCGAAGATCAGAAGGAAGGGATGGCCGCATTTGTGGAGAAACGGCCACCCGTTTTCAAGCATCGCTAAAACTTGAGTCGGGAGATACCCGAGGCAAGTTGAGGGGTATTGGTCGGCCCGATAATAATTTATCGGGCCGATTTTCCTTTCCGATCAACGGCTTGTGTCGCAGATTCCGAACGTCTAGCCATGAATTCGTGACATGCGTGTTGCAAACGTCGCGGAACGGGCCTAATATTCGCCCCCTCGCAACACAAAGCGCGCTGCAAACGCAGCGGCGACAACGGTTGCGGGGTTGGCAGGAGGTTGGGGTTGCGAGGGTTCGCGGCACCGGCCGGCAGAAAAAAGTTCTGCAAAAACTGTTGACGAAACGTTGAATGCTCTGCATAATCTCGTTTCTCCGCTGCGACGAAAGACGCAGCGACAGCGAACGGCAAAGCCGGTCGCTC
>NZ_JBYPSB010000026.1:0-37348 GCF_057815095.1 Cupriavidus sp. 86D6 | reverse complement strand
AGCGCACCCGCACCCCAGGAGAAACAGAATGAGCGAGAAGCTGAAGCCGTGCCCGTTTTGCGGCGGTGCGCCCAAGGTCGTCAAGCGCGATGTTGAGCCGCAGGGCGATCCCTGGTATGGGGATAAGACGGAAACCTTTGTGCTTTGCGACTGCGGTGCGTGTCTTTTCGACGGCGCGTTTCACGAAGGATTTGGCTCGCATGAAGGCGCCAAGGCCGATGCTATCTCCGCATGGAACCGCCGCGAACTGGAGAGCGCCAGCCAGCCTGGGGGCGGGGAGACGGAAGACGAGCGCGCAGCATTCCATGCGTTCGTGAACGGTGCTGGCGGTCACACAAGGCGCCGGGCAGACGGTAGCTACGTGTCCAGCATGACGGCGCTCTGGTGGAAATGCTGGCAGGCTCGGGCAAAACTCGCCGCCCCGTCTGCGGGGAATGGCGGGGCGGAGGGGGATGCGGTATGAGTACCACGGCATATCCGCTTCAATGGCCGGAAGGCCGACCGCGCACAGCGCCTTTTCGACGCGCTTCGGCAAATTTCCAGACCACCTTCGCAGTCGCGCGTGACAACCTAGTTGGCGAGGTTCGCCGGCTCGGTGGCCGAAATCTGGTGATTTCGACCAATGTGCCGCTGCGGCAAGACGGCCTTCCATATGCCAGCTATCGAAAGCTCGATGATGAGGGTGTCGCTGTCTACTTTTCGCTGGATGGTCAGTCGATGAGCTTTGCTTGTGATCGCTGGAACCGCGTCGAGCACAACATGCACGCTATCGTGAAGACGATTGACGCGCTGCGTGGCATCGCTCGCTGGGGAACGGGGGACATGATGCGCGCTGCGTTCACCGGGTTCGCCGCCTTGCCAGCACCAGCCGCAGCCGATAGCTGGCGCGATGTGATCGGCGTATCGGCTAGCGAGCGTGACCTAGCCACCGTGCGCGCGGCGTACCGCCGCCGGGCCCAAGCCGCTCATCCGGACCGCCCCGGTGGCTCGCACGATGACATGGCGCGCCTCACCGCCGCCATGCGACAGGCAGAACAAGAATTGCAGTGACCCCCATGCAAGCCAACATAGCCCGCGTCCTGAGGTTGACGCGCAAGTACTTGAACCTGGAGCAGGAAGATGAAAATCAGTCTTGAGAAATGGGCCGAGAAGAACTTTGACCCCGCGCCGGCAGTGAAGACCGTTCGCACCTGGGCTCGCGACGGCAAGATCTACCCGACTCCGGTAAAGGTCGGCCGCGCATACTATGTCGAGGACACCGCCATCTTTCAGGGTGCGGTCGCCCGCCCTTCCCTTGCCAGCCGCATCCCACAATAAGCCATGGCCGCCCGTCCACGCATCCGCAAGCGCGCACACTTCCCGCCGAATCTCCATGAGCCGCGGCCGGGCTACTTCACCTGGCGCGATCCGCGCGACGGCAAGACGCACGTGATCGGCCGGGTGACTGCGGCAGAGGCCATCCACGAGGCGCAGCAAGCGAATCTCGTTGTCGAGCGCGGCGAGGCCAAGAAGTCGCTGGCCGAACGGCTGGAAGCGGTTCAGGACACCGTGGCCGACCTGCTGAAGAAGATGCCCATCGACGGTCTGAGCCCGAACACCCTGAAGGCCAGGCGCGATTACGACCGGATCATCACGGCCGAGATCGGGCACATCCGCTGCGAGAGTCTGACGACCAAGGATGTCGCCGAGATGCTGGAGAAGATCAAAGCGCGCGGCAAGAATCGATGGGCACAGGCCATCCGCAGCCGCATGTTTGCCGTATGTGCAAAAGGTGTGGCGCTGGGATGGATGCCTACCAACCCAGTCGCGGTGACCGAGAAGGTAAAGGTGAAGGTGAAGCGCCAGCGCCTGTCGCTGGAGCACTTCCAGAAGATCCTGGACAAGGCGCCCGAGGTGGCCGCCTGGCTGCCGAACGCCATGCTTCTGGCCATGATCACCGGGCAGGACCGGTCGACCATCGCCGGCCTGCAGCGGTCGAATGTGGTTGGTGAATACCTGGTGCTGCAGCGATCCAAGACTGACGTTGTGATCGAGATCCCGCTCGCATTGCGGATGGATGCCATTGGCCTGTCGCTGGCCGACGTGATCGCCAGGTGCAAGACCACCGGCGTGGTCAGCAAATACCTGATCCACCATATCCGGCCGTACACCGGCGCGCCCCGGGGTTCCCCCGTTGATCTGGACACGATCTCCAAGGCGTTCGCCAAAGCCCGCGTGCTTGCAGAACTGGACGGCGACCACGCGCCGACCTTCCACGAGCTGCGCAGTCTGGCGAAGCGCACCTACATGGACCAGGGTGGTGTGGATACAAAGGCGCTTCTCGGGCACCAGAGCGACCAGACGGCCGACCTCTACGCCAACAATCGTGGTCTCGCACCGGTCCGTGTGAAGGTCAGCAACGGCTGATTTCTTGATCGGGTTTTGATCGGATTTTGAACACCGGTTGAACACCCCACGGTAAATCAAGGGCTAGCGGGCTGCTGGGCATGCAGCCCCCTTAGGCGGGAATCAGCCGTGTTTTCCCATTACGGATCAATGGGATGCGGTAGTTTTTTGACAGCTTTTCACGCCCGCAAAAGGTCGTACTCAGCCCTATACAAATCAATGGGTTAGGTGGGCGTTATAAACACCTCAATCCACCCCCATTTCCCGCTGCCAATCCGGGCACCATTTGAGCGGACAGGGATGCCCGAGCGGGCAGTCCAGCCTGATCCGTGGATGTGGATATTCCTGCACCATCGTGATCACAAGCCGCGAGCATGTGCGGCATGCCCACTCGTCCGAGATCTCATACTTCGGCATGGGCGGCGCTGGGGGCTGGAATCCGGTCGACATGGGCCGGATGGTACCGCAGCCGTCGATGCTAGAATCCGCCCGCTTCCCCCTGTCCACAACCACAAAATAAAAATGGACCTTTTCAGTCCTTGGTATTTCGCGGCCATCTTGTGCGTCGCAATCCTCATAGTTCTGCCGAAACGTCTGTTCGCCAGCTTGGACAGCCCCGTAACGGGCGGCCGTCTTGAAACGCTGGACGGGATGCGCGGCTTCCTCGCGCTGGCCGTATTCGGACACCACGCAGCGATCACATACGGCTACCTGAAGACCGGCGTATGGCAGCTGCCGCCGTCCAGCTTCTACAAGATGTTGGGGCAGACCGGCGTGTCGTTCTTCTTCATGATCACCGGCTATCTGTTCTGGAACCGGCTGCTGACCAGCGGCCAGGCCATCGACTGGCGAGGTCTGTACATCGGCCGCGTGTTCCGGATCGGCCCGCTTTTCATTGCCGCGGCTCTCGTGGCCATCGCGATCTCGTTCCACCGCACCGGCTGGACGCTCAATTACCCGGTCAAGGACATCGCAGTTCAGATCATCCAGTGGTTCAGTCTGGGGCTCTATGGACAGCCAGGCGTGAATGGCTACAACACCGGCATGCTGCTGGCCGGCGTCACGTGGACGATCTACTACGAGTGGCTGTTCTACTTCGCCCTGCCTGCTCTGACCGTTGCGGCTGCCTCGCGCTCACACCTGGCGTTGATCGTGACTACGCTGTTGCTGATCCCCCGCCTGCCGGCCATCTTCCCCGACCCGGAGAAGTACTACATCTCGCTGTTTCTGTGCGGCATGCTCACTGCTTCACTGCACAAGAAATACCCGACGCTGTCGCTGAAGTCGCCGGTATATTCGGCCGGCGCGCTGGCGCTGCTAGTCTGGCTCTACAGCAGCTTCGATACTGCGTTCGACAAGTGGGCAATCATCAGCATGGCGGCCGTCTTCATTATCGTGGCCTCGGGATCATCGCTGTTTGGCGTCCTGACTACACGGCCGGCGCTGCGTCTCGGGAACCTGAGCTATAGCATCTACCTACTGCACGGACTGACACTGACGTTTGTGTTTTGGCCGAACACCCGGCTGAGCGGGTGGGCAATTGAGAGCGCGCGGCACTATTGGGCGACGATTCTGCTTACCACGGTGGCCGTGGTGCTAGCATCTGCTGCGGCATATCTGCTGATTGAGAAGCCTGGGATGGCGCTCGGGAAGCGCGTCAACAACGCACTGAAGTCTGGTCTTTGGAAGACCCGGCGGGAACACTCGGAAGAGGTCCCGGCCCGGTAAATCTATTTGCCTTTCGGTTTCCAGCCGCACACCTTCGCGCCGGCGCGGTTGTGCGCCAGGATCGCGGCGGCTGTCGCGTTCGTCAGGACGTCAGCCACGTCTACATAGATGGGCTTGGTCCAGTCGCAGGCGGTATCAACAGTACGCGTCTTCACCATAACCTGCGGCTCAGGCGGCTCACTTACCCCACTCGTCGTGCAGCACGCGGTTAGGGTCAGGATCGGCAGCAGCAACAGAATCTTCATCGCGTCTCACCTTTGCGTTATCGGCGCCGGCCCGCGCGGCGTCCTCGTTGGCCTTGGCGTTGATGGCCTCCACCTGTGCGGCGCGGGCGTCCGCTTCAGCGGCTTTCTGGTTGGCCTGTGCCTGGGTGGTCTGAGCCTGCTTGTGCCGGGCCCACCCAAACACTAAGCCGAGTACGGCCAGCAGCCACGGGCCGAGCTTCAGCAAGATCTCGATCAGGCCGGCACTCATTTGATGACCTCCAGCCTGGCCAGATCATGGTTCGCCGGCCACTTGTCTGGGTGCGGCTTACCCGGGTTCCAGACTCGCGCGTAGAGCGCCCACGATTCCTTCGGGTCGTCGATAGCGGGCAGCGCCTTGGCATCCGTCCACAGCAGCAGTCGCGCGATAGCCGCGGCAAAGACGTCATCCGTCTCCAGCGCCGCCCAGATGGCATACCGATCAAACTGCACGCCGCGCACCTCGCAGACCGCCATGACATATGGCGCGCTGGCGGGGTGCTGCATGACCCCTCGAACGCCGCCACCCTTTTCGAACTGCCACAAGCCTCTGGCGGGACCGTTGCCCATCTGCCGACGGTGCGTGAATTCGCTTTCCTGCAGGCCGATCGCCAGCAGCATCACGCGTGCCTGCGGCGTGTCCATTTTTGCCGGCAGGATTGCGAGTGCCGGAAGAATCGCCTTCTCCATTACCTCACGCAGCAGCATCGTCGTCTCCCTTTGCTGGGCGCCGGAACAGCTTGCGCAAGGAATCCAGCACGGCCGCCTGGCTGACCAGCCGCGCAGCGATAGTCAGCAGCAGCCCGATCACCGGCGCCCATTGCTCTCCGCCCTTCGGGAATAGGGCAATGAAGCCCGGCGCCAGCTGCGGCCACTGGTCAGCGATGATAGGGACTGCCGTCAGCGCCACGGTGGCGAACAGCCCTACCCAGACAGACCACCATTTCTTGATCTCCGACAGCTTGTCGGCCAGGAACTTGCTCATCGTGCCCACCTCCGAATGTCCGGCCGCGCGCCGGCTGCGTTGTCCATCAGGTACCGGCGAATTTCCTTCACGTCTTCGCCGATGTCGTTCAGTTGCTCCTTCACGTCGGCCCGTTGCTGGCGCATGTCTGACTCGATACGTGCGAAGTGCGCTACATGGTCCTTGTCACGTGCCTCCAGGGCGTTGACTCTGCCTACCAGACCGAACCAGATCGCCGCGCCAGTGAAGGCTCCGACGAGCGCACTGATGATTGCGCCGATCAACCATTGAAGACTGATGGTGAAGTCGAACCACCCTCGTTTCGCTTGCTGTTCCATGGATTCCCCGGGGTTATAAGAAGCCCGCTCGGCGGCGGGCTGGTTGACGAGTGCGGCCGGTGGTCCGGCTCACACCTTCTGGATGAAAGCGAGGGTGTAGTACGGGGGCATGTTCTCGTGTGCTGCGCCAGAGCCGGCGTTTTGCGTAGAGATGCCAGTGAAGTTCCCGTTGATCGACACGCTAGTGCCGGAGTTGTTAATGCTGATGTTGGTGCCGCGCTGGTCGGTTTCAGCAAAGGAGCCGTTGGCGTTCGTGCCCGAGCCAATACCACCGACTCCACCGCTGGACGAGAACCCGAAGCCATTTCCGGAACCGTGCTTGTGGCCCGGGTCATTGACCGTGTGGCCGTGGCCCGGATCGTTCACGCTGTGGCCATGGCCTGGATCATTGACACCGTGGTTGTGGACCGGCATCTGGGCGGCACTCAGCGTCACCGTCTTGGCACCGCCTGTCGTGCCAACCGCCGTCACCGGGCCGGCGCCGAACACGAACTTATCGCGCAGGTCGACGGTCCCGTTCGTGCCGTCGGCGAGTTGCCAGCCGGCGGGGATCGAGGCGATCGTCCCCGACCAGATGGCAATGATCCCGGCAGGCAACGCTGCTGTTAGCGCAGCCGCGGCGGCGTCGCTGACCTGTCGTATGATCGCGGCATGCGATCGTAGGTAGTTGTCGAGGTTTGGGCCGACCGACTCACCGCCGGTGGGGAAGTTGTTGGCGGCCACCGGGTCGAGGTCGGCTACACTATTCGGTACTGGCATTTGCTCTCACCAAAGAAAAAGCCACCCGAAGGTGGCTTGGAGATCATGGATAACGACCTGATGCGTGCTGCGCTTGTCGCCCTTGGCGGGGGCGCTGTGAATCAGTTACTGGCCCATCTGCGCGCCAAAGATGCCGCCCGCGCCGGCATACGGCAGCAGGCGAGAGCGGAGCGCATTTACGCCCGCTTCCGACGCCTGGGTCGGTATTTCGCCGCCAAGCGCCGCGCCAATGGCCCGCTCGTCAAGAAACTGCCGCGCTGAGTTGCGCAAGATGTTGACGCCCGGGAGCGAACCGACCTTCCCGTTCATCTGCCCAAGCAGATTCATCACGGCAGACGCCGTATTCGAGTTGTTCACTGCCGCGCCCGCCGGCTGAGCCTGGATATTTGCCGCCACCCGGCCCACTGACTTCAGCGCGGCCACTTCCTCAGGCTGGAACATCGCCAGCAGCTTGGTATCCCCGATCTGCTTCAGCGCCTTGTTGTAGCCCGACTGAGAGAACTTCCCAACTTCGTCGCTCGCCCCGCCCAGCGCCTTGCTCTTCAGGTAGTCCAGCACCTGCGTGCGCACCGTATTGGCTTGTTCAGGGACCGCCTGCATCATCGACTGGAAGTCGCGGGCGGTGGCGCCCAAGACATGTTTCTGGAAGAACTTGTCCGGCGCCATGTCTTCGACGGCAGCACGCAGCGCAGGATTGGATTCGAGCTGACCGAAGCGGTCACGCGCGGCAGCTCGTGCGGCGTTGAATGCTGCCTGAGCCTCTGCGCCAGCAGATGCCGGCGGCAGTGATGCACCGGCTGGAACGACGTGGTTGCCGCCGAACTGAAATCCTGCCGGCGGCTGCGCGCCTTCAAGTGCGTCACGGACGATGCCAAGCGCGCGCACCGTATTGCCGTCACCGGCCCGGTTAGCCGCCCGGCTGGCTTCTGCCAGCGTCGACTTGATCTGCTCAGCAGTGCTGATGTTCAGTGGGATTTCGCCTGTGCTGACGCCATTCACGATCTTTTGGATCTGTGGCGGTAAGAACCCGGTTTTCATCTCGCGATCGAGCGTCGTCAGCGCGACGTCGGCGAATCCGCGGTGGTCCAGTGGAATATCACCCGCGTTGAGCCCGCGCGCCGTGTTGTAGAGATCGCTGATGTTGTTGCGCAGGCTGGCGTCGTATCCGCGCAGCGCATCGCCAAGTTGTTGGCCGGCCGCCATTTCACCAGGTGCGGCCGTCGCGCCGCGCGAGTTAAGCGAGTTGATCAGGGCGCGGTTCTGGGCTGCAAAACGGTCGGTCAGCGCATTGCCGGCGCCTGCCACCCCCCGCAAGTTCGCTTCCCGCGCATACAGCACCGGGTCGCGTGTGGCTTGCCCGAGCGTCAATGCAGCCTCGTCTCCGAGCACAGCCCGCCCTTCTGCCGCCCGCAGTACTGCCGCCGGATCGATCGTCTCATTGCGGCCAAGTGCCCGGCTAACCTGGTCACGAGCGTTGCGCAGGATGCCCTCAGGGATAACGGACAGGTCCAAGTCCTGAGCCGCTGCGGCGCGCGCCAGCGCATCTTCTGCTGCAGCCTGGTTGACCGCATTCCGCTTGGCACCCGACTGAACTACCCTCTTGGCAGCGTCGGCGCCTTTGGCCAGCGCGCCGATCGTCTTGTCTGCCAGATACCCGCCTGCCGCGCCAGTCGCAGCGCCCAGCCCCACTTGCGCGAGCTTGTTCGTGCCGAAGTCCTCGGACAGCACCGGTGTAGCGAGTCCGGAGATCGCTCCCTGAGCCGCTGCCCGCCCTGCTACACCCGCGGCAGATCCCGCCCCGGCCATCGGAACAATGCGGTTCACAGGGTTGGCAACGTTCCCGGCAATGCGTGCCAGGTCGAGACCGTCTCGGCCGGCCATCTTGCGTGAGTCCTCGTATTCACGGTTGGCGCCCTGGACGATCTTGTCGACGCCCGCGACTCCGTTGGACCGGGCGACAGGCAGCCCAGCATCAGCGAGGTAGTTGCCGGCCGCATCGATGGCGTTCCCCACGCTGTCCGGAACCGCGCGGCGCAGCAGCTGGGCACCGGCGTCCACAGCATCCCGCAGACCCATGAAAGCGCCGCCCGCAGCCGATCCCTTCAGCGACGAAGCGCCGGGCGACGGCATGTCGACCTTCTTAGTCTGCTGTCCTTGCACGTAGGCGATCGCGTCCTGCTCTGTGGCGCCGTCTGGCGCGTTGACCTCATAGGTCGAGCCGTCGGGCGCCGTCACACGGTAAGTTGGCATCAGTTCACCTTTTTGGCGGACCAGCCGCCGCTACCAGCGTTGGAGGGGGCCGCCGTGAATGCCGCGTTACCCGCCGAATTCTTGAAGCCTTGAATAGCGACGGCGCGGTTTTCGGCCTTCTGCTTGATAACCGCGGCCGAGTCCCCGGGTTGCGGGAAGTACTGGCGTTTTGCATTGGCGAATTCCGCATCGCTGATCGAAGCGCCGGATTCCTGACGCAACACCGCATTCACGAAGTCGCGTTGCGCCTGGTCTGCCTTCTGGGCGTTCTCCGGCAGCACCGTGTTGCCGATGGTGCCAAGCACGCCGCCCACCCCATAGACATTCTCCGCGCCCTGTTTCGCGGCCACAGCGCCGGGCGAGTACTTGCCCTGCAGGTCGCTGAGGATCTTGTCTGCCCGTTCGGCGCGGGCACCGAACGTTGCCGACTTCGCCTGAAACTCTGTCGGCGCCTTTCCCTTGATGGCCTCCAGCGCGGCTGGGCCGCCAGGAATGGCTTCCAGTTCGCCCTGCGCGTTCCAGCGATAGCCAGACGGGGCGCCTTTCAGCATCGGGTTGTTCCCCGGGCCTGCCCGGTCCATGGCCAGGCGCTGCTGTGCAATGCCGAGGTTCGCGCGGGCGACGTTGTTGCTGGCGATCTCGCCAGGCGTCATCGTCTTGCCGAGTTCGCCGCCAATCTTGCCGGTTAGCGGGTCGATCGCGACCACCTTGCCGCCGAGATCCTGGTACGTGGGGGCCTTGAATGGCGTCTGCCCCTCGCCCACCGGCTGGCCGTACTCGTCGAACCCCTGCGACACCACCCGGCCGTCCGGCATGCGGATCTCGCGGTAGTCCTTCACCTTGGCCTTACCGAAGTTGCCGAAATCGGCCATGCCCTTGATCTCGTCGATCGAGAAGCCGTTGGCCAGTGCCTCGTTCGGGTTGAATTGCTTCTGCCCGGTAGCCAGCGCCGCGACGTAGTTCTGCTTCGCTTGTGCAGCCCGGAGAGCGGCCTCCTGCTGCTGCCGCTTCAGATCTGCGGTGCGGTTCTGTTCCGCCTGTTCTTGCGCGCCCTGATAGGCCTGCAGCCCCATCAAGCCCCCGGCGCCGAGCGCGGGCCCGGCAGCGCCGTAGTGCCCGCTGTTGTTTGCCAGGATGCCAAGGCCAGCGGCCAGCAGCCCCGACCGCATGGCATTGGATTGGTCGTCGCTGGCGCCAAGTAGAAAGTCGAGTCCGGCCATAGTTACCCCAAAAGGTTGCCACCGAGGATATTCGGCGTGCTGATCGGTGCGTGGATCAGGTTCGGCTGGCGGATCAGCGACGAGAACAGGCCTTTGGTGTTTCCACCGCCGCCTCCGCCGCCGCCCATCCCACCACCAACGCCGCCAGCACCGCCGCCGCGGTTCTGGTTGTTGTTCTGGTTCATCATCTTCTGGCCTTGCTGGGCCAGTTGCATCCAGTCCAGGCCGCCGCTATTGAGCCCGAGACCACCAGCAGAACCAGCGCCAGTGATCGAGCCGGTACCAGCCGCGCCGCCGAAGATGCCGAGGCCGCTTGACCCGCCATACGTGGCTGGTACGGTCCCGCCTCCGAAGATGCCCGGCAGCACGGACGACTGCACCCCGCCTCCATACCCAAGCGCAGAGCCGCCTCCAGCCAGCCCAGAGCCCGTTGCACCACCGCCTGCTGCGGCACCGCCGGCGCCAGCACCTCCGCCAGCACCACCAAGAGCACCCAGCGCGGCACCACCGCCGAAGAACGAGCCGACCGCCGTACCGATCGCGCTTGCGGGCTTGTCTCGGACCACATCGCCGATCTTGTCCACGCCGGGCACCCAGCGCCGTACCGGGTTGATCGTCTCGTCTACACGGTCGAACGGCGTCATGACCTTGGACAGCACCTGATTGGAGGCGCGCGGAATATCGGTGCTAGTCCAGTCTGCCCATTTCCCGCCCGTGACCCACGACAGCGGGTCCGTCCACTTCTGGATGGGCTTGCCCACCGCGCCCAGAATGGAATCGTGGTTTCCCGAGTCGAGGATCCCGGACAGGGAATCGAAAATGCCCATGATTGCCCCTTAGAACAAGCCGCCCAGCAGACCACCACCGATACCGCCGATAGCCGAACCCCAAGGCCCGAACGACGACCCCAGAGACGCCCCAGAGAGCGCACCGCCGAGGATGCCCGCACCGGTATTGGACTGGTATGGGTTGTTACCGATCGTCGTACGCGCGACGCCGCCGCCGGTCGCGCCCTGGATGCCGTTGGCCAGCGTTTCGAGCTGCTGGTATGGCGCGTTGACCTGGTTCTGCCACCGGGTATAGGCGTCGTTCAGCTGGTTCTGCGAGTTCTGCTGCTGCAGGCCGCCGGCCGTGAGCATCGCCTGTAGGTTTTGCCAGTCCTGATTCGCCAGCGTCGGCGCCAGTTGTGCGGCATTCAGCTGGTTCTGCTGGCCCTGCCAGTAGTTGGCGGCGTCGCGGTTCAGCGCGTTCTCAGCCAGCTGCGCGCTCTGGTTGTAGTTCTGCATGCGCGCCGAGTTCGACGCATTGGCGATCGAGTCGGCCAGCGTCTTGTTCTGGAGCGCCTGCGTCTCGGCCTGAGCGGATCCACCGAACGCGCCAGCATTGCGGAACTGCGCCATCGTCTGCGCGCCGGTACCCGTCGCATAGTTGGTCGCGATGTCGTTGGCCGTCTTCTGGATCGAGGCGTCCAGATACGGGTTGTCGCCCATATAGGCGTTGGTCCCGCTCTTGTACCCGGCGTTTCCGCTGGCGATGTTCTGGACGCCGTTTTGCGCCGCAGTGATCAGCGGGGAGCCGTTCTGCGCGCGGTTGATGATGCCGTTGATAGCCGAGTTCTGGGTGTCGTTCAAGCCGGCATACGTCTGCCCGCCATACTGCGGCACCTCCTGATTCGACAGGTCGCCAGAGCGTTGCATGAGCTGCTGGGCATACGGCACCACATAGTCGGGCAGCTCGACCTTTGTGCTTTGCGTGCTATTGCCGCCCCCCGACGACTTGAACAGGCGTCGACCATAAGAAAAGGGCCGATTGCTCGGCCCTTTGTCGTTCTCGTCGTAGATGGAATCGATCAGATGATTCATGTGTCTAGCCTCATTACGCGATATGCCTCTCGCATGCCCAATTTCCCAAGAAGCCGGGCCATCGACGGCCGGCAGTACGTTTGAACCTTCGCGCACCCCATATCGCGCGCGATCTGGCCAACCCACGCCAATTCCTCGCGCCGCAGGAATACCCGGTTGCCGCCGGTGGCGATGATGTTGGCCACCTTGAAACGCGGATAGGCAACGATCTCGACCGCTGCGGCGGCCAGCATTTGGCCCTTGTCCACGGCGATCAGAACGAAGGCACGTTCGTCGCGCACCAGTTCGCGGATGTCATCGGTCGACAGTTCGCCCTCACCGTGCGAAAGCGCCGATTCAAACAGCGGCGCAAGCAGCGGCCAGCTTTCGTCAGCGGCGGCGCGCGCCATCACATGGAGTCGCATCAGGCTGCTCCCCTTGCGTCCAGGAACAGCGCATCCACCTGATCGTCTGTGAGACCCAATGACGCTGCCAGGGCGGCAACGATGGGTGAAGTGCGTTCGAACATCAGCGCCTCATTCCAAGCCAGCTTGTACATTTCCGGGGTCTCCGGCGCGTCCAGCAGAGCCTGTACCTGTGGCAGCAAGCCGGCCTTAAGAAGCGCCGCCTTAGCCTGAAACGGTGTGACGAACAGCGGAACGATGGGCATCAGGATGTCTTCTGGCACGTTGCCGGCATCCAGCCAAGCCAGATACTCGGCATAGTCAGCGTTCTCGGCGTCCACCGGCACGGTCACCCCGTCATCCCGCAGAATTGAGAGCGTTTCTCCCGACGCGTCAGCTTGTCGCTTGTACACGATCAAAGCTCCGAAACAGCCAGAATGACGTCGTCTGACACCATGGCGCAGATGTTCCCTGTGGAGAGGCCGGAATAGCCGTTGATGCCGGCTACGTACTGGCACCGGCCGGGGAATGAACTAACGAATGTCGAACCTGATGACGTCTGTGTACCGATACCGAACTGCGCTATGGAGTGCGCCTGCTTGACGATCGTCAGCGACGGTACCGCACGCATGCGCCGGGGGAAAGTCAGTGCCCAGTTGATGGACGTTGCCGAATCAGCCCGCCCGAGCCCGAACGACGCGAAGCAGGCATATAACTGGCACAGCAACTCTTCGAATTGCGCCGGGCGTAGCTCAAACTGGCTCGGCACTGCACCGTATTCCAGCTGCGGAAGGTAGAAAGTTCCGCCAATAAAGCGCACCGTCGCATTCGTATTGGCCGGTAGCGTAAAGGTGCCGCGCTTGGCCACCGCTACACCGTTCACGGTCGCAGTCGCGGTGCCCTGCCAGTTCAGCACGTAGGTGCCGCCGAAGATATTGCCACCCTCAATTACCTGTTCCACGCCACCGGCGGGCGCGGTCATCGTGAAGCCATTGCCGGTAGCAGCGAACCCGAGACTTTGCCCGCTCACAACGACGCGGAAGCGGTCTAACGTGTACTGGTTGGCAGCCGTCGTCGCGGTTCCGCTGACATAGCCGCGGATATTGTTCCGGCCCAGCGCGTTGATCAGCAGGTTTCGGAAGCCGGCCAGCTCACTGCCGCTCGCCGTCCGCGATTCGCTCCAGGTGCCTGGCGTGCCAGCCGCGGTACACACCCACCCAATCAGCACGCTGCCATCGCTGGCTACCGTCGGGTTCGAATTTCGAATGAAGTCACCCAGCTGGTGCGCATCAGTCGTCGGCGGTGCTGTGGCGGCGTTTGTCGCGGCAGTGATACGCCCTTCGCTCAGGTTGTTCAGCTGCGTGGCGATGTCGGTAAGGACCTTTGTCAGCGCGAAAATCAGGTCGCTCAGCGCGCTGGGCAGCCGGATTGTCGGAATGCGCATCAGAAGCCCCCGTCAGGCACAAGCAGTGGGTCATAGCCGATCACCTCGACGTCGCCCGTCATATCCACCCGCACACGGTGCCACCGCGACGAGTTCAAGAGATCGAATTTGCCGTCGGCAAGATCCGACGCGGGCCCAGAGGTGAGCCCGGCGCCGATAGTCGCGTGCCCATATGATTGACACGTCGCCGTCGTCGGTTCGACAGAATTGCGAAGCCGCAGTTGTTGGATCGTCGTGTACTGCCAGTCGTCGCCGAAATCGCCGGTCGTGAAGCTGCTGTCTTCACCCACGCCATAGACCGTCATTACCTTGTTCGTGCTGTCCACCACCGCAAGCAGCGCCTTGTCGGCCAGCCAGACCGGCGAATCGTAGGACGCGATCGGCAGATCCTCGTAGGTCGCGTACAGACTCCCCAGCGTGTCGTAGCTGATCTGACCAGAGATGTAGTTCACCGCGCACTGGATCGAGCGCTTGACGCGCCCCCACTTGCCCCGGCGGTAGTTGTAGACGATCGCCGAGTCGATCGCGCCGGTGGCGCTCGTCGTGCTCGGGTAGTACCAGTAGACCAGCGCATTCGCCACGTCGTGGCTGCCGATGATCTTGTATCGGTAGGTCGAATTCAGGTCCTTGAAGAACCAGACCCGCACGTCATCGCCGATCGGCTGCGGGCGCGTACCATCGAATACGTAGAAGTTGTCGAACCCTACGAACATGTGCGCAGTGCCGATCGACACGATCGCTTCCTGGCACGGCGCCCCGATCTCCCCCGGAACCGGCAGGAACGACCAGATGATCGGCGGGCCCTGATACCGCCCCATATACATCGACCGGTCCTTGTAGACCACGATGTCGTCGCCCAGCGCCTTGGCGCCGGTGATTTCGCCCGGAGTATCGATCAACCGCCCGTTTGCCGCTTGCGTCGCAAGGCTCGGCGTCCAGTTGGTCTGATCGTACAGCGCCGAGCACCACCAGCCGTCAGGCCGATCACCATAGGTCGGGTCATTCGTTGCGAGCGCCATCACGAAGCCGCGCACCGTCTCGATGATGCGGGCCTTGGGTGCCGTCGCGACGTTCGCGAATGCTCCCGTCAGAATGCTCTGCTGGATCACATCAACGCCGTTCGCCGCTAGCGTGGCGTTGCCGAATTGTGTGAAGCGCCACCGGGACTCCGGACCGCCGGTGTAGCCACCAACCCGCGAGCGATTGACCCATGCCCCCGCGGACAGCTCGTAGAGCGCAGTCTGCGTGCCGATGATCATACGCTTCGTGTTGTCGAGGTTGACCGCTACCACGCCACCAGCGCCCGGCGCAGCCAATGCGGGCAGATTCGCAGACACCAGACTCGGTGCGGCTTTCATGCCCCGCTCACCAGGGATCAGGTTCTGGCAGTCGACCAGCATCCCCGGTGTGTTGGTTTCCAGGTCCGGCGTGAAGCCGATCAGCTTGCTAAGCATTCCGGACCTCCAGCGTGCCGCCCGAGGTCTTCGCCTTGTCGCTGGCCGCCTGGATGTCATCGAAGGCTGCGGTCAGGAAGCCGCGCCACGTCTCGATCCGTGCATCGTTGTTCAGATACGGAGCCGCCTCGAGCAGCGAGCCATAGAGGTAAATATCCGGTGCGTCCGTGATCAGCCAATTCGTCTGGACGCTGGCCGACAGAGACGGGATTTTTGCGTAGTAGTCGTATGCCAACACCACCCCGGCCGAGACATCGACATTCAGCGAGATGTTAGACCCGAAGATGCTGAAGTAGCCGCTTTCGAACACCGGCACGGTGCCTTCGAGCAGCTTGAACTGGTCTCGCGTGATGAAGTCCTGTGGCTTTCCGCCGACCGTGGGCTTACCGATCAGTTCCAGCCAGTCCGCCGGCAGCGGGTTGCGCTGTGCCGTCACCGTCTGCGAGTACGTGGCTTCCATCTGACGAACCCGGAGATCGCGATTGGCCCGCGCCTCGAATAGCGAGATGAAGTCTTCCGCCGGCACCGCCAGGTCGCTGCGATGCAGCCAGCGGCCTACCGCGGCCTTCAGATCGTCATAGGTAGAGATCATCGTGCGCCCCGATAGACGTTGCCGGCGGCCGGCATAGCGAACGACGCGTCGTCAACGATGAACTTGGAATGTTCCCGCATGAACTGCGTGAACAGCGCCTGGTCGTTGATCACGTCCATCCATTTGAGGCCGCGTTGCACCGCCCATGGCTGCAGAATGTTCAGCGGGATACTGGCCATATGCCGGTCGCCCATGCCGGTGCGCGAATGCCCGCTATTGCGCAGGTATGCGGCCCGCTCAATCACCGGTTCGACGTCCGTCACGGTTTCAATAGCGCACTTGCCGTCCTGCTCGTCATGCCAGATCAATGCGCTGTTGGTACCGTAGCTAAGAATTCGCTTTGCCATGAAAAAAGCCGCCCGAGTTGCCCCGGACGGCTCCGTTTTGCTGCTGGTGGGTGAAATTACGACAGGTCGCGGACAGCGAAGTTGGCGGCCTCGTTCTTGCACTGAAGCGTGTATTCAGTGTTGATGAGACGCTTCTTGCTGTCGCCGGTCTTCGCCAGGTCTTCGCCCTTCATCGGACGCAGCGTGAGCAGCTTCCACATGTCGCGCTGGATACCGAACACGTCGCGAGCGCGCTGGTAGCGCGAGTTCACGATGGAGTAGCGGCCGTAGTCGCCCACGTACACCTCGACGGTGCCATAGATGGTCTTCTTCTCGGTGTCGAGGAACTTCGTTGCGCCGCCGGTGAAGCCGGACACGATGCCGCGCTGGGCCGAAGGCACCAGAATCAGGTCCGGATTGCCACCCGACACCCAGGCCTTTTGCATGGCGTTCTTCAGCATCGTTTCGGTGAAGACGCGCAGCGTGCCGTCGGTGGGTGCAGTATTGGTGACCGGGTTCGGGTCCACGCCGGTAGCACCGATGTCGGTGTTCGTGGCGATCCAGCCGAGTACGCCGCGGGACTGGCCCGGAACGCCGGCGGCTGCCGCGATTGCGGTCGTGTTCTGCAGGGCACCGAATTCGATGTCGCGCTTGAGCTCGACCATCTTCTTGGCGTCCTGGTAGTTCACTTCGGACTTGCGGCCGGCCTTGTTCACCGCCTCTTGCGTTGCGGTAACGGCGTAGGTCTTTTCCGAGATCTGGGTACGGTTACCCACACGAACCGTCGGCGTCACGGCGACGATAGTCGATTCGTTGCCCTGTTCGACCTTGTTGTTGCCGGCGGCGGCCAGTGCGTCGGTCTGCCACTCTTCGTACGTGGCGAACGCCTTACCGCTGTCGATGGTCGCCAGGAACGGGGTGTCCTCGGGGCTGACGTTGTAGATCTTGTCTTCGAGCGACTCGCGGTTACCAACCGCGACGAAGGTCGAGAACGAGTTTGCAAGCTGTGCCATGGTGCTTATCCTTTCGACTTTTGTGCGAGAAGGCGGGCGAAGTTCTCCACACTGGGATTCGCGCTGAATGCCTTCGTATCGCGTTCAAGGGTGGACGCCGGCGTGGAAGCGATTTGCTTCGCCGGCTTCTGCGGGGCCGTCTTTACCTTGCCGACAGCCGCGGGCTTCTTGGCCTGCAGTTCGCGGAACCGCATCGCGTCGTTCAGCACGCGAAGCAGTCGCGGGTCGGTCGTCGCGGCCAGTTCCTCGTCCGAGAAACCGTAGTCGCGCCCCGTTTTGTTCCATTTCTGCACCAGCTCTTTGCCGAATCCGGGAATGCCGTTCGGGCCCGACAGCTCTTCGATCGCCTTCTTCTGAGCGGTTTTCACCGCCTCCTGGCTTTCGTTAGCCTTGTAGGCCGCGTACTGCTGAATACGCCCTGCCACCTGACCCGCATGCTGACGAAGCAGCATGAGGTTGCTGACAGCCGTGCTATACGCAACAGGGTCCATCTCTTGGTTGATCTGACCGATGGCAGATTCCAACTGCTGGATCTGTTGATGCGTCGAGTACAGCTCGCCGTGGTCCTTGGCGTATGCCTGGATATGGCCAAGTTGCTGTTGGATATGCTTCTGGGCGTTCTCACGATCGGACGCGAGCTGCTGCGTCTTGTGCGTGTAGTCCTGGCTGCGCATGTAGCCTTGCTTCAGCTCGGCAACAGGCACTTCGAACTTCTCACCGGAGGCGGTTTCCCACGAGATCACCGCGTCATCGGCCGATTGCTCTTTGGCTTGATCGTCCTCTTCGGTGCCCGTCTGGTCTTCGTCGTCAGCCTGGTCCGATGACTGGTCGTCGTTTTGCGACTCCGCATCTGCGGTTTGGTCGTTGTCGGCGTCCTGCGTCGAGGAATCATCGTCGTGCGACTGATCGTCGTCCGAGTCATCCCGACTGGTCATTGCGGATGCAAACTGTTCCAGCGTCGTGATTTCACCTTCCATTGCACACCTCGCTTAGTGTTGACTCCGCCAATGAAAAAGCCCGCTCTAGGCGGGCTCGGGGCGGTTGGTCTTTCGCGGTCACCAAAGAGGGCTGGTGACTTGCCCTAGAAAATCAGCTGTTCTTGCTGCCGTCGCTGTAGGTCGCTTCGGCCGTCTTGCCGTCGGCCACCGGGATGCCGGCGTATTTGCCCGGAAAGACCCGCGCCGGCGCATCCGGGAACGTGACGTTGGTCACCACCAGGCCAGCGGCCTGCGAGGCTTCCTCGTGGCGAGCAATGAACTCTTCCAACGTTTCCTGTTGCTCCTTCGTGCGTGCCATCTGTTGCTCCTTCGTGCGTGCCGTCAGAACGGCAGTTTGTCGCGCAGCCGTTCCATCAGGGTCTTTTGCTCTTCCTCGGCGCGCAGTTGGTGGGCGGCTATCTCGCCGGACTCGATATGGGTACGGAAGGCGGCTTCGAAGTTCGCAGCAACGCGCATGTAGCGGTAAAGCTCTTCCCGACCTTCCTTGTCCCGCGCTGGCGACGATTCCCATGCCTGCCGCAGATGCGAGCGGATCGCGTCCATTGCTTCGACGACCAGCGGGTCTTCAAGAATCAGCTTGGCGCGCTGGGCGCGGGCGATCTGCTCTGCGGTGCGATCATCCATTGAAGCCTCCCGGTTGCGGGTTCATGGCGCCGCTGAAGAAGCCGGCCACGTCCTTGATGTTCTGGGCGGTTTCCTCGCGATCGGCGCGGTCCTGGTTGTCGGCCTGTACCGCGGCATTGACCAGCGAATCGCGGTCCTTGATGCCAAGTGCCACCTCAGCTTGACGCAGCTTCACGAGCTCGATCTGGTATTCCAAGTGCTTGACTTGCCGGTCGCTCGCTAGCTTTTCGCGATCGGACTGCGCCTTGATCTGAGCCTTCTCGACTTCAGCCTTCGCTAGCACTTCTTCCGGGCTCGGCGGTGGCGGTTCCTTTGCTGGCGCCTTGGACGGGTCTTGCCAGTACATGTCAGCGCCCTTGACCTTCATGACCTTCATGAGCTGCATGACCGACTTGTACAGGTTCTGCTCTGTTGCCAGGCTTGACCCGGACTGCAGCGCCTGTGTCTGCATGGCAATGATGTTGTTCCACATGGCCACCAGAAGCGACTCGTCGCCGGTGCCCAGCCCGACCTCGATAGTCGCGTCCATCTCCGACGACCAGGTACGCGGATCGAACGTCACCCACTGGTTGCGCAGTCGAATCACTGCGGCCTTGTCCTGGTACTGGCAGACGACCTTCAGGCAGAGCTTGAACAGGTCTTTCACGCCGGTCTCGGCGAAGATCCGCGCGATCATCAGCATGCGCTTGTCGCCCTTGCCCATGATCTTGGTAACGCCGGTGGCCGTCTTGTTCAGGCTGTCGGCGTCAAGACCCTGGTTGTACCGCGTGACGCCGGTACGCTGCTCGCGCCGCGTATCCATGAACTCGATGCCCTGCAGCGCGTCCGCTGCGACATTGGCCACCTGGAACGGGCCGGCCATGTTCGGCGCCTTCACCCGAACCACCCCGCCGATTCGGTTGTCCAGCAGGTCGTCTAGATTGACCTGCCCTTCGACTGCGTATGTACGCGGGTTGGTGGCGATGAACAGCGAATCGAGGTACTGCCGCTGTAGCGCCGTATTGACCTGCTGGATCGGCGCCACCGTGTCGGCCAACGCGAGCCCGAAGACGGCATGCGGAATCGGGATCGGCGTCAGCGCGCAGAAGTCGGGGCCGTCGCACTCGTCGTTCTTCAGCGTCATGTTGCCGCCGCGCATCACATAGCGCCACTCGGCAATGCCGTCCCCGTCATAGTCAGCCTGGACGAAGCCGCAGAACAGCAACACCTCTTCGACGCTCTTGTCCGGGGAGACGTCCGACTCGTTGAATTGCCACGTATTCGTGTCGTGCTCGGCCTGCTCTTTCAGCGAGCGGCCAGTCTCCAGCGTGGCGAAATCGTAGTCCAGGACGTTGTAAGCCTTCTCCTTCGGGATACCCATCGACACCAGGTCCGACCGCGTGAACGGGCGCAGTTCGCCCTGCAGCATCGCGTCGCACAGCTTCGTCGCACGCTTGGACACCACGAATGTCTCGGGTCGCACGTTGTCGATGCACAGTTGCCCGCCCGGCTTCGTGACCTTGACCGACACGTCATAGAGCATCTTCGGCGGCTGCTGGAGCATCATCAGCACTTGCTGAGCTTGCTCTGGCGCCATGGCGTTGACAGCCGCTGCTGCCTGCTCGCGCATGCGCTGGTCTTCCGGGTCCGGATACTCGCGCTGGTCGATGATGTCGATGTTCTCGTCTTCGAGCATCAGCGCGATCTGGTCTTCGTCCAAGCCGCGGTAGTTCTCCCGGCAGACGCGCGCCTCGGCGTTCCAGTACGCCCGCACAATGCCCAGCTTTGCCAGCAGCGCGTCCTTGAACCACGTGTTGAAGATCAGGAACCCCGGATTTTTCTTCGTGACCAGGTAGTTGATGTAGTCGGTCGCCTGCGATGCGAACGCCTCATCTTCTGGCCCGGTGGGCGAGAACTGCGCGATCTCGTCGCTGGCCAGAAAAATCTCCAGCAGGTCTGGCAGCACCGATTCGACGGTCTCGAACGTATCCCACGACACCACCTGCGACCGGCCCTTGACCTCGTTGCCCATGGGCAGGCCAAGGTAGTAGCGGTAGTTGCGCTCGCGGTCGTCCTTGATGGCCGAGTCCTGCCAGAACACGGCCTGCTGGATCTCGTTGTCGACGATCCCGTTGAACTCGTCGGGCGACATTTTGGCCACTATACGATCCCCGTTTCTTGATAGGCGAGAGGCGCCGATACCCTCGGTTCCTCCCAGATGACGCAGCCCAGCCCGAATGCATCGGAGCCGTGGCTGGCCCAGTCGTGTTCCGGCCCTAGGCCGATGCCGCGTTCCTGATCGCGCTTCTCGTGGTACCAGCCCAGCGCGGCACGGCCGGCCTCGGTCGTTTCCTCGTGAAAGCGGATCTGGGGGAACAGCGTCCGCACGCGCTCGATGCGCGCCATCGCTGCGCCCTTGCCCTGATTCGGCACCACCGTCACCTCGTAGCCGGCCGCCTTCAGGGCTGATTCGTAGGACACGTCAAACACCTTGTCCTGCGTCGATCCGTCGTGCGGAAGCCAGAACTGCGCGCGGCCCGGCTCATAGCCCTGGCGACGGCACCAGTCAATGTGCGCCTCGATCGGCTGGCCGACGGCCTCGTAGTAGTTCACCACCCGGATCTCACGCCCAATGAACTGCTTGGCCCAGATGGCAAAGGCATCAGCCCGCGCGCCGGTGCCGCCTATGTCGCACACCAGACGAATGGTCATCAGCGGGTCAGCCGGGAAGAAGCCAATCCGGCCTTCGTCCTTAGCACGCTGCAGGTGGCTGGCGAAGTAGGCGCCTTCCAGCGTGGTCACGTAACCGCCGCCCCACACGTGGTCGTATTGCTCCGGGCGTTCCTTCAGATCCCGCTGACGCTCGCGCTCCAGCTTGGCCGGGAATTTCGGGTTGTCCTTCCAGTTGAGCTGGACAACCTTGATCAGAGGGTCATTGGCGAACCGAAACCGCTTCTCGACCGGCGCTATCTTTCGCTTCGGGTTCCAGGTGACCCAGAGTTCGGTGTTCCAGCCGTCGCCCTCTTCCCGAAGCGTCGGGATCAGCGTCGACCAGGCGCTGTCCGTGACCGGCTCGGCTTCGTCCACCCAGCAGATCAGGATTCGGCCCTTGGACTTGATCGAAGCGATGTTCCGATCCAGCCCGGAGAAGGCGAAGGCAATGCGCCCGTCTCGGCTCTTGATGTACTTGTCGCCGATCTCGTAGTAGGCGGCCAGCCAGGGCTCGTCCTCAATCGCCCGCTTGCACTCTTCCAGCGAGGAATCGTCCAGCGAGTTCATGAACTGCCGGCCGCAGAGCAGGAACCCGGAGACGCCAGCCTGCCCAAACATGTACCCACGCACCGCAAGCATCTTGGCGAAGCTGCGAGTCTTGCCCGAGCCGCGCCCGCCATACGCCCCCCGAACGTCAGCCGGCCCGGTGAATACCGGGATCAGCTTTTCAGGAAGCGCTATCTGCGCCGTCTGTGTTGCCACTTAGTGCAACCAGTTCGATCCGGGCAACAGTCTTCAGCGGGCCGCCGCCTTCGCCCGTTACCTGGAGCGGTAGCAGCTTCGGGTAGATCGACGTCCAGAATGCCCGCTGGTTGATCTGGCTGCGCTTCGCCCAGGCTGCCAGGCCTTCAGCACCGCCAAGGATCTCCGCGGCCCCGGCGATGATCTGCTTCGCCTCGCGCGTGGTCTTGTTCGGCACGCCCTTTGGCCGGCCCGGTCCGGCACCTTTGAGGTTGTTCTTCCTCGGTTTCTTCGCCGTTTCTTTAACTGTGGCCATGGCTCAGTCGACTCCCACATCCAAGCGGGTTGGTCGCCTCAGAAATGAAAAACCCGGCGCTCGGCCGGGTTGGAAGATAAGGGGAAGGGAAAGGCTGGCGTTTGGATTCGAACCAACGCACCGTAGGCTAATCGACCAGTGCTGAGAGGCTGATGGGCTATTGACTCCCTCTCGATAGCTGAACCGCGGCTACCACACCGACCAGCCTTTCCCTTGTTAATGGCGAGCGATACGGGATTCGAACCCGTGATCTCCGGCGTGACAGGCCGGTGTCCTAGGCCATCTGGACCAATCGCCCAAAGAAAAAGCCCGGCGCTTTTAAGCTACCGGGCTGTCTTTAGAGGCACCTCTGGCCTCTGGCTGCGGATTCTAGGCGAACTTTCTGTGGTTTACAAGGCCAGTTCGGAATCCCACACAACACCCTTGCGCCTCAGGATGGGTGCAATGGCCGCCTTGGCCGCCCGATAAGCCTGCGGCTGGTTGTGCTTGGCGCGCGGGTTGATCCAGACCTTTGCGCTGGCCCTGTTGCGCTGCTCGATCAGGATTGCCAGCCGATGGTCCCCGTCCAGTTCGTCAACCGCTTCAGAGATCGCCGGCATCACGTATGCCTCGATCCGGTCGTCAATCACCTCGTCGGACGTGCGCCACTGGTCAGAGCTGGCCGACCGCTTGCATGCGGCATCCGACCGGGCATAGCCTTCGACCGCCTGGTATCCCTGTTCCCGGCAGAACCAGTCGAACAGCAGATCGTCGAGCGCGTCGAACTCGTAGCTGTCCAGCGCCGACTTCCGCTCTGCCTTCTTTGGTGGTGTGGCCGTATAAACCATGTCGTTCCCCGTCAATCTTCCATCAGAAGCCGGATGGTGTCGTTCAATACCGACATTTCGTCTTTCTTCAGCGCCTTCCAGATGCGCTTTTGGCCGTGGATGCCATTGAAGGCGCCGCGGTGACAGTCCGGGCACAGCGGAATCGAGGTCCACCACATGCCTTGCTCGATCTCGTGTGCCTCGCTCGGACCGGCCACCACCTCGCAACAGCCGCAGCCCATCGACTTGATCCGCTCGATGTGCCGCGACTCGGCTGAGGTCGGCTTGGCCTTGTTCTTCGACTGCATCAAGCCCCCCTTTCACAGAATGCCGAGCAACGCCACCAGTAGCACCCATCCGCTGTACTCGACCTTGAAGTACAACCCTACCATCCCCATGCCGGCCAACAGGACAAACGCCAGATTCTTCACATTCCCCTCCACCAGATGAGCCAGAACAGGGCCGGCCAGAAAAGTGGGCTCATTCCCCGCCCTCCAGTGGCGTGACCGGTGTGTATCCGTAGGCTTCCTGAGCCTGCCGCACCATGTTGGTAATTGCGTCGTCCAGCATTCCGGTTGGCCCGTAGTGCCGCGGCTCCAACACGGCTTGTATCTTCCGCCACTCGGCCAGCGTGAGAGTCGCCGTCATGGTGAACTCGATCGAGCCCGGATCTTTCGCCGCGAAATTGAATCTGCTCATATCTCACTCCGCGTGCGGCGCCTTAGCGCCGGCGTTCTTCCACTGGTACCGGCCGGGTGTTGTCTCGCCGTCGTGGTCGCGCGCCTGGCGCTCCAGCGCGTCGAGGTAGGCATTGGTCTGGGTGTCTTCCGGCTCTCGCTCGCCGGGAAGGCCGCCACGGACCAGCAGCCAGCCCAAGACCCCCAGCAGCAGGAAGACGGCCATGATGGCGAAGATGGATTGCAGGTCGGACATGGCGGCCTCCGGGGTTAGATCTCGGCGCGTTGCAGAACGCTTTCCAGGCGATGGCGCGCGCGACGGATGCGGTCGCCAATTTCGCCAAGCTGACCGCCGAGAGCCGTGTGATAAGGGGTGGAGGCTTGATTGCCAACGGCATCAGGACTGCTGTGCTGCAGTACGGGGGAGAACTTTTCTTCAATGCCGCTGACATAGCCTTCGAGTTCGCCAACCTCGCGAATGAGGCTGTCGATCTGTTGCAGAACCTCGGGTTGGCGCACCTCGGCGCCGTATTGAGGACCGGACAAGGTTCCTTGACAACCAAGGGCCGACATTTGCGATTGCGCGGTGTTGTACATCGATGCTCCTTTTAGTTACTTCAGTAGATCCGGCCCACAGTGACGTGGCCGGTGTGCGGGTTCTTGAACTCGGCGTAGCGCTTGGCCGACTCTTTGGCGCCTTGATGCGGCAGGCGTAGCGCGGCGCGCTTGGCGCTCGACCAGATTTGCGGGAAGCGCGACTTGCCGCGGCGGGATGGGAAGAACATGGCCTCTCCTAGTGGACCGTTTCAAAGCTGACGCCGTGTTCATTGGCGGCGTTGGCCTGCACTTTCGTCAGGTACTCGCTGAATTCCCCGACTGAGTAATCTGATGTGGACTTGCGCAGCAGGATCAATCTTCCATCCGGCATACGCCTTTCGATCTTCACGCCGAAGAGGTCTGCGTAATGCTCGTGCCAGGTGTCCTTGTCGTACTGGCGGTCGCCTACCCACGCCTGTTCCGAGATGTCGCGCAGCACCACGCCCCAGTAGTAGCGGTTGGCCTCGCTGGTGCGGCGCTTCTCTTCCGACGTGATCGTGAGTCGCAGCGGCTCGCCGCGCTCCAGGCACTGCTTGGCGTGCTGCTTGACGAAGGCCACCACGAACGGCCAGATACCGCCGTTCTTCAGGACGAACTCCTTATAGATCGGCGTGGCCATGTCTTACTCCGGGCGGGCCAGACGGACACCGGTCCAGCGGGTGCAGCTCGACGAGCGGTGACCAATGCCGCCGCAGCGGATGCAGTAGCCGTTCCATTCCTTGTCGGTGTTCATGCTTCCTCCTTCTGCGCGTAGTCGAGCAGCGCCCGCGCATCGCAATGGTTGTCGTCGATGACCTTGATGCCACGGCGGCGCGCCTCGGCAATCATGGCTGCCTTGTCGGCACGGCCATTGCCAGTCCAGCTTTTCTTAATGGTCCCGACCGACACCGGCACCAGACGGACGCGGTTGCGGTCAGCCCATGCTTCGAGGTGCGCGAGGAATCCGCCATAGACGTGCGCCGCGACAACGTTGGGCTGCCCCTTCGTGCCGTGGGCCATGACCGACTCGTAGTAGACGGCTTGGAGCTCGCCCGCCTGGCGCTGCTTCTCGCTCAGGAACGCCACGAACTTGAGCCATCGCTGGCCGGCGCCGTCGTGCTTGCGAGCGGCGAACGACTCGCTGCCGCTGTCGCTCTTGCCGTCGCGCAGGCCAAGCGCCCAGCCCATTTGCGTGCCGATGTCGAGCGCCAGAACGTTGGCGTTGCAGGTTGGCGCAGCCGCTTCGCCCGGCGCTTCGGCATCCCTCTTCAGCTTCTGGAACAGCGCGTTGTGCTCCAGCAGGCTGAGATCCGGTGTCGGCATGGCAGGCTTGTCTGCCTTCGTCACGGTGTCGAAAAAGTCGGTCATTTTTGGCTCACAGATCAGCGGCCAGGCCGCGCTTACGTACCGCCGGCCCATGGCTCAGCATGGGCAGCGGGCCGGTCCATTCTTCGAACTTCGTCACCGCGCCGCGGTAGAGCAGTGGCACGTCCGACAGCGCGCCGTTCCGGTTCTTACGGATCAGCACTTCGGCGTAGCCCTTCAGGTCTTCGTTGTTCGGGTCGTACATTTCCGGGCGGTGAACGAACATCACAACGTCGGCGTCTTGCTCGATGTCGCCCGAGTCGCGCAGGTCGGAGAGGATCGGCTTCTTGTCCGGGCGGTCTTCGTTCTTCCGGCTCAGCTGTGCCAGGGCGATCACCGGAATGTCCAGTTCCTTGGCCAGGGCCTTCAGGCCACGCGAATAGGCGCCGATCTGCTGGGTGCGCATCTTTTCTTCACCGCCGGACATCAGGCCCAGGTAGTCGACGATCAGCGCGTCCAGACCCCACTTCCGCTTGTGCGCCTTGGCTTTGGTGCGGACTTCCAGCAGCGACATTGCCGGCGTGTCATCGATGGCGAAGCGCATGTCGCCGATGTTCTGGACCGCGTGCGTCATGCGCGGCCAGTCGCTGTCAGCCATGCGACCGCTCAGCAGCGACGACAGGCTGATGCCGCCTCGATTAGCTACCGCCCGGGCGATGATTTCCTGATCCGACATTTCCATCGAGTCGAGCAGCACGCTGCGGCCGGCGTCGGCCATGTTCAGCCCGATGTCTGTCGTCAGAGCGGTCTTGCCCATCGACGGGCGTCCGGCAACGATCACCAGGTTGCCGCCATGGAATCCGCCGTTCAGAGCGCGATCCAGCGATTTCAGCCCGGTAGAGACGCCCGGCGGCACGCCGCGGTGGTAGCGCGCATCGACCTTCTCGACGAACTCGGTCATCAGGTCGTAGAGCATCTTCGGGCCGGTGCGCACGCCGGTCTGTGCCAGCTGGGCCAGCAGCCCCTGTGCCTTGTCGACGATCTCAGCGCCTTTCATCGCGCTCGGAGTCTCGACCAGTTCCAGCACCTTGCGAGCAGCGGAAGCCGTCTCGCGCAGTAACGCGCGGTCACGCACGATCTCAGCGTACCGAGCGACGTTCGCCGCGCTGGGCGTGTTCTGCGCCAAAGCGTTCAGGTACGGCAGACCGCCTACGCGCTCTGCAACGCCTTGCGCCTGCAGCATCTCGAAAACCGTGATCACGTCGGCCGGCTTGTTGGCCGACACCAGACGCACGATTGCCGAGAACACGACGCGGTGGTCATCGCGCCAGAAGTGCGCGACGTCCAGTCCGTTGATCCGATCGACAGCATCGTTGTCGAGCAACAGGCCGCCAAGGACAGCCTGCTCTGCCTCGTCGCTGTGCAGCGCGCGGGGCTGCGGGAGTTCGTAGGGGGCGTTCATGCGGCCTCTCCCTCGTGGTACTTGCCTTCGCGGATCTTTGTGAAGTTCGATGCCTTCAGCATCCATTCGAGATCGGCAACGAAGGGCTTGCGGCCATCGCGGCCTTCAATGCGGCCAGTCAGGAATGCGGACTGGCCGACGTACTCGAAAAACTTGCGCCAGTAGCCCAGCTCTTGCCGTTTCGGGTCCTCGTTCCAGCGCGTTCGCAGGGCTTGTGCCCGGGTCGGGGTCCAGTCCCGGATAGTCGGGCAAGTGGGCAAAAGCTCGTGGTACAGCGCCACGATGGCCTGATGCGGGCAGTCAGGCTTGCCGGGCTTTTCAGGCTTCTCGGTCGAGTGGGCAAGGAACAGGTCGGCAGCAGGGCTGTCGACGACTACTCCGTCAGGAGTAGTTGTAGGTATATCTGGTGTATGGGTAGTGGTGTCTGGTGTCTGGGTAGCCGTTGCAGGCGTTGCAGGTGCCGTTTCAGGTAACGGCTGCAAACGCGTTTCAGGCGCCGTTGCAGATAGCTTCGAAACCATGTCCCGCAACTCCCCCATGCTGATGTTCCAAGGGGCATGCAAACCAGCATCTGTCAGGGCCTTAAACAGCCTGGAACGCTCTTCCCTGTGGCGTTTCAGCCGATTGTCCTCGTTCACCTTCTTCAGCTCACGCTCCGGCTCGTTGGCCAGAAATTTCGACAGATCGGCGTCGCACCTTTTCTGATGCCAGCCGTCATCTTCGAGAACAAAAAATTCTTCGAGCACGGCTACCACCGCGTTTTTTTCTTCGCGGGTGCGTGCGCGGACCAGGCGTTGAATCGCCGGGATGTCGTTAGGCAGGGGCTTCTCGGTGGAGTAATACTTGCGGATCAGACGGCTGTAGATGCCGTCTTCGCAGGCCGTCAGATGCGACGTGGCCTCGTCGTAGTCGCCAATGTGGTGCTCGTAATAATTCATTGCTGCGTCCCGGATGCAAGCGCCGCGAGCATTTGTTCCAGCGTGCCGATCTCGCGTTTCGTCTCGGCACACAGTTGGACGCGGATGGCACGTGACTCGGCAACGGTAATCCGATGCAGCAGCTCGTCGACATAGGCGCGCTGCGCCTTCAGTGCCTGAAGTGCGTCCATGGTTGTCCCCTCTTCCCTACCCAATTCGTGGACCAAGTTGGCCCACATTCGACCGCTCCATGAAGGCGACAACTTCGGGATGCATCGGGCCGTAGGCGCTCAGCAGCACCAGGAATCCAATCCATTCAGGCGTTGCCACGCCTTGCTTTGCCGCCCTTACAGCCAGATCTCGCGCTTCATCAGCAGGCAGCAGCGCGAGTGCTTCGACGTACTCGCTCATGCGGAAATCCGTGGACCTTTTTGGTCCGAATTGGCCGAGACAGCCTGGAGAGAGGCAGGCACAGTGCCAACCATGCCAAACAGAAAGGAACGAACGATGCGACGCAAAGCCGCTGCCTCACTCTCGATGTCGAACTTGCTCATGAAGAGCAGAACTGCTTCGTACTCTTCGTCGTCAAGACCGCTCTTGACCGTGTTGCGCGCCGGTGCCCGCAGGATTTTTCTTGTCATGGCTGGATTGCTCCGGGTCAGGCTGCGGTGGTGGGCCGCAAGAAGGCCCAGTCCACGTCGGGACGGATTTCCTCGCAGAGGACGGCGCTCTTGCCCGCGCGTTCTAGTGCGGGACAGCGCACGGCCGGCACGCGGTTCTTTTCGATCCATTCATAAACCGCGATGCGAGTGATACCGAATAGGCGGGCGACGGCGGGAGCTCCGCCGGCTGCCATAACGGCTCGCTTAGCGACGTTGTCTTTGCTCATTCCTTGCTCCGTTGGGGAGTTACGCAGCGACTGGCTCGGTAGCGACTTTGCGGCGCTGAGCCTTGGTGTTGAAAAGCTCTGGGTAAAGCTGCTGACGGCGAATGCCAGTCGCCTTTTCAAAGGCCAGAAGGCGTTTCAGAGGCACTTCTCCGGTGTTGCACCACTTCGAAACGGCTTGAGATGTGCAGCCGATCTTGCGTGCCACTTCTGACTGGCCGCCTGCATCTTCGACTGCCTTTTTCAGCTCTTCCGGGGTCATATCTCGCTCGCGGGAAATTCAATACAACTGAAAGTTACAACAATGCCCGAAGAATTGCAACTGAGTCTTGCAGTGCCGCTTACAACTTCGGTTTGTAGAATTCCGGCTATGAGCGACAAGAAGTCTGAGAAGCAGGCCGAGATAGGCCAAATCATTGCGTCGGCACGCGAGGCAAAAGGCATGAACCAATCGGAACTTGCCCGAGCCGTCGGCGTTTCGCCCCAAGCCGTCCAGAAATGGGAGGGCGGGTCCTCTACGCCCCGTCCGACAAAGATCCCGCTTCTGGCTGGGGCTCTGGGTATTAGCCCCCGGGAGCTGTTGCCATCGTTCCTGACGCTCAACTATGACGAAACGATAGATTTGGCCCTGAAGACTCTCCGAGTAGAGGCAGACGGAGACACGGACCTGGAAGTCGACCGCATACCGTACTGGGAAGCAAAAGGCTCATGTGGCGGTGGCTTCCTCAACTATGAGCAAATGCCGAAAGGACACCTGGTAAAGGAAGTCGGGTTCTTCAAAAAGTACGGTTTGAAGCCCGAAAACGCAGTCGCCATCTATGCTGACGGCAACAGCATGGCAAATTTCATTGTGGACGGGGACATAGCGATCTTCGACAAGTCGAAGACTGAACCCCGGAGCGGGAAGATTTTCCTTATCGATCACCCGGATGGGCTACGAATCAAACAGCTCCGCCGAGAGATCGGAGGAGCCTGGGTGCTGGAGAGCCTGAACCCGGACAAAAGCAAGTATCCGGATGAGCGGATTGAGCCGGCCCAAGGCTCGCTGCTCAAAATCTACGGGGAATTCGTCTACCGACAAGGGGGTTGAAATGAGAGCAATTGTTATCGTTGGTGCCGTCCTGGCGCTTTCTGGCTGCGCCCTGACGCCGGAGCAGGCCAGTAAGATGAGTAGCTTTGAAATCTGCGACAAGATGGGTTCCCCTACGCAGCCCGCTAAAGGAGTGGCGGTGGGTATCGACGAACTGAGCAAGCGCGGAGAGAACTGTTCGCAGTTCGCCGATATCTTCAACGAAAGAAGCAACCGGAACGCTTCTAATAGCGCGAACAGTGCAGCGATGGCGGCAGCTGGTGCATACCTTCTCAACGGCTCTCGTCCGCAAGTGGTTCAGCCTGTCGTGGTCCAGCAAGAGGTGATTGCACCGGCATACCCTGTCCGGTTCACGCGCCCGTATCCCTGAGCGGCAAACTACCGAAAGTTACCCAGCCCGCCTAGCGGGCTTTTTTTCTTGCTTTATTGCAACTAGCAGTTGCAAAGCAGAAATCCATGTTGTAACCTGCAGTTGTCGTAACCACAACTGCGAGTTACAGCGTGCATACCGCCACCCATCCCCAAGCCTGCCGCTTCGTTCCTCTTCCGAAGCCTGAAGTCACCTTCGCCCAGACCCGCTACGGCCGCATTCGCGAGTTCGAATGCCGCGGTGCTGACCGCGTTGCCGTGAACTTCGCGGCGAACGAGCGCATGTCGCAGATCGACCCGTACCGCTCGCCGGCCGTTGTGTCGCAGCGCGTGGAAGACGGCGCGTACATCGTGACGTTCCGCTACTACGCCGCGGACTGACGCCATGGACACGAAATTCACGCCGGGGCCATGGACGACTGATGGCAACTATGTGTATGCGATTGATGATTGTCACATTCATCCGATAGCAGATTGTTCATGCAATCGATCATGCCGGGATGAAATCGAAGTTCTTGAGAATACCCGCCTGATCGCCGCCGCACCGGAACTGCTCGAAGCCCTCCAGAAGATCGTGGCGCTGGATAACGATGCGCATCCTGGCTTGGCCTCGTGGTGCGTGGCCCGCTCTAAGGCACACGATGCAGCGGTTTCCGCCATCGCCAAAGCCAACGGGGAGCAAGCATGAGCAATTACTTCGCAAAGGAAGTTCCGAGCTCGTACGGCACTGACGGCGAGATCGCCTTCCTCGACCAGATCAAGAAGAGCCCGAACGCTCGTCTGCTGCTGTCGAACTATCTGGCTGCGGCCGAGAAGCGCACGGTCTGGAACGGCATCGACAAGGAAGCGGTGATGCTCTACGCGGGCCTGCTGCTGGGCAATCTGGAATCGGCGGCCAAGACCGAACGCCGCATTGGGAGGCGAGCATGACCGAGCAGATCAAGACCGGTGGTCCCGCATTCCCTAGCATGCACAAGGAAATCCATGGCCAGTTCAGCCACTTTGGCATGCGCGAAGTTGAGGTCTGGCGAGACGGCATGACCCTGCGCGACTACTTCGCGGCGAAGGCGCTGGCAGCAATGATCAGCCAGCCGGGTAAGGACCCTGAGAACTGCGGCAAGAAGGCCGTGCCTCGCCTCGCAAAGTTCGCCTACGAGTACGCAGACGCCATGCTGGCCGCCCGTGAGGTGCAATCGTGAAGTTCTATGCCTTTCTTATCGCTCTGGCCATCTACGCCACTGTTCCGCTGATCGCGCTGGGTGTGGTGCTCTTCTACGGGTGGGTGTCGTGATGCTTCCGCGTAACGACGTCGCCATTTCCCGTAACAACCGTTGGCTTTCGCGTCTCACGCTGGTGGCGCTGGGCTACGTCTCTGTCTATGCGATCGCTCAGATCGTCCTTGCCTGACCTCTGGAGAACAACATGGAAAACACCCCTGCCATTGATATGCAGACCGTCGAATCGTCGCAGATTCACAGCATCGGCCATGACTCGCCGACCGAGACCCTGGCCATCCGCTTCCGCGACTACAAGACGCAAGGCCCGTCATCGCTCTACCACTACAGCAACTTCCCGGCCGAAGAGTTCGCTGCTTTCCGTGACGCTGAGTCGATCGGCTCGCACTTCAAGTCGCACATCAAGCCGTACGACAAGAAGTACCCGTACACCAAGATCGAAGGCGCACCGGCAGCGACCGAAGCCTGATCCCGCATCCCCTGGAGAACCACGCTATGTCCACCGCTGTCGCTGAAGACGTAATCGACGTCGAAGCTGCCACCCAGCCGCGCGCCGCGGCACTGCCCGCGCACCGCCTGTCGGGCGCTATTGCCGCCACGGTCACGCCTGGCGACCTCCTGCGCATCGCTGTCGAGAAAGGCGCCGATCTGGACTATCTCGGCAAGCTGATGGACCTGCAGGAACGCTGGGAAGCAAACGAGGCGCGCAAGGCATTCGTTGCTGCCATGGCCGCTTTCAAGGCCGAGCCGGTCAAGATCCTGAAGAACAAGCAGGTCTACTTCCAGAGCCAGAAGGGCGTCACCAACTACTGGCATGCCGAACTGTCGGACGTCACCAACGCGGTGGGCCCGGCCATGGCAAAGCACGGCCTGACGTTCGACTGGGACGTCCATCAGCAGTCCGGGAAGATCGTCGTCGACTGCGTGGTGACCCACTCCATGGGGCACTTCAAGAAGGTGACGATGGAAGGGCCGCTTGACGCTACCGGCAACAAGAACGCCATCCAGCAGGCCGGCTCGACTGTGACCTACCTGCAGCGCTACACCCTGCTTTCCGCCATCGGCATGGCCACGCAGGGCGCTGACGACGACGGCAACGATGGTGCGTCCGACAACGCCCCCCAGCAGCCTTCCCAACCGCAGCGCCAGGCCGAGCCCGAGTACTACCCGGAGGCCCGCTTTGACGCCAACAAGGCCGCTTGGCGCGAAATGGTCATCAGCAAAAAGAAGACCCCGGCACAGATCATCGCCACCGTCGAATCCAAGGGCGTGCGCATGTCCGAAGAACAGCAGCTAACGATTGATAGCTGGGGGAACGAATAGTGAACTGGTCCGAGTTCTTCGCATATGACCCATCGACCGGGACACTCACGTGGAAGACTCGGCGATGCCACAAGACTGACGTCGGCCGTGAAGCGGGCAATGTTCGCCAGGATGGCCGCTACCGCACGGTGGTTCTCAAAGGCAAGCGTTACTACGTGCATCGCATCGTATGGGAGATGGCAAACGGTCCCATTCCTGACGGGATGTGTATTGACCATATCGACGGTAACGGTCTGAACAACCGAATCGCAAATCTCCGGGTCACCACACGCTCAGGTAATCAGCGCAACTCACGACTGCAAAAAAACAACCGTACCGGAACACCAGGCGTCAACCACCACAAGTCCGGCTTTGCCGTCGCGTGTGCCGGCAACTACGTGGGCCATTTCCCAGACTTGGAGTCCGCCGTGGCAGCACGGAAAGCTGCAGAGGTGATGTACGGATTCCACCCAAACAACGGAAGGAATATCTGATGAAAATTCTCCAGTTCCAGCAAGGTAGCCCCGAATGGCATGCTCACCGCGCTACCGCACGTAATGCCTCCGATGCCCCGGCTGTTCTTGGCTGCTCGCCTTACGTCACTCGTTCAGAGCTTCTGCGAGTCCGACATACAGGTGTTCGCCCGGAAGTCGATGCGGTGACGCAGCGTCGCTTCGATGATGGACACGCGATCGAAGACGCCCAGCGCGAGGGCGCTGAACTGATCGTGGGCGAAGACCTGTTCCCGGTTGTCGGCAGTGAAGAGGTCGACGGTCTGGAACTGTCGGCGTCCTTCGATGGCCTGACGATGCTGGAAGACACTGGCCTCGAAGTGAAGACCATCAACGACGATCTGCGCGCCGTTCTGAGCGCACTCGGCGGGATCGAATCTAATGATGGCCGCGCCCTGCCCAAGCACTACCGCGTGCAGATGGAACAGCAGTGCATGGTGTCGGGCTGCGAGCGCATTCTCTTCGTGGCGGCCGATCGAACCGGCGACGACGTGCGCCGCTGCTGGTACTACCCGGACATGGAACTGCGCGCCGAGATTCTTGCCGCCTGGCGCCAGTTCGAGAAGGATCTGGCCGCCTACCAGCCCGAAGTGGTCGAGATCAAGCCCGAGGGCCGCACGCCCGAAACGCTACCGGCCCTGCGCATCGAGGTGCGCGGCCAGGTCACGGCAAGCAACCTGCAAGCCTTCCGCGAGCATGCCGTGGAGGTCTTCGGCGGCATCAACCGCGACCTGCAGACCGATCAGGACTTCGCTGACGCCGAGAAAATCGTGAAGTGGTGCAGCGACGTCGAGTCGCGCCTGGACGCCGCCAAGCAACACGTGCAGTCGCAGATGGAGTCTGTCGACGAGGTATTCCGCACGGTCGATGACATCAAGACCATCGCGCGAAGCACGCGCTTGGAACTGGCCAAGCTGGTTGATCAGCGCAAGATCGAGATCAAGGAAGGGCTGATCCGGGCCGGTCGCACCGCTTACACCGAGCACGTGCAGGCGTTGAAGGAAGAGACCGGCGGCGTCTGGGTGGATCTGGGCATGCCGGACTTTGCCGGCGCCGCCAAGGGCAAGCGGTCGGTGGCGAGCATCCGCGACGCCGTGGAAACCATGCTGGCCAACGCCAAGATCGACGCCGACTCTTCCGCCAAGCGCCTGCGCGCCAACGTTGCCTATCTGGACGAAGCGATCAAGGGCTTTGAGTTCCTGTTTGCCGACCGGCAAGGGCTCTGCACGCGCCAGCTCGACGACATCAAGATGACGGTTTCGAACCGCATCGAGAAGCACAAGCTGGACAAGCAGCGCGAGGAAGAAGCGACGCGCGAGCGCATCCGGCGCGAAGAGCAGGCCAAGGCCGAACGCGAAGCAGCCGCCAAGGTCGCCGCTGAGAAAGCCGCGCAAGAGGCCGCAGAACGCGCAGAACGGGCCGCTGCGCCCGCCCCTGCCCCTGCCCCGGTCTACGAAGAGCGTGCGTTGCCCGTAGAGCCCCCTGCCGTGCGCAAGCCGGCCAAGCCCGCCAAGGCACCCCGCCCGACTGACGCGCAGATCATCGCCGCGCTGGTCAGCCATTTCGAAGCCACCGAAGAGCAGGTAGTCGGCTGGATCTGCGAAATGGATTTCTCCGCAGCCTGACCTTTCACACTACCGGAGCCATTACCAATGACCACGAAGCTGACTTTCCAACAGAAGCTCGTCAAGATCGCGCACGCGCAGCACCGCCAGGAGAAGCACGGCACCGATGACGTGCCGGCCGTCGACATCAAGCTGATCTACACGGCACCGAACGACGTACTGGCGCAGTTCTCGCCTTCTCTGAAGGCCTCGCTGTTCTGGCTCGACGAGACCGTGCAAGGCCAGGTTGTGCGCGATCCCGACTACCTGCCGAACGTCAAGAACCCGAAGATCGAGCCGCTGAAGTGGCGCGATCGCTACGAAGACATGGTGCTGATCGTCCACCACCGTGTCGAGGAAAAGAACAACCTGGTATTCGCCGAGGCCAAGGTAGGCAAGTTCGTAATCCACCCCATGGAAGGCGGCACGGTCACGATCGAACTCCAGGTGCAGGCGCTGCTGGGCGACAACAGCTTCGACGAGCTGATCAAGCTGGAGAAGAAGGAGGTCCACATCAGCCTGGTGGAAGCAGACAACGCACAGGGCGACCTGCTCGCCGCATAACGCCATGAACTACTCCGTCGACATCGCCCGCATGAGCCGTGCTGACCGCCGTCTGAACGATGACGTGGCAGACATGGCTATGAAGTCTGTCAGCCTGGAGCGTACGAACGCCCAGCTGCGTGCCGAAGTTCACGACCTGCACACCGCGGTCGAGACGCTGCGTACCGCCCATGCGGTGGCGTCGACGGAGCTGTTACAGGCCCGCGTGATCATCGCCGCGCTGGTGGCTGCCGCCGCAGCGAGCCCGGACCAGAAGCTTGGCCGCTGGGTGCAGCTGGGCAACATGGCCGGCGAGATCCAACGATTTAACGAAGGTGCTACATGGACACCGTGTTCTGTGAACGGCTCCGAATAGCCCGCAAAGAGCGCGGCATGTCTCAGGTCAAGTTTGCGGAACGCACAGGGCTGGACCGGACGATGCTGAACAAGTACGAGAACGGCGAGCGCCAGCCTGCAATGAAAAGCCTGCTCCAGATAGCGCGCGTCCTTGATTGCTCTCTGGATTGGCTTTGCGGCCTGGAGGACTGATCTATGACCGAATCCGAAGCCCTCGACCTGCTGCGCCCGGTGCGGCTGTACCACTGGCGCGCGTTCTGCCGGGCCCAGAAGCACGCAGCGGCCTGCCGGAAGGATGGAAAGTACGGCCCCGCCAAGAAGTACGAGGACCGCGAGCGCATCCATGGCGCGCACGTCCAAGCACTGAACGCATTCTTTCCCGCTGGCGACACGGCAGACAATGATCTGCAGCGCGAGCGGGCAACACAGGAGCAAGCAGCATGACGAACGACAACGACGCGCGAGGGGCGCTGACAGAAGATCAGAAACGCGCAGAGCAGCAACTCTACAACGAGACATTCGTTGGGGAATATCACGAGATGCACGTCTGGCATGAAATGCGCCGCGCATGGATGGCTCGCGCTGAACTGGCTCAGCTCCCAGCGGGGGATGGGCTGACGGATGAAGGCGCGATGCGTATCGCGCTCCAGATCATGGCAAATCTCGAGGACCGATCCGGCCTGCTGGATGACGTTGACGACGACAAGAAGGCCGACATCGCCGATGAAATCGCCGTGGCTATCCGAACTGGCCTCGCCGCCCCTCGCCAGCCTGGGGAAATGGGCGCGGGGGTGCAAACGCAAGCAGACCGCGAAATGGTTATGCGTGATGTGCAATCCGATGTTGACCATTTGGGCATCGGCTTCTACCGCACGAACAACGATGGAAGCATCGAATATCTCATGGCGCATCAGGTGACGGTGGTGAAAAAGGCGAGCGACAAGACGCATTGCGGAAAGCCGATGGGCGCGGTGTTCACTGGGCCTGTGCATACGCACATGATTTGCGACACCTGCGGTTACGGCTATCAGATCGCTCCCGCCGCATCGGCGCAGCAGGATGCGCCCAAGAAGAAAGACTTCCTGAACGGCTGGCGTGAAGCCATCGAACAGTTGCCGGTGAGTCGTGGGGAGCCGCAGGTGGCGCAGCAGGATGAGCGCGAGGCGTGGAATCTGATTGATCCGAACGGGCGTGTCGTTGCCACCGAGTCGAGTTGCGTTAAGGCGTGGGCGCGTATCGATGGATACAAGCCAACGGTGGAAGGGTTACTTGGCTACGAGCAGCATGGCTGGCGCGTCGTCCAAGCCCGCGCATCCCAGCAGGTACAGGCCGATGCGTGGGCGGTGCCTGCTGGGTTGCTGGATGCCTTGCGCTTCT
>NZ_JBYPSB010000025.1:0-48795 GCF_057815095.1 Cupriavidus sp. 86D6 | reverse complement strand
AGAGCTGTCACGAGAACACCGTTAGCTTAGCGTACGATTTTTTCCGAATTCTGCGGTTCCCCCAGGATGCCCCGCGACGACTGACCGTGCGCGCGGTCGGCATCCAGATACTGCGTGACGGCCGCCCGCGTGGACATGCCGGCGTGCCACGCACGCAGCGCGGCAAGCGAATCGGCATCGGGAAAGGCATACGGCTGGGACGGGCGGCTTTTCATGCGGCGAAGTTTAGCATTCGCATGGATATATTGCGATAAGAAAAGTTATCGCAATGAAATGGATGGCGAGCGGGAACCGGGGGCCGGCGCAAAGGGGATGGCGGACCCGAAGAATCCTTTCAAGATAGGCAAAAGAAGCTTTCACTTGATCCACCGGCGCGGCTTGGGCAGCATGGGCCTACCACCGATCTGGGACGTGCCATGCGACCGCTCATCAGCCATCCAGGCCTGCTGTTTGTCGTGCTGCTGGTATTGATGGGCATTGCCACGGCCATCGGCGCGCCGGTGCTGCGCCGCATGCGTCCGCTGGGCAGCGACGGCCGCGACGACTTCAACATCATCCAGGGGGCCACGCTGACGCTGTTGGCCCTGCTGATCGGGTTCACGCTGTCGATGGCCGTGGGCCGGTACGACCAGCGCAAGAACCTGGAGGAAGAGGAAGCCAACGCGATCGGCACCGAGTATCTGCGCGTGGAATTGCTCGAACGGGACACCGACGCGCTCAAGTCGTTGCTGGTGCGCTATCTGGACCAGCGTATCCACTACTACCTGACCCGCGATAAGGCGCAAGTCGACGACATCGAGGCCGCGACGGCGCAGATCGAAGACGAGATGTGGAAGCGGGTGCGTGACGGCGCCCGTACGGCGCCGAATCCGATCACGGCGCTGGCGGTGGCCGGCATGAACGACGTGATCAATTCGCAGGGCTATACGGAAGCGGCCTGGCGCAATCACATACCGCTGGCGGCCTGGGGGCTGATGATCATCATCGCCTTCTGCAGCAGCCTGATGCAGGGCTACGGCGCGCGCACCGAGAGCACCAAGATCGTTCTCCTGCTGGTGGTGCCGCTGACCGTGTCGTTGTCGCTGGCGCTGATCGCCGACATTGACAGCCCCCGGGGCGGGCTTATCCGGGTCATGCCGCAGAATCTGCTCAGCCTGCAGGTATCGTTGAAACGCTAGCCCGGATCGTCGCCGCTGGGCGAGCCGGGCCGGGGGGACACATCAATGCACGGTCTCGCCGCGAATCAGCAGGACTGGCTTGCTGGACTTCGAAATCACGCCTTCCGACACGCTGCCCATGATCACGCGCCGCATGCCACGCCGGCCATGGGTGCCCATGATGATCAGATCGGCCGGCCAATGATCGGCGCATTTGACGATGGTCCCGGAGATATTGCCGGGGGACACTGGCTTTTCGGCCAGTTCGGTCAGGCAGCGGACATTGGCATTCTCGAAGCGCCGCGCAGCGGTAGCCAGGGCCTTCTGGCCCACGTCAATCATGCCGCCCACGATCTGGCTGGGGTCAATATGGGCGTACTCGAAGAACAGTTCGCTGTCGTCCACCACGAACAGCACTTTGACTTCGGCCGACAGTTGCTTCGCCAGCCCCACTGCCTGCGAAATGGCCAGTTCCGACGATGGGCCGCCGTCCACTGCCACGAGAATCCGTTCGTACATCGATCCACCTCCGCATTGACGTTGTCGCTGTAGACAGCATAGTTCGCGGCGTGGCTTGTTAATTGACCTGTGTCAAACGCTAGTCAATAGCAGAAACTTTGTTTTCAGATGTACCAAGGGAGGGATACGTCACGATGTTCGGATACGATACGCAAAGGACAAACGCTATCGACCTTCATACGATGACTGTTGCCCCTGCAGCCATGCCAGCCTCGACGGCGACCGCCACGGCCGTTTGTTTGCGGCGCCTTTCGCACATTGCCGCGCGGTTTTCCGCGCCTGTCCCCGCTCGCATTGCATGCCTTGCCAGTGCCGGCACGGCCTGGCTGCTGTGCAGTGCTTCGCCGACGTGGGCCCAGCCGCCGCAGGGCCTGCTCTGGTTTGCCGATGGGCGCCCCTCGCAGGCGGCGCAAGCCGCGGTCAAGGCATTGAATGGGGCCAGTACCGATGGGCTGGAGCCGCGCGACTACGACGCCGATGGCCTGCAGCGCGCATTGGCGCAGCTGGTCGATGCCCCGACGCCAGCATCGGACGCGGCGCAACGCTTTGACGGTGCCCTGACGGGTGCCATGAAGCGATATCTGACCGATCTGCATCGGGGTCGCGTCGATCCGCGCAAGGTCCACGCGAATTTCTCGCTCGGCAATCTGCCCCCGTTCGATCCGGAAAGCTACTTGCGCAACGCCATGGAGGCCAACCGGCTGGCCGACGCGATGCGCGAAGCCGCCCCGTCGTTCCCGCTCTACGGCACGCTGCGCGACGCGCTGGCGAAGTATCGCAGGCTCGCCGCCGAGCCGTTCTGGAAGACGCCCCTGCCCGCCGTTGCCGGCGGCAAGCTGACGCCCGGACAGTCCTACGCCGGCCTGCCGCAACTGGCACAACGGCTGCAAGCCCTGGGCGACCTGTCACCAGACACGCCGGTACCACAGCGTTACGAAGGCGCGCTGGTCGATGCCGTCAAGGCGTTCCAGACGCGCCACGCGCTCGATGCCGATGGCGTGATCGGCGCGGGCACGCTGGCCCAGCTCAACGTCACGCCGGCCGCGCGCGTCGACCAGATCGTGCTGACGATGGAGCGCCTGCGCTGGACGCCGCTGGCAGAAGGCCCGCGCATGATCGTGGTCAACGTTCCCGAATTCGTGCTGCGCGCCTACGACTACGACGAAGGCAAGCTGGACATCAGGCTGGAGATGAAGGTCATCGTGGGCAAGGCGCTCGATACGCGCACGCCGCTGTTCAAGGAGGACATGCGCTATATCGAGTTCAGCCCCTACTGGAACGTGCCGTCGTCGATCGCGCGCAAGGAGGTCATCCCGAAATCCCAGCGCGATCCCGGCTATTTCACGCGGCAGGGCTTCGAGTTCGTCTACGGCACCCAGGCGAATGCCACGTTCAGCCAGGCCAATGTCGATGCGGTGCTGAACGGGCAGGCGCGCATCCGCCAACGGCCCGGCCCGCTCAATGCGCTGGGGGACATCAAGTTCATCTTCCCGAACAACCAGGCCATCTATTTGCACCACACGCCCACGCCGGAACTGTTCAAGCGCGGCCGGCGCGATTTCAGTCACGGCTGTATCCGCGTGGAAGACCCTGTCGCGCTGGCGCAATTCACGCTTCAGGGCATGCCCGAATGGACCCCGGCCCGTATCCGTGAGGCAATGACGGCGGGCAAGTCGAAGACCATTGCGCTACAGCAACCGGTGCCGGTGGTGCTGGCCTATGGCACTGCCATTGCGCGCGCCGACGGGCGGGTATACTTCGTGCCTGACATTTACGGACAGGACAAACTGCTGGACCAGGCGCTGCGGCAGCGCACGGGTGCCAAGCCTGCCGTACGGCCTTCATGAATGCCGCGCCGTTGTAAAAGTTTCCATGTCCGATTCCAGTTCCAGCCAGCGTCGCCGTTTTTTTCATCGTGCAGGTGCCATCGCGCTAGGCGCGGGCCTGTCCACGCTGGCACCTCGCGCCGCCCTGGCGGCGTTGGGTCCCGATGCCCGCTCGCTGTCCTTCGAACACACCCATACCGGCGAGCACCTTTCGCTGGTCTATGCCATGGGCGATCAGGTTCTGCCCCAGGCGCAGACCTCGCTCAACCACTTTCTGCGCGATCACTACTCGGGCACGGTCGGTGAAATCGACCCGAAGCTGTTCGGTCTGCTGTTCTCGCTGCGGCGCGAATTGGGTAGCGACGCCCCGTTCCAGGTGATTTCGGGCTACCGCTGCCCCTTGACCAACGAGCGCCTGCGCAAGACGCGTGGCGGTGGTGTCGCCAGGCGCAGCCTCCACATGGATGGCATGGCCATCGACATCCGGCTGCCAGGCGTGGCGCTGGCCGACCTGCGCGATGCGGCGCAGACGCTGCAGGCGGGTGGTGTCGGCTTCTACAAGTCCGAGAACTTCGTCCATGTGGACACGGGGCGCGTACGAAGCTGGGGCTAGGTGCGAAGCCGAGCGGGCCGATCGCCCACACGGATATGTCAGCACCATGTCCGGAAACCGAATCCTCCATCGATGAGGGGCGGCGATTGTTTCACATGTATGACATGAGACGTCCCTAGACTGCGTCCTGTTTCGACGGCCTGCCCGCCGTTTTTTTTCAGAGGACCCTGTCATGTCTCTTTCCCGGCCCGGGATTCCATCGGCCATTACGGTCGCCTGCCTTGCCTTCCTGCTCAGCGCCTGCGGCGGCGACGACAACAACAGCCAAAGCGCCTCTACCGCCACGCCGCTGGCCGTGCCGGCGCCGCCGGCCGATCCCGGCTTCGTCGACAGCGCCCCCGTACAGGCGTCGGTGCTGCCGTTTGTCGACAACATCGCCACCAACCAGCGCGGTGACGCACGCTATGCGACCGTCGACACCAATGCCGGCGTCCGCGTGGTCAAGGGTTTCCTCGATGTCTGGGAGCCGCTGACGCGGCTGGTGGACGCCGGTGCGCCGGCCGCGGCCAACGGCAGCTTTCCGGCCGTCGCGGCGTCCGCGTGGACCGGCTTGCCGAACGACGGCACGGCCGGTGGTTCGGTGACCAACGCCACCGTGCACAATGCGAACATCCGGTACGTCATCAACGCCACCACGCAGCGCACGGCCGCGCAGGCCGAGGCCGCCTACTTCGACGACCGCCGAGGCAAGAACTACAGCGTGACCGACGGCATGGGCCCGCTCACGGCAGCATGGCGAGCCGCTGCCCAGCAGACCACGACCATTACCAGCGTTCCGGCCGACGCCAACACCGTCAAGTATGACGATGGCGGCAACAACGCCGGGGTGGCCGGCGCCGGCAACGCGGCGTTCGGCGACGTGATCACGATGGTCAACAAGGTGGGCGACAACGCCTCGACCGAGCCAGCCAAGCGCTTCTACAAGTACGCCCGTCCGTACCGCTGGAGTTCCAGCGTGGTCCTGGCGCCGACGCTGGTGCCGGCCATCAGCACCGATCCCACGACCGACGGCGGCTTCATCAGCGGCCACACGGCCGAGGCGCTGCGCAATGCCGTGGTGATGGCCTACCTGGTTCCGGAGCGGTTCCAGGAAATGCTGAGCCGCGGCATGGAACTGGGCGAAAACCGCATCCTCGCGGGCATGCATTCGCCGCTCGACGTGATCGGCGGCCGCATGCTTGGCATTGCCTCGGCAGCGGCCAACCTCTATGCACCGGCCAACGCCACGCTGAAGGCCTCGGCCTATGCCCAGGCCCATACCACGCTGATGGCGGCCACCGGCACCACGCCGGCCACCTTCCGCACCTTCGCTCAGTCGGGTACCGCCAGCAACGACCGTTTTGCCGACTACGCCGCCAACAAGGCCAACTTCCTGCGCCGCATGACGTTCGGCTTCGCGCAGATCGGCTCGGCCACTGCCGACCCCGTGGTGCCCAAGGGCGCCGAGGTGATGCTGGAAACGCGCTTCCCGTACCTGAGCGCCGACCAGCGTCGCGTGGTGCTGAAGACCACCGAGATCGCGTCGGGCTATCCGGTCATGGACGATGCGGAAGGCTGGGGCCGCCTCAACCTGTTCGCCGCCGGCGACGGCTATGGCGCGTTCAACGGCAACGTCGTGGTATCGATGGATGCCAGCAAGGGCGGCTTCAACGCCGGTGACATCTGGCGCAACGATATCGGGGGCGCGGGCAAGTTCACGCTCGCCGGCACCGGCAACCTGAAGCTCGGCGGCGCCAACACGTACTCCGGCGGCACGCAGGTGGCTGGCGGCGCGCTCGAGGCGGTGTCGGCCAAGGCGTTTGGTACGGGCGATGTCTACCTGGGCGCGGGGTCGGTCATCATCAACGCACCGCAAAGCGTGGCGATCGCCGGCAAGTACACCCAACTTGCCGACACCACGCTCGACCTGCGCGTCGGCCCCAATGGCCAGGGCCGCATGACGGTAGCGGGCATCACGACCATCGCCGGCGGCACGCTGCACGTCGCATTTGTCGAGGGCTATGTGCCGAAGGCAGGCGACACGATCGCCGTTATCACCGGCAGCAGCATCAAGGGCCAGTTCGCCACCGTCGCCGTGGACGGCTACAAGGCCACGCCGGTCTACTCGGCGAACGGCGTGCAGATCCGCATCGACGGCTGATCTGCCATGCGTGAAGTCCCCTGTCGCCGCGCCTGCACGCGCGGCAGGGGCATCCACCCCTGCTTCTGGCCTAGCTGCCGATCACGACGGGCTTCGTCCAGTCTTCGATCTGGATTCCGGGATAAGCTTCGAAGTCGCGTACATTGCTGGTCACAACGATGGCGCCAATCGAACGCGCATGCGATGCAATCAGTTTGTCGAGCGCGTCCGCTTTGCGTTGGCGCGTGGCGGAGCGAATCGGGCCGTAGGCATGCGCGGCAGCGGCCGTATATGGCATGACGGGAAGGCGGCCGACGAGCGCATCCAGAGCCTGACGCGCCCTGCCAGGTTCGCTGGATACCGACACGCGGTATTCAAGCTCCGCGAGCGTAATGGCCGACAGCACGACTTCTCCCTCAAAACAGTTCGCCATTCGCTCCGCAACCTGAGGGGGCTGTTGCTTCATCAGGTAGATGCAAATGCTCGTGTCCAGCATATAGGTGGGCATCAGAACGGCTCCCGCTCTGCCTGGGATTGTTCGCCGCGGCCATCGGCCATGAAGTCGTCGGGGAATGCCGCAAAGAGATCGAGCACCCCGGTCAATCGCCGCCGCGCCGGGCGGATTCGTAGTTCGTCCCCCACACGCTCGATCTCGAAAGGCGTATCAGTGTCGGGATAGGCGAGGTCTGCCGGGATTCTCACTGCCTGTGAGTTTCCGTTACGGAACAGCTTGGTTCGGTGCATGGCGGCTTTCATGTCGATTCGTGCTTGCGAACGAGTATATACCGCCAGCACCGTATGTACATCCAGTGTGTACATATTGTTGCCCGTGCGCTTATCTTGTCACATTTGGGGGTCTGTCGCCTGCTTTATCTGGCTGTCCCTGCTCTACCCCCTCGCCTCGCGCCGCACCGCCTGCGGAGGCATGCCGAAGCCGCGGAGGAATGCCTCGCGCAGGTGACGGCGGTCGCGGAACCCGGTCTCTTTTGCCACCACGTCCAGTGGATGGCGGCTTTGTTCGATCATCAGCCGGGCGGCCTCCAGGCGCAGGCTTTCCACGGCCTTGGCCGGTGACTGCCCGGTTTCGGCCGTGAACACGCGGCTGAACTGACGGGGGCTCAGATGCACGGCACTGGCCAGCTCTTCCACGGTCAGCGGCTGGTGCAGATGCTTGCGAGCGTAGTCCAGCGCGCTCTGGATGCGGTCGGATTTGGGCGCCAGGTCCAGCAGTTCGGAGTGTTGCGACTGCCCGCCGGAGCGGCGCTGGTACATCACGAGCTTGTGCGCCACGGACCGCGCGACATCGGCGCCGAGATCGGTTTCCACCATCGCCAGCGCCAGGTCCAGCCCGGCCGTCATGCCGGCGGACGTCCAGATGGGTCCGTCCACGATGTGGATGCGGTCGTCTTCCACCCGGATCTGCGGGTGCGCGCGCTGCATGTCTCGCGCGTAGAACCAGTGCGTGGTGGCGCGCCGGCCGTCGAGCAGCCCTGCCTCGGCCAGGATGAAGGCCCCGGTGCAGATCGACGCCACCCGGCGTGCCCGGGGCGCGGCCTTGCGCACAAGGTCGAGCACCGGCTGCGGCGTGGGCGTGGCCACCGGGTCCGCCGCGCCGGCCAGCACCCAGGTGTCCACGGTGATCCGCGCACCGGCAGGTCGCGTGTCGACGGCCATGCCCAGTGACGACCGCACCTGGCCGCCTGCTACCGAGTAGCTGTCGATCCGGTAGAACGGCTCGCCCGCTACCAGGTTGGCGTACTCGAACACGCTTTGTGCCGCCAGCGCCATCACCTGGAAGCCATCCATCAGCAGAAAACCCACCCTGTGCATGTCATCACCCAGTTTTTGTCCGATGTCCTGAAACATGACTATATACGTCATTTCGGCCAAACGCGAACCGATCTACGATGCTTCACATGGATGCAGCGCATCCGAACTCAACCCTGAATGGAGAAGCATCATGACGCAGCAACATCACCTGGGCACGGCACTCGTCACCGGCGCATCGTCGGGCATCGGCGCCATCTATGCGGACCGGCTGGCACGGCGCGGCTACGACCTCGTGCTCGTGGCGCGCAATCGCGACAAGCTAGACACGCTGGCGCGCCGCATCACCGACGAAACGGGCCGGGCCGTCGAAGTATTCGCGACCGATCTCAACGACCGCGCATCGCTGGCCCGTGTGGAAGAGAAACTTCGCACCGATGCGAGCATCACGCTGCTGGTAAACAACGCCGGCATCGGCACGCACACGCCGCTGCTGGACAGCGACGTAGACGCGATGACGAAGATGATCGACCTGAACGTCACCGCGCTGACGCGTCTGACCTACGCCGCCGTGCCGGGCTTCGTGGCGCGCGGCAAGGGGGCGATCATCAATATCTCGTCGATTGTCGGCATCGCGCCTGAGGTGCTCAACGGGGTCTATGGCGGCAGCAAGGCATTCGTGACCGCGTTCAGCCAGTCTCTGCACCATGAGGTCGGCGCCCGGGGTGTGCGCGTGCAGGCGGTGCTGCCCGGTGCCACGGCCACCGATTTCTGGGAAACCGGCGGCCTGCCCGTGGAGAATCTGGACCCGGCCATCGTGATGCAGGCCACCGATATGGTCGATGCCGCGCTGGTTGGCTTCGACAATGGCGAGCTGATCACGATCCCGTCGCTGCACGCGATCGAGCACTGGAACGCCTATGAGGCCGCACGCGGTGCAATGGCTGGCGTACTGTCGAACCGCACGCCGGCCCCGCGCTATGTAAAGGCCTGACGTGTCACGCCGGCCCGCCGGCTCAGGAATGGCAGACCAGGCCGTCCTGCAGCTGGCTGGCCTCGTAGGCGACGTCGCCGGCGCGCTGTTCGCGGGCGCGTTGCAACGCCCCATTGTTGCGCCAGTCGCGCGTGGTCTGGTCGAACCATGCGGCAGACTGCGGATCGACGGCATGCAGGCCGATGCGCGCGGCGCCAGCGTCAGCCGGCAGATTGGCGTCCAGCTTGCGATAGAAGCGCCATTCCTGGAGCGTCAGCAGGCGCGCCACGACCGGCGCATCGTCGGCAAGCGCCTGGCATTCGCCAGCCAGAAAGCCTGTGGCGGCACGAATCGACGAGGCGTAGACCTTTGGCACGCCCTGGAAGTCCTGCACGATACGGGTGGCATAGGCGCTGCCCTGCCCCACGCAAACCGGCTGCCCGCGCAGGTCGCCGGTGCGCTGGTAGCGGCTGCCGCGCAGCACCAGCAGCGATCCCTCGCCGATGGCGTAGGCCGACCCGACAGGCGCCACGGATTCGTCGGGCAGCGACGGGCGGGCGCCGGCCACGACCACGTCCACCTCACGTTGCGCGGCCTGCCACGCCGGCGACCCCGGCTCGCCGGGCAGCCCGATGACCTGCAGCTTCACGCCAAGGCGGTCCGCCAGAAAGCGCGCCATGGCCACGTCGAACTGGTCGGGCTCGGGCGGCGTGGGCGCCTTGGGCGGCGCCGGGCGCGCGTATTGGCGCACGCCGACCACCAGCGTGCCGCGCTGCTGCACCGATTCCAGCCACGGACCCAGCGCGACGGGCCGCGTCACCGCATAGGCCGCGGCAATGACGGCCAGCGCCAGCAGCGCGGCCAGCCAGCGGTATCGGCGCAACCTAGCCATTGAGCGTCAACCCCTTGCGCCAGCGCGTGAGCCGCCGTTCCACCACCGCCAGCACATAGTTGAGCGTCAGGCCCAGCAAGGCCAGCAGCAGGATGCCCGCGTACATCGTCGGAATCTGGAAGACTTCCTGCGAGTTCAGCGTCAGGAAGCCCAGCCCCGAGTGGGCGCCGATCATCTCGGCTGCCACCAGCGCGGTGATGCAATAGGTGCCCGCCAGCCGTACGCCAGTAAAGATCGACGGCGAAGCCGCCGGCAGCACCACCTTGCGGAACACGAACAGGCGGTTGGCGCCCATCGAGCGCGCCGAATCGATCAGCAGCCGGTCCACCTGCTTGACCCCGCTGATCGTGCTCAGCAACACCGGCCAGAACGACGCCCAGAAGATGATGGCCACCTTGGACGTCTCGCCAATGCCCAGGAACAGGATGAACACCGGGAACAACGCAAAGGCCGAGGTCTGGCGGAACAATTGCAGAATGGGATCGACAATGGCCTCGAAACGGCTGAACCACCCCATCAGCAGGCCCAGCACCACGCCCAGTCCGATGGCGGACAGCAGCCCGTACAGCGACCGCTGCAGGCTCGCGAACAGGTGCTTGAACAGCGCGCCGCTGCTGACCAGATCCCAGATCGTGACGATGATCTGCGATGGCGGGCTCAGGTAGGCGTCGCTGACGATATGCAGACGCGGCACCAGTTCCCAGATCAGCAGGAAGGCAACGATGCCCAGAAGGCCAAGCGCCCGGTCGCCCAGCCGGGAAAGCGAAGCGGCGCGGCTCATGATGCCGCCTTTGCCACGGGCGGCGCCACGGTCCCGACGGCCTTCTGCCCGGTCTCCACGGCCTGCCCGACAGGCGCGCGCTCGCCCTGCAGGCGTTCGCCCGGGTTGGCCGTGGCGCCCAGCGGGCGCGGCACGGCGGCCGGGTTGGCCATCTGCACTTCGTCCTTGAGGATGTCCCACGCCTGCTGGCGCAGCCGGATGAACGCCTCGGAATTGCGCACCTCGGCGGCGCGCGGGCGTGGCAATGGCACGTCGATGATCTGCTTGATGGTGCCCGGGCGCCGGGTCATCACGGCAATCCGGTCGGACAGGAAGATGGCCTCGTCCAGGCTGTGCGTGATGAACACGATGGTCTTGCGCCGCTGCTCCCAGATGCGTAGCAATTCGCCCTGCAGGATTTCGCGGGTCTGCGCGTCCAGCGCGGCAAACGGTTCGTCCATCAGCAGCACTTCCGGCTGATAGGCCAGCGACCGGGCAATGGCCACCCGCTGCTTCATGCCCCCCGAGATCTCGTGCGGATAACGCTGGCCAAAACCGGTCAGCCCCACCAGTTCCAGGTATTCCTCGGCAATCACGCGGCGCTTCGCCTTTGGCACGCCGCGAATCTCCAGCCCGACCTCGATGTTCTGCAGCACGGTGCGCCACGGGAACAGCGCATAGCCCTGGAACACTACGCCTTGCGCGGGGTGAATGCCGCGCAGCGGCTGGCCGTCGATGGCGATGTCGCCGCCAGTGCGTTCGGTCAGCCCGGCCAGGATGCTCAGAAAGGTGGACTTGCCGCACCCTGACGGCCCCAGGATGGAAATAAACTCGCCCTCGCGGATATCGAGGTCGAAGTCGCGCAGCACGGCCACGTTGTCGGCGCGGCCCGCTTCATTGCGCACGGCATAGTCCATCTTGACACCGCGCGCCACGATCTTGTGGCTCATGGGGGCGGTCCTATGCCTTGGCGAACGGGTTGAAATCGTTGGTGTAGATGTCGCGGGCGGCCACCTTGCCCCGGCTCAGCTTGCCCTCGGCCTCCAGCACGTCTATGTAGTACTGGATCGGCGGCTCGGTGACCACCAGGTTGTCCACGTACGCGTAACGGTCAACGAATTCCAGCTGCAGGTTGATGCGCTTGGACACCAGCTTGCGCGCCTCTTCCGGGTTGGCGTTGACCCAGTTGGCGGCCTTGGCCAGCGCAGTCACCACGTCGCGCACGTTTTCCGGGTGCTCGCGCAGGAACTTGCCATGCACGCTGTACGGCTGCATGCCGCCCAGGCCGCCATCGAGGTCGAAATCGCTCCACAGCCGCGTGAGCTTGTCGGCATGGTCGGCGCGGCCCGAGAACGGCGCGTGGATGATGGCCAGGTCGGTATTGCCGGTGACCAGCGTCTGCTCGGCCTGGTCGTCCGGAATCACCACGAAGTTGATCTTGTTGACGTCCACACCCTTCTGGCGCAGGAAGGTCTTGGTCACGAACTCGGCGCAGGCGCCGAAGCTGTTGATGCCGATGGTCTTGCCTTCCAGGTCCTTCGGCGCGCGGATGCCCGAGTCCTTGCGCACGAAGTACTTCATGTGCGGGGCATCCTGCAGCGTCTTGTTGCCCGCCGCCACGATCTTGAGGTCGGCCCCGGCCGCCACGGCCGAGATCACCAGCGGCACCATGCGCGAGCCGAAATCGATCTCGCCGGTGCCGGTCAGCGGAATGATCTGCGGCGCGGCTACCTTGCCGATGTAGTTTGGCCGCGTATTGGTACCCTCGAAGTAGCCCAGCTGGTCGGCCAGGTAGACCAGGTCGAAGGTGGGATTGTCCGGATACTTGAAGCTGACCTTGTCGCCGGCCTTGCCGATGACGGCCGGCGCGGCCGGCGCGGCGGTGCTGGCCGCCGAATCGCCCTTCGAGCACGCGGCCAGCAGCGGACCCATGCTGCCGGCCACTGCCAGCGATGCCAGTTGCTTGAGCGCGCCACGGCGGCCGGGCGCGCGAGAGGAAAGTTCGGAGGCCATATTGTGGTGTGATGAGTGCAGTTCCCTTCGCAGTATTGCGAAGCGGCGCGCTCACACACAACGAAGACTTTTGTCTATCGATATCGGTTAAATCGGCTAGCCGAATGCTGGGTCGAAGCGTCGGTGATGTGTCGATGGCTATCGGCTGGCGAGTTGTTCGACCGCGCGCTTCATCGTGGCGCGATTGGTCCCCACGGTGTGGCGCAGCGTGTCGATGGCGTGGCGGTCCTGGGCCAGCGAGGCAAGCTGGGCGTCGACCTGATCACGGACAAGGCTTGGTGCGGGGCCACCGGCGGCCACGCGCGCGGCCACGCCTTGCACCGGGTCCAGGCAGCGCGCCACGGACGCGGCATCCAGTGCCAGCGCGCGGCCGGTGTGATGCGCGGCCGCCCGGTTCACCATGTCGCTGTCAATGTCGCAGGCCGGGACGTGCCGGTCCAGCGCCTCGCGCACCACCGCGCCCACCACATGATGGGCCTCGCGGAACGACATGCCGGCGTCGCGCACCAGCATGTCGGCCAGATCGGTCGCCGAAGAGAAGTCGCGCCGGGCGCGGGCCAGCATGCTGGCGCGCTGTGGCGTGGCGTTTTCGAGCACCAGCCGGAGCAGGCTGGCGCAGCGCAGCGCCTCGTCCGTGGCCTCCCAGAAGCCGCGCATGCTCTCGCGGTTGCCGTCGCCGCTGTGCGTGAAGTGGCTGCCCTTCAGCGCGGCCAGCGACGCGGTCAGCAGGCCGATCATGTGCCCGCCCTTGCCCTTCAGGTATTCCAGCACGACCGGGTTCTTCTTCTGCGGCATGATGCTGGAGATGCCGGCCACGCTGTCCGGGAAGTCGATCAGGCCGAATTCCGGCGTCGCCCAGATGTACAGGTCCTGCGCGACGCGGCCCCAGGTGACGGTGGCAATCGTGATGGCGGAAAGGATCTCCCAGGCAAAGTCGCGCGAGGCCACCGCGTCGAGCGAATTGGGGACGTAAGTGGAAAAGCCCAACCAACGCGCCGTGGCGGCCCGATTGATCGGGAATGCCGTGCCGGCCAGCGCCCCGGCGCCCAGCGGGCAGGCGTCCAGGCCTTCCAGCGCATGGCGCAACCGGGCGATGTCGCGGCCCATCGCCTGCGCCACGCCGCACAGGTAGTAGCCATAGGTGATCGGCTGCGCGGCCTGCAGGTGCGTATAGCCCGGCATCACCGCATCGACGTGGGCGGCGGCTTGCTGCAGCACCACGTCGCGCGTATCGGCCAGCGTGGCCAGAAGCGCCAGCACGGTATCGCGGGCGCGCAGCCTGTCGTGCGTGGCGAGGATGTCGTTGCGGCTGCGCGCCACATGCAGACGGCCGCCGGCATCGGCACCAGCCACGGCCATCAGGCGAGTCTCGTAGTTGAAATAGGCGTCTTCGCGCTCGGGGTCCAGCGGCACGGCGGCCGGGCCTTCTGCCTCGATCTGGCGCAGCGCCCGCGCCAGCGTGCCGGCCACGTCGGCCGGAATCAGGCCGGCGTCATGCAGCATCAGCAGGTGCGCCTGGTTGATGTCGGTGAGATAGCGGAAGCCAGGGCCGAATTCACGATGCAGCCGCGGCAGGTAGATGTGCTCGCAGACTTCGGGGGCGGTGGCTTGCGTCAGGCGGCGGCTGACCTTTGATTCCATGCAACTTTCTCCTCGTTGTTGGAGGCCAGTATGGGAATCGGCTCGTCATATCGTCAAATCAGACGTTTCATCATCGCCATGCAGATTTGATATACCATCGGCGCACTTTCGCAGCCTGTCGCACCCACGCCTGTCACATGAATTTCAAGCAGATCGAAGCCTTTCGTGCCGTGATGTTGTCCGGCTCGATGACCGCTGCCGCCACGCAGTTGCATACGTCGCAGCCCAATATCAGCCGGGTGATCGCCCAACTGGAAAAGGCGTGCGGCTTCCGGCTCTTCACGCGGATTGCCGGGCGCCTGACGCCCACCGTGGAGGCCGATGCGATGTTCCGCGACGTCGAGCGCGCCTTTGTCGGCCTGGACAGCCTGCAGGCGTCCGCGCGCTCGATCCGCGAGGCGGGCGTCGGCACGCTGCGCGTGGCCACGGTACCGTCGATCGCCATGACGGTGATGCCCTCGGCGATCGCCCGCTTCCGCGGCCGGTATCCCGACGTGCCGATCGCCGTGCACACGAGCGATTCGCCGACCGTCGCCAAATGGACCGCGGCGCGCTTCTGCGACGTGGGCCTGGTGTCTTATCTGGTGGAAATGGCGGGTATCCAAGGCGATCCGCTGCACCGCGAGGCCGGCGTCTGCATCGTGCCGGCCGCGCACAGTCTGGCGAAAAAACGACGTGTGCGTGCCGACGATCTGGCCGGCGAGCCGTTCATTTCGCTGACGCGCGGCGACGGCACCCGCGCCATCGTCGATGCCGCGTTTATCCCGGATCGGCGCGTGCTCACGCTGGAAACGCCCTATGCCGCCACCATCTGCACGATGGTGGAAATGGGGCTTGGGGTCAGCGTGGTCAACCCGCTGGTGGTGCGCACCCTGCGGTTCCCGGGCCTGAAGGCGCTGCCATTCGAACCGGCCATCGAGTTCGAGAGCTTCGTGCTGACCAATCCCCAGCGCCCCGTGCCCGCGCTGGCACAGGAATTCCTGCGATGTGTGCGGGAGGTGATGCGGGGGTAAGGCTCAGGGTCCGGAGGACGACGCACCTCAACCGCGCTCCCTCTCCACCGCCCGGTCCAGCATCGCCTGCCCGATCACGGTACTGCCCTGGGTCATCAGGGCCTCGCCGGGGCCGCGGATATCGCGGGCGTCCTTGTGCTGACCCAGCTTCAGCTTGCCTTGCAGGCGCGTGATCTCGATTTGGATGCCGACGATGGACTTGAGCAGCGTGTCGATGAAATCGGCGGGCGCGTCGGACATCTTCCAGGGCCGCGGCTGGCTGGCCTCGTGGTGGCGCGTGAGCCGGGCCACCACGCCGCGCACGTATCGTTCGTCGTCATGCACCGTGATGCGCCCATGGGCGTGCACCACCTGGTAGTTCCAGGTTGGCACCTGCTTGTGGGCTTCGTGCTTGCTGGGGTACCAGTTCGGCGAGATATAGGCATCGCCGGCGCGGAACACCACCAGCACTTCGTCGCCGTTGGCAACGTCCTGCCAGACCGGATTGGCGCGGGCCACGTGCGCCTTGAGCATGCCCGATTCGCCCTGGTCCGGGTCGATTTCGAACGGGATATGGTTGGCATCCATGCCGCTGCGGCCGTGCGTGAACAGCGTGCCGAACGGGTTGGCGCCGATCAGCGCGTGCATGGCCTGCGGGTCGGCCAGTTCGAAATGGGCGGGGACGTACATGACTGCTCCGGCGTGGTGTCTGGGGATGTTGAAGTCGTATTCTGGCCATAAACTGGAGTAGAGTGTAGGGCCAGTTTGTGCCGACTTCATCGGACCACTTTCCGGCCCCTTCTGCCCTCCTCCGCTTCTGCCCGTCATGCCCAGAACCGCACAAGTGCCCGAGATTCCGTTCATTGGCGTGCTGGACCGCGCTGCGGGGCCGCTTGGCCGCCAGCTGGTGCAGGCGCTGCGCGACGCCGTCGCGCATGGCGACCTGAAGCCTGGCGAATCGCTGCCGTCCACGCGCGCGCTGGCCGAGGCGCTGAAGGTGTCGCGCGGCACCGTGGTCGAGGCGTTCGAGCAACTGGTTGCCGAGGGGGTGTTCACCGCACAGCACGGCGCCGGCACCCGTGTGGCCGCGCTGGCGCCTGCGCCGCTGACGCGGCGGCGGGCGCGCGAGGGCATCGTGCTGCCCCCTGCCGCACAGAAGTTTGCTGCCATCGCCAGAGAATTCACCGCCCTGCCGCAGGTGCCATTCGCGGTGTCGGTACCGGCCGGCGCCGCCGCGCCGAACGAAGACTGGCGCCGGCTTGGCAACCGTTTGCGCGCCGGCGGCAGCGCCGCGCCGGCTGGCTATGGCGAACCCCAGGGCGCGCTGCCATTGCGCGAGGCGATTGCCGATTACCTGCGCCGCTCGCGCTCGGTGCATTGCGACGCCAGCCAGGTCGTGATCACCACCGGGACGCAGCAGGGGCTGTTCCTGTCTTGCCAGGTACTGCTCGACCCCGCCGATGCCGTTTGGGTCGAGAACCCGGCTTATCGTGGCATCACCGCCATTCTGGAAAGCATCGGGCCGCGCGAGCGCATCGTGCGCGTGCCGGTGGACGACGAAGGCATCGACGTCGAAGCCGGGATCGCACTGGCTCCGCAGGCGCGCGCCGCGTTTGTCACGCCGTCGCACCAGTATCCGCTGGGCATGCCGCTCGGCATGGCGCGCCGCAAGGCCCTGCTGGCCTGGGCCGACCGGCAGCAGGCGTGGGTCGTGGAGGACGATTACGACAGCGAACTGCGCTACGCCGGCCACCCGTTTCCGTCGCTGCAGGGGCTGGCGCCGGAGCGCGTGGTCTATCTGGGCACGTTCAGCAAGATCCTCTATCCGTCGCTGCGGCTGGGGTATGCGGTGGTGCCCGAGCCGCTGGTCGACGCCTACATCGGCGCCAGGGTGCTGATGGACCGGCATCCGCCCACGGCAGACCAGCACGTGCTGGCCGCCTTTATCGCCGAAGGCCATCTCGACCGCCATATCCGGCGCGTACGCGGGGTGCATGCCGAGCGGCGAGCATTCGTGATCCGGACCATCGAACGGGAGATTCCCGCCGATCTGGCATGGCTTCAGCCGTCTGACCAGGGCATGCACCTTGTGCTATGGCTGGCGCCCGGCATCGATGACCGGGAGGTGGTCCGGCGCGCCGCCGAGGCCGGCGTGGCGGTACGCGCGGTGTCGCCCACCTACACCGCCGACAAGCCGCCTGCGGGGCTGATACTGGGCTTTGGTGGATTCGGCGATCTGGAAATCGAGCAAGCGGCGCGGCGGCTGGCGGGGGTGATTGGCAGCGCGGCCATCCGTGCTGAACCACGCTAATTAAGTCGTTCCCCGCTCCACAATCCTGAACCCCAGATCGACCACCGGCTCTGCCACCGTTTCGCCCCGGCAGCGTGCCAGCAGCAGGCCGGCGGCGAGCGTGCCGATGCCGGCGCCATCGACCTGAACCGTGGTCAGCGGCGGGGCCATGTCCGCTGCGAAGTCGGCGTCGCCGAAGCCGCAGACCGCAAGATCCTCGGGGATGCGCAGGCCACGCGCCCGGGCCTCTTCGACGACGCCCTGGGCCAGTTGGTCAGAGCTGCAGAAGATCGCCTCGATGGCCGGGTCCTGTGCCAGCAGGCTGCGCAGGGCCTGGCGTCCCAGGCCCAGGCTGCTGGGCGCGGGCACGCGCGCGGTCGGCACTTCGTGTCCCAACGTCGAAATAAAACCCTCGCGGCGCACGGCTGCGCGCTGGTCGTCGCCTGTAGCGATGCCGAACCGTCGCCAACCTTTTGCCAGAAAGTAGCCGGCCACGGCGCTGCCGACCTTCAGGTGCGAGAAGCCCACAGCCATGTCCACCGGCCGGTCGCTCAGATCCCAGGTTTCCACCACCGGAATGCCGGAGCGGCGCAGGCGGTCACGCGATGCCTGCGCGTGGACCAGCCCCGTCACCACGATGCCATCGGGCCGGCGACTGATCATGGTGCCCAGCAGCGCCTCTTCGCGCGCATGGTCATAGCCGGTCTGCCCCAGGATCAACTGATAGCCCGCCGCATCCAGCGCGTCGGTCAGCGCCTTGACGGTGGGCAGGAACTGCGCGACGGCGATATTCGGCACCAGCGCCGCCACGGTCAGACTGCGGCGCGATTTCAGGCCGCCAGCCAGCAGGTTTGGGATATAGCCGGTGTGCTCGACGGCCTGCTGCACGCGGGCAATCGTCTTGGCGGAGACCAGCCCCGGATTGCTGAGCGCCCGCGATGCCGTGATCAGGGAAACCCCCGCTTCGCGCGCCACATCGTGCAGCGTGACGGACTTGCCGCCGGATAAATCGGACATGCCTGCTCGGATCAAGAGTTGGAAGTGCGGGTAAACGACGACGCCAGGTGCCGCCTCAATGGTTGACCGCCGCAAATGACAACGTTAGCATTCTTCACACCCCGCTGTCCTGCGCAATTCCAGGTGTCGCGTGAAGACGAATGTTTGTCGCATGTTGCAGTGCGTTATCGCGTAGATCGGCGTGTCGCCATCGCGGGGGCCAGCATTATAGCAACGCACATGGGCCGTATCCGGCCATTTTTTGACAACGATGTCATACGATGTCCGAAGACTCGGACGCTCGATCAGGAAGCACCGCCTTATGACCGCCTCGCCCGCCTCTGACGTGATTACCGCCATCCGCCTGTCGTCCTGCTACCTCCCCCTGGCCACGCCGATCAGCGACGCCAAGGTGCTGACCGGCCGACAGAAGCCGATGACGGAAGTCGCCATCCTGTTTGCCGAAATCCGCACCGCCAGCGGCCATGAAGGCCTGGGCTTCAGCTATGCCAAGCGCGCCGGCGGCCCCGGCCAGTTTGCGCACGCCAAAGAGATCGCCCCCACCCTGATTGGCGAGGATCCGAGCGACATCGCCAAGCTGTGGGACAAGCTCTGCTGGGCCGGCGCGTCGGTCGGCCGCAGTGGCCTGTCCACGCAGGCCATCGGCGCGTTCGATGTGGCGCTGTGGGATCTCAAGGCCAAACGTGCCGGGCTGTCGCTGGCCAAGCTGCTGGGCGCGCATCGCGATTCCGTCCGCTGCTACAACACGTCGGGCGGCTTCCTGCATACGCCGCTGGACCAGCTGCTGGTCAACGCGGCCGCGTCGGTGGAGCGCGGCATCGGCGGCATCAAGCTCAAGGTCGGCCAGCCGGACGGCAAGATCGACATCCAGCGCGTGTCGGCCGTGCGCGAAAAGCTTGGCGATGCCGTACCCATCATGGTGGACGCCAACCAGCAGTGGGACCGCCCCACCGCGCAGCGGATGTGCCGCACCTTCGAATCGTTCAACCTGGTGTGGATCGAGGAACCGCTCGACGCCTACGACCACGAAGGCCATGCCGCGCTGGCGCAGCAGTTCGACACGCCCATCGCCACCGGCGAGATGCTGACCAGCGCCGCCGAGCACTGGGACCTGATCCGTCACCGTGCCGCCGACTACCTGATGCCCGATGCCCCGCGCGTGGGCGGCATCACGCCGTTCCTGAAGGTGTGCGCGCTGGCCGAGCATGCCGGGCTGATGATCGCGCCCCACTTCGCGATGGAACTGCACGTGCATCTGGCCGCCGCGTATCCGCGCGAGCCGTGGGTCGAGCATTTCGACTGGCTCGAACCGCTGTTCAACGAGCGGCTCGACATCGCGAACGGCCGCATCGTCGTACCGACCCGCCCGGGCCTGGGGCTCACCGTCAGCGAACAGGCGCGGGCCTGGACGCGCGAGCACGCCGAATTCGGCGCCAGCTGATCCACGGTCGCTGCCCGCGGTCGTCAGACACCATCACCGCAAACATCAGTAAAACGGAAACACAAGGAGACAACGATGATGAAGAAAGCGCTGGTAACGCTACTGCTTGGGGTCACCATGGCGGCAGCCCACGCCGCCTGGCCAGAAAAGCCGGTGACGATGATCGTGCCGTTCCCGCCGGGCGGATCGACCGACAACATCGCGCGCATTCTGAGCGCCAAGTTCCAGCAGACGTTTGGCGGCAGCTTCGTGGTGGATAACCGCCCCGGCGCGGCCGGCATGATCGGCGCGGCGGCCGCCAGGCGCGCACCGGCAGACGGCTACACGCTGTTCGTGTCGTCGCTGGGGCCGTTCGTGATCGGCCCGCACCTGACGAAGAATCCCGGCTATGACCCGACCAAGGACTTCGACTACATCAGCGTGGCCGTGCAGGCGCCCAACGTGCTGGCGGTGCCGGCCAGTTCGCCGTACAAGTCGCTGCAGGACGTCATCCAATACGAAAAGGCCAACCCGAACAAGATGACGTTCGCGTCGGCGGGCAATGGCACCAGCGACCACCTGACCGCCGAACTGTTCTGGCAGCAGACCAACACCACGGGTCTGCACGTGCCGTACAAGGGCGGTGCGCCGGCGCTGAACGACCTGCTCGGCAGCCAGGTGGATGCCACGTTCATGAACATCAACACCGCCGTGCCGCACCTGAAGGCCGGCAAGCTGCGCGCGCTGGCCATCACCAGCAGCAAGCGGTCGCCAATCCTGCCCGACGTGCCGACCATGGAAGAGCTGGGCTACAAGGGTGTGACGGTGTATTCGTGGCAGGCGATTGCCGCGCCCAAGGGGCTGCCGGCCGATATCAAGGCCAAGCTCCACAGCGCGGTGGTCGCGGCGATGAACGATCCGGCCAACAAGCCAAAGTTGCTGGAACTGGGCTTCGAAGTCGTGGCCAATACGCCCGAGCAGTTCACGGCGTTCCAGGCGTCGGAATTCGCGCGCTGGAAGAAGGTGATCCAGACCGGCAACATCACGGCCGACTAAGCCGCCCGCAGTGCCGCCGAAGCCATTCGCGGGCGACCTGCGCGCGCGGTAAATGGCATCGCCAAGGGCGCCATCACGGCGCCCTCCTTTCATTTCCGTGACAAGACGTCTCCCTACGGCGCGCCGGAGGCCGCCCGCCCAGCAGCCTGCGCAGCTGGGCGGCGGTGTCCTCGGCGGCCGACAACGGCAGCAGCGGCACGCCGATGGCCTTGTGCCAGTCCATCAGCGCGGCACTGTGGCCATCGGCAAAACTGCGCACGTTGCGCCGCAGCGCCTCATGGCCAAAACCCAGTTCCACCTGCAACTCGCCGTCGCTGACCACCAGTTGCCCCGACGCGGGCAGCTCCAGCAGAAACGGGTCGTAGACCAGCACGGACAGCACGTCGTTGCGCCCGCGCAGCGCCAGCATCAGGTGCCGCGTCTGGTCGTCGCCGCCATCGAAATCGCTGATCACGATGACCAGGTGGTCGTGGTGCGCCAGCCGCAGCGCCCGCTCCAGCGCGCCATTCAGCTGGGTGGCACCGCGCTGCGCCCGGGCATCGGCGCGCAGCCGCTGGTTGTGCCGGGCCAGGTCGCCCAGCAGATGCAGCACGCCGTGGCGGCTGCGCTGCGGCGCCATGCTGGTCTGGTCGGCGTCCCCGAATATCACGCCGCCCACGCGGTCGCCATCGGCCAGCACCCGCCACGCCGCCAGGGCCGCCGCCTCGGCCGCCGTCACCGATTTCATGGCGCGCCGGCTGCCGAAGAACATGTTCATGCGCTGATCCACCACCAGCAGCACCGGCCGCTCCTTTTCCTCGGCATACAGACGCACGTGCGGCTTGCCGGTGCGCGCCGTGACGCGCCAGTCCATCGTCCGCACATCGTCGCCGGGCAGGTAAAGGCGCAGTTCCTCGAAGGCCAGGCCCCGGCCATGCACGCGCGACCCGTGCCGCCCCGACAGCAGGCTGTGCACGGGCTGCCGCGTGCGGAAATGGAAGTCCCGCACGCTGGCTTCGAGGGCGGCCAGCGCGGCAAGGTCCACGCTGACGCCGGGCACGGCCTGCGAGGCCGACGGCGTGGCGCTGGCCTGGGAGCGGGCGCGCGCGGCGATGTCGCGGGTCATGGCACGTGGTGCGGCGCGGTCAGGCCACCGCCACGCGTTCGAGCAGCCGGTCGATCACGGCGTCGGCGCCCACGGCCGCGGCGTGGGCTTCGTACGACAGGATCAGCCGATGGCGAAACACGTCGTGAACCACCGCCTGCACGTCGTCGGGCGTCACGTGGTCGCGACCGCGCAGCCACGCGATGGCGCGGGCCACCTTGTCCAGCCCGATCGATCCTCGCGGGCTTACCCCGACCTGGATCCACCGTTTCAGGTCATCGTCGAATCGCCCCGCATCCCGCGTGGCCTGTACCAGCGTCACGATGTAGCGTTCCACCGGCTCGCTGACCGTCACGCCGTGAATGGCCTGGCGGGCGGCAAAGATGGCCTCGGGCGACAGGCGCTGTTCGCCTGCCTGCTGCCGCTGCGGATTTGCCGTGCTGCCGTCGTCCTCTTCGGCGCGGGCCAGCCGGATGATCTCGGCCTCGGCATCGGCCTGCGGGTAGCCGACGCTCACGTGCATCAGAAAGCGGTCCATCTGCGCCTCGGGCAGCGGATACGTGCCTTCCTGCTCGATCGGGTTCTGCGTGGCCATGACGAGGAACAGCGGTTCGAGCCGGTGCGTCTTGCCGCCGACGGTCACCTGCCGTTCCTCCATGGCCTCCAGCAGGGCCGCCTGCACCTTGGCGGGCGAGCGGTTCACTTCATCGGCCAGCACCAGGTTGGCAAACAGCGGCCCGGGCTGAAAGCGGAATTCGCCCTTGCCGCCGTCGGTGACGTAGATATCCGAGCCGGTGATATCGGCGGGCAGCAGGTCGGGTGTGAACTGCACGCGCGACAGCCGGGCGTCCAGATGCCGGGCCAGGCTCTTGATCGCCCGCGTCTTGGCCAGCCCCGGCAGCCCTTCCACAAGCAGGTGGCCGTTGGCCAGCAGGCCCAGCAGCAGCCGCTCGATCATGCGTGCCTGGCCAACGATCGACTCGCCCATGCGTGCCTGAAGCTGCAGGATGTCGTCGCGCGCACTCATCGTGTCTCCTGGTGATCCGGGCGTCCGCCGGTGAACCAGTTGTAGTAGGGGTTGTCGGGGTCCGCGCGCATCACCGTGCCGATATCGCGCATCCACTGCGCGCGGTCGCCGCGATAGGCGTCGAGCCCGGCCGCGTAGAACGTATGCAGCGTGGCGCGCTCGCGGCGGATGTCCTGGTGCAGCGCGTCGCTGGCGCCCCGGAGCGGCGGATCGGCGCTCAGGTCGAGCAGTTCGCGCAGCACCGGCGGAAAGTCCTGCCGCCGCACCCACCCGGCGTATTCGATGCGCGGCCGGTCGTCGGTCACGGCTGGCGCATCGCCCGCAAACCAGTCCAGCCCGGCCCGATCGGTGACATAGGTGGCCAGCAGCGCCGCCGGCGATGCCACCCCCACCGCACGCAGCGCCGCCGACACCTGAGGCTGGCCAAAGCGTGATGCGATGGTGGCCGCATCCAGCGGCATCGGCTGCAGTGATCCCACCAGCAGCATTTCGTGCAGTTCGGTGGTCCACAGCGTGGCATGCGGGAAGACGTCGAGGAAACTGCGCACCAGCGACCGGGTGTCGTCGCGATTCTGCGTCGGCAGCGGCAGCCACTGGGCCACGATGCCGCCCGACTGCAGCCGCGCGGCGGCCAACTGGTAAAACTCGCGCGAATACAGGTTGACCACGCCGCTGGCCGACGGGGGCGGCGGCTCCAGCGTGATCAGGTCGTAGCGCTGCGTGCTTTGCAGCAGTTCGCGGCGGCCGTCGCGCAGGCGGATATCGACCTGCGGGCTGCGGCTGACGTCGAAATTGCCCTGGAACTGAGGCACCGCGCGCACCACGGCGGGCAGCAGTTCCGCCACCACGCGCCGCTCAAGCCCTGGGTACTGCAGCGTGGCGCCAGCCGTGATGCCGGTGCCCAGACCGATCACCAGCGATGCCCGCGGCGTGCCGTTGTGGACGATCAGCGGCAGCAATGCCTGCAGGCGCATGTAGCGCAACGACGTCATCGTGTCGCCCGAATTCGAGACACCCTGGATGTAGAGCCGATGAAACCGCTGCGCGGCGCGGCCCTGCTCCACCACGGCCACGGTGGCGCCCCGGCTTTCTTCGTAAAACACCAGATCGCCCCCGCGCGTCCGGGCCAGCAGTGCGGCAAGCCGGTCGGCGGGCGTGGCCACGGCAACGATCAATGTGACGACGGCCAGCAGCGGGATGGCAAAGCGCGCGCGGCGTCCGGTGCCGTCGCCGAACGCCACCGCCAGAACGGCCACCAGCCCGCTGGCGCAGGCGAGCACGCCAAGCGTATGCACCACGCCGAGCGTCGGCACCAGCCAGACGCCCGCCAGCACCGACCCCGCAATGCCGCCGAGTGTATTCAGCGCCAGTACGGCACCCACGCCCGACCCGGTGCGCGAAGGATCGACCGACAGGCGGACCACGTACGGAAAGGCGGCCCCCAGCAGCAGTGTCGGCACGAACACAATGCAAAGCGCCGCCACGGCAAAGCTGGCACACGTGGCCACCAGCAGATTGCCAGTGGCGCCCAGCACGCGTTGCGACACCACCTGCTGTGCGGCAGGCAGCCATTCGCCCAGCCATGCGAATTCGACCAGCGCCACCAGCCCGGCGCCCACGACCAGCAGCGCGAACATGCCCCACGGGTCTTTCGCCCGGTCCACGCGGCGCGCCACGACAAGGCTGCCGATCATCAGGCCGGCCAGGTACGTTGCCAGCATCACGGCAAAGGCAAAGGCTCGCGTGCTCAGGAACTGGACGATGGCCTGCGACCAGACCACTTCGTAGCCCAGCGCAATCGCGCCGGCCAGCGCGTACAGCGTCAACGCCAGCACGCGCTGGCCCGATGCGCGTGGGGCGTTCGCCGGCGCGGCCGGTACATCGACAGGATCGGTCCAGGAACGACCGAACCACCAGGCGCCCAGCGCGGCCAGCCCGTTGAGCGCGGCCGCCGCCAAGGCGCTGCCGGTGATGCCCAGCAGCGGAATCAGGACAAAGGCCGCCAGCAGCGTGCCGGCGATGGCGCCAGCGGTATTGGCCGCATAGAGCCGCCCGCCATTGGCACCCAGTGCCACACCGTCGCCGCGCAACGCGCGCATCAGCGCCGGCAATGTGCCCCCCATGGCGATGGCCGGTAGCCCGACCAGTGCCAGCGGCAGCGCCCATGCGGCAGCCCCGGCCCGCACTTCGAGCCATGCGAACGGCGCGGCGGAACGGGCCAGCGCCAGCGTCGCCGCGATGCCGAGCACGGCGATGGCCAGTTCCAGCCACAGGTAGAGACGCCAGGCCGATGCCGTACGGTCCGCCAGCCGGCCCACGGCCCAGCCGCCCAGCGCCAGCCCGCCGAAGAATGCGCTGACGCCGATGGTGACCGCATGCACGTCCACGCCCACCACCAGCGACAGCTGCTTGATCCACAGCACCTGATAGACAAGACCGGCCACGCCGGACAGACACAGCAACGCCGCGGCCTGCCGGAGTCCGGCACTGCCGCCGCGCGCCTGTACTTGCGCCTGCGCTGCTGCGGAGCCGGAGGCCGACGGCCGGCGTGAGACGCGTTGACGCTTCACGCCGGGCTCCAGCTTGCGATGGGCTGCCGTCACTTCTTTTGCTGCGGTTGCTGGACCTTGGCCATCTGGTCGGCCACCTGGCGCTTGATCTTCTCGCTGGCCTGGTCGATCGTGAAGCTCGCCGGCAACTGGCTTGGCGGGTAATCGACGAAGGTCTGCAGGAAGCTGATCGCCCGGCGGTTGCCCTCGATGAACAGGTACGGGTTCTGCGTTTCCAGGTCGAAGTACCGGTTGGTCGGCCCCGTGTCGGCGCGCTCGTACGGGTCCATGCGCAGGTTGAAGTACTTGGGCGCGCGCAGGCACGTGAACGGCTCCTTCCACACCATGAACGATCCGTTCTGCCGCTGCTCGCAGAACACGATCTTCCATGCGGTGGGCTGCGTCGCCCCCTGGGTCAGCACGTCATAGCGCATGGCCACCAGTTCGGCATCGTCATTGAAGTAGTAGAACTCGTTACGCGCGCTCTTGTCGGTCTGGCCCGTGAGCATCGGCAGCTGGTTGTAGCCGTCCAGGTGCACCTTGGCGCTCTTGCCGCCCAGGCTTGTGCCCTTCAGCAGGCGGTCCTTGACGTCGCCGTCGCCCGCCGCGGCCAGCAGCGTCGGGAACCAGTCCAGGCCGGACATCAGGCCGTTGGTCACGGACCCGGGCTGAATCCTGCCCGGCCATCGCACCATCGCCGGCACACGGAACGCGCCTTCCCAGTTCGAGTCCTTCTCGCTGCGGAACGGCGTATTGGCCGCATCGGGCCACGTGAAGAAGTTGGGGCCGTTGTCGGTGGTAAAGACGACGAGCGTGTCGTTGGTGATGCCCGTGTCATCCAGCACCTTGAGCAGCTTGCCGACGTTCTGGTCCATTTCCCACATGCCGTCCGCGTACTCATGGCCAGCGCCGAGTCCGGCCTTGCCCTGGTATTCGGGTCGCACGTGCGTGAACAGGTGCATGCGCGTGAAGTTCATCCAGACGAAGAACGGCTGCTTGGCCTGCGCCTGCTTCTGGATGTAGTTGACGGCGGCCCCGGTGGTTTCGTCGTCGATCGTTTCCATGCGCTTGCGGTTCAGCGGGCCGGTGTCCTCGATCTTGCCGTCTGCCGTGCTGTGCAGCACGCCGCGCGGGTTGTAGAACTTGAGGAAGTCGGGATTGTCCTTCGGCCAGTACGGGCGCTCGGGTTCCTCCTCGGCGTTCAGGTGGTACAGGTTGCCGAAGAATTCGTCGAAGCCGTGCTTGGTGGGCAGGAAGCGGTCCTGGTCGCCCAGGTGGTTCTTGCCGAACTGCGCCGTGGCATAGCCCAGCGGCTTGAGCGCCTGCGCGATCGTGATGTCGCGGTCCTGCAGGCCCACAGGCGCGCCGGGCAGGCCCACTTTCGACAGGCCCGTGCGGAATACCGACTGCCCCGTGATGAACGTCGAGCGTCCTGCCGTGCAGCTGTTTTCGGCGTAGTAGTCGGTCATCATCATGCCCTCGCGGGCAATGCGGTCGATGTTCGGCGTCTTGTAGCCCACCACTCCATGGCTGAACGCACTGACGTTGCCCAGCCCGACGTCATCGCCAAAGATCACCAGGATGTTTGGCTTGCCGCCGCGGCTGCCCTGCGCCACCGTGCCGCTGGCCGGCGCTGCCGCCACGGGCGACGCGCCGTTGGCGGCCGGGGCCGAGGCCACCGGCGCGGTTGGCGCGGTGGCCTCGGCGGGCGGCGCGGTCGGCACCTGGGCGGCCGGGGCCGACGCAGCGCCAGGCGCCGTCTTGTTCTCGTCGGCCTTCTTGCAGCCGGCCACGGCCAGGATGGCGACAATCGCCGCGCTGGTGGCCAGCCTTGTCAGACGCGTACCCGCTTCTGGTCTCATCGAAAGCTCCCTCTGGTTTGGTCCAGGGCGTCAGGAGGTTCTGGACATCGCCAGGATCAAGGCTGGGATGCCGGATAAATGCGTGCCCAGTCCTGCTTCATGCTGATCACCGTCCAGCTGCGCGTGACGGCTTCGTCCAGCGCCTTGTCGAGCTTGCCGATCCCTGACTTGCGGTCGTAGGCGAACTCGCGCTCGGCGTCGTCGTGGTGCACCAGCACGGCCAGACGCTGGCCGGTGCCGGCCATCGTGTACTGCAGCATCTGCAGATCGCCGTCGGAATTGCCCACGGCCAGGATGGGCCGGCGGCCAATCTGCCGATAGATGCCCACGGGCTTGCCGGCGCCGTCATTGATGAATTCGAGCTTGGGCCCGCGCACCAGCGTTGGCTGGCCATTGCGCAGCTCGTACGTCACCGTCTGCGTGGACCCCACCACCTGCTCGGGCGGAATGCCGTACACGCGTTCGGACCACGGCCGCATGAACTCGATGGTCCCGCCCGACACGATGAACGTCTTGAAGCCATTGGCACGCAGGTAGTTCAGCAGCTCGATTTGCGGCTGGAACACCAGGTCGGTATAGGGCCGGTTGAATTTCGGGTGGCGCGCGGTGTCGAGCCACGCGCGGATCGTGCGGTCGTACTCGTCCACCGTCATGCCGCTGTTGGCCTGGGCGATCAGCGGCAGCAGGCGCTTTTCCTCGCGCATCAGCCCGGCCATGTCGTTGGCCATCAGCGCCTTGAAGGCAGGATTGCTATTCCATTCGGGATGCTGGGGCGCGGCGGCCCGAATCTGGTCGAGCAGGAAGAAGAACTGGAAGTACAGCGGCTGCTCGCTCCACAGCGTGCCATCGTTATCGAAGACGGCAATGCGTTCGGCAGGCGGCACGTACTGCGGCGTGCCCGGCCGGGTAACCGCCTCCACGAAGCGGACGATGGTCTGGCGCGCGGCGCCATCCCGCCACGACGGCAATGCCGCCGCGCCTGCCACATTGGCCGCGCCCGCCGGCTGCGCGCCAGCGGCGGTGTCGGCGGTGGGTGCCGGCGCGCACCCCCCAAGGGCCGCCACCAGCACGGCGAGGGCCGCGAGCGTCGTCACGCCGGACGCCGCGCGGCGAACAAGCCGGTAGCTTCCTGCCAAGGCGAATGGCATCGTTGCGTTCCTCCTCGATTGTGCAGACGGGATGCGGCCTACGGCCGTGCCGCCAGTGCGGGCTGTCTGCGCGCTTCGGCCCAGGTGCGGTCATCCATCACCAGCCGGAAGCCCAGGTGCGACATGCTCGTGTAAGGATCTGTGCCGCGCCGTGCGCTGGGCCGATAGCTCAGGCAGAAGTCCTCGTTGCAAAGGAACGACCCGCCACGCGTGACGCGCCTGGGCGCGGACACCGGCACGCCGGGTTCGGTCGGGTCCCACGAATCGGACGGCCCCGCCGGGTTCTGCAGCACGGCCGTCGTCAAGCGGGCTTCGCGCCGGAACTGGTCGGCCCGATACCAGTCGGCCACCCATTGCCAGGCGTTGCCGGTCATGTCGTAGAGGCCGTAGCCATTGGCCGGAAAGGTGCCCACCGGGCTGGTGCCTGCCGCGCCGCCCGCCTTGGCGCTGACCACCGGAAACGGCTGCACCTGCTGGCCTTGCCAGACGTTGGCCATCTGGCGGCCATCGGGCGCGAACTGGTCGCCCCAGGCATACGTGGACTGTTCCAGACCGCCGCGGGCCGCGAACTCCCATTCGGCTTCGGTGGGCAGGCGCTTGCCCACCCAGCGCGCGTAGGCCTGCACGTCCTCGTACGAGACCTGCACCACCGGGTGGTTGTCCTTGCCTTCGATATGGCTGCCGGGGCCGTTCGGGTGCTTCCAGTCGGCGCCGGGCACGAAACGCCACCAGCGCCAGTATTCGCGCAGCGGCACCGGGCTGTTGGTGCCGACGAAGACCATGGCGCCGGGCACCATCGCGCTGTCGGGCGGGCGCGGCGTGCCGGGCGGCAGCTGCACCTTCATCGTTTCCCAGTCCGGCGCGCGTTCGGCGGTGGTCACGTAGCCCGTCGCCTCGACGAACTTGCGGAATTCGGCATTGGTGACGTGGTGCTGGTCCATCCAGAAACCGTTGACGTGGACCTTGTGCGCCGGCCGTTCATTGGCCTGCGCCATCTTGTGATCGCTGCCCATCTGGAAGTCGCCGCCGGGCACATGGACCATGCCGCGCGGACCGTTCACCCCATCGCCCGCGCGGATGACCGGCGCATCGGCGCGCCCATTCTTCGCGTGATACCACCACGTGCCGCCCGCACCGGCCACGACCATGGCCAGTGCAAGCGCCGCCAGCCATATGCGTTGGCGCCACACCGGCGTGGCGGTGGCAATGACCATGGCCTGCTGCTTCCGTCCCATCGACACTCCTTCACGATACGACTCGATCACCTGATCCAGCCATCCCAGTATGGGTGGGGTTCCTGTCAGAGCGGAATGCAAACTTTTGGAATGTTGATGTGAATGATTTCTTGACTACGGGTTCAGCGGAGGTAGCGGCGGCGCCTTGCTGCGGTGCGTCTTGCCCGTGTGTATGGCCGGTCCGCGTGGACGCCAGCCGCCGCGCCAGCGCCACGCTGCGTAGCCGGCCGTCAGCGCCATGCCGGCCAGCAGGGTGGCCATCCGCCAGTCGAGCCAGCCGGGCAGGCGCATCAGCGCGCCACCGGTGGGCGCCAGGCCCAGCCCCGGCGCCGCACGGGCGACGTCGATGGTCACGGCCGGCGCGGACGATTGCGCGCGCTTGCCGGTGGCCGGGTCGTACCACGCCACGGAGACGGCCGGCAGCGTGTAATGGCCGCTACCTTCGAACACATAGGTCACCGTTTCCACGCGCCGGCCGCCCGTGGCGCCTGCCGGCTCGTCCCCAGCGGCCGCCGCGCCGTCCTGCAATTGCGGATCGGCGCGGAACTGCCGCACGCCGCGTGGCGCGGCCAGTTGCGGCGGCTCGATCATCATGGCGGGCGTGCCGGGCGCGAAGATCGTGATCGTGCGGACCAATGCATCGCCAGCCCGCAAATGGGCGTCCTTGCCGCTGATGGCCTGGTCGAAGGTCTGGCGGATATGGATGGGCGACGCCGGCAGCAGTGGCGCCAGGCCTGACGCCTGCGCGGCGCTGGCCTGGCTTGCGTTCCGCTGCCCGCCGGCATGGATGGTGGTGAGCGGCAGGGTCACGGTGGCGTCTTGCGGCTTGCCATCGTCGCCGGACCATCTGAAACGAATCTCGGGCGTCGGCAGCGTGAAATCGCCGGCGGTCTGGGGCGTGAACACGTAGGTCTTGCGGATGCCTGCGTAGCTGGCGCCATCGATGGTTTCGGTGGCGTTCACGCCGCGCTCGTCGGGCATCGTGACCACCGCACCGGGCACCTGCAGCGCCGGAAATGCCGGCGCCGACAGGAAGAAGTTCGGCGCCAGGATCGTGACCTCGATCTGGACCGACTGCCCGGCCACCACGGGCTGCTGGCCCAGCACCCGCACCCGCACCGTGGGCGCCGCGGCATGGGCCATGCCGGACAGTATCAGGAGCATGACGGCGAGCCAGCGCATCGTCATGGCCGCGCCTCTGGCGCCTGCGACTGCAGCGCGAACTTGCGCGCCAGGAGCATGGTGGGCGATGTCTGGATCGCGCGCATCCACATGTCGGCGTTCTGCTGCACCAGCCCCTGCTGCACCTTGTCGCCACCCGGGGGCGGCGCGGGCTTGCTGGGATCCAGTTCGATCTTGTCGGGCTTCAGGTCGGGCGGCTCCTCGTCGCCCTTGTCGTGCTTCTCGGCCTGCTTCTGGCGCTCGATGGCCTGCTGCATCAGCGCCAGGTTGCGCTGCGCGGGTGCCCAGCCGGGACGCTGCTGCAGTACCAGCCGGTAACGGGCGGCCGCCTCGGGATATTTGTTCTGTCGCGCCAGCGCGTTGCCCAGGTTGTACTGGGCGTCCGTGGTGCCGATCTGCTCGAAGGCCCGCGCCGCTTCATCGAACTTCCCCGCGCGGTAGTACGCCACGCCGCGCCACATCGGGTCATCGAACAGCGTGGCCGCCGCCGCGTAATCGCCACGTGCGAAGGCGCGCCGCCCTTGCTGATCGTGCGTGAGCCAGAGATCGACAACATGCCAGCCGCGTGCCGGTGGGCTGGGCTGGGCCCGCACGTCCGCCTGTGGCGCGGCCGCAAGCGCGGCCAGCGCCAGCGAGGCCATCCAGCGGATGGTCCAGCCCTTGCGGAACCAGAGCAGCGCCAGCACGGCAATCGGTATCGTCAGCCGCCAGCCGGCATCGTGCCAGCGCAGCGTGTCCTGCGCACTGCCCTGCTCCACATGCGACTGGACGTGGCGCTGCACCCACGCCACGTCATCGTCACTGTCGGTGGTCAGCGTGGCCACCGGCACGCCAGTGTCGCGCAGCCGGTGCAGCGCCGCCGCGTCGAGCCCCGGGGCGGCGCCATCCCCGGCCTTCAGCGGGCCGCCCGCCGCCGTGCCGATGGCCAGCACCACGATCTGCGTGCGTTTGTCGCGCTGCTGCAGGGCAGCCGTTGCCGCAGGCTCCACGCCATCGGTCAGCAGCAGGATCGTGCCGGGCACCGGCTCCTTCGACAACGCCGTGCCGATGGTCTGGACCGCCCGCGCCGTATCCTTGCCGGGCACCGGCATGATGGCCGTCTGCAGCGCATCGACAAAGGTCTGCAACAGCGCCGCGTCGTCGGTCAGCGGCAGCACCAGATGGGTCGAGCCGGCGTAGGCATAGAGCGCCGTGCGCCCCCCGTCGCGATGGGCCAGCAGCGCCTTGATCTTGAGCTTGGCGCGTTCCAGCCGCGTCGGCGTGACGTCGATCGCGTCCATGTCGGGCGTCAGGTCCACGGCAATGGCCAGCGGCGCCTTGTCCGACAGGAACGGCGGCCGCTCGCGTTCCCACGTAGGGCCGGCCAGCGCAATCGCGCCCAGCGCCAGGGCCAGCGCGGTCAGATGCACCGGGCGCACCGGTCGATGGTGGCCCTCGCGCACCACCAGCGCATCGAGCAGATGCGGCGCAATGGTACCGCGCCAGCGGCGGCGCACATCGCCCTGCCGGCGCACGGCCCAGGGCAGCCACACCGCAGCAATCAGCACCAGCAGCCATGCGGGCCGCAGGAAATGGAACTGCGCCAGCGCGTGCAACCCGTCGCTCATGCCGAGGGCTCCTTGCGTGCGGCGGGCAATGGCGCGCGTGCCACGCCGTACGCGTAGAGCGCCATGGCGACCTGATACGCCAGTACCAGCAGTACGGCGCCGCCCAGCGGCCACATGAACAGTTCGCGGCGCGGACGCCAGCTCAGCGTCTTTTCCTTGTGCGGCGTCACGCGGTCCAGCGTGGCATAGATCGACGCCAGCGCGGTCTGGTCCGCGCCGAAGAAGTAGCGCCCGCCCGTGGTGCTGGCAATGCGCTGCAGCGTTTGCAGATCCACCTTCTGCTCGCCCGTGGCGGCAGGGTCGCCAATGCCGACGGTATGCACCACGACGCCGCGCGTGCGGGCGATATCGGCGGCTTGTGCCGGCGGCATGCGGCTGGCGGTGTCATTGCCGTCGGTCAGCAGAATCAGCACCTTTTCGGCGGCGTGGCTATTGTCGAACATCTTGATGCCCAGCCCGATGGCATCGCCCAGCGACGTACTGGCGCCGGCCATGCCGGGCACCATGTCGTCGATCAGCGTGCGCACCAGCGCATGGTCGAGCGTGAACGGCGCCAGCGGATACGGGGCATCGCCAAACACGATCAGCCCGATGCGGTCTCCGGGCCTGTGGGCCACGAAATGGCTGACCACCTGCCGCACGGCATGCACGCGCGCTTCGACCACGCCGGCCGGGTCCTTGAAATCGCGGGTGTCCATCGACTGCGACAGATCCAGCGCCAGCAGCAGGTCGCGCACGGGCTCGCTCTTGTAGACCGGTGGCTCCAGGAACTGCGGCCGCGCAAGGGCCGTCACCACCAGGGCCCAGGCCAGCGGCGCCAGCAGATGCTGCACCAGGTTGCGTCGTGGCACGTGGGCGCCGGCGGCGGGCTGCAAACCGGCCGCGCTGGCCACCTCGCCAAAGAACGGCAGCCGCACCGAGGCGCTGGTCTCGCGGTACGGCGGCACCCGCCACCACACCAGCAGCGGCAGCGGCAGCAGCGCGAACAGCCATGGATAGGCAAACGCGATCATGCGGGCGGCGCCCGGTGTTCCGCGATCCAGCGGCGGCAGGCGGCGGCGGTGTCGCGGGCCTGTTGCGCCGGCCAGCGTCCGAGTGCGGCGCGGTCCAGGTATTCGGTCTCGATCAGCATGGCAAGAGGCGGTACGGCATCCGCGGCCTTGCCGGCGTGGGCCAGCAGGAAATCGCGCCAGGATGCGCCGGAAAGCGCCGCCACGGTCTCGCGCGGCCACGCGGCCAGCGCGGTACGCTTGAGCAGTTCGGCCAGCGACAGCAGCGCCTGCGCGCGGTCCGGACCATTGGCGTCGAGCCCGGCTTGCAGGCGCCCCAGTTCCTTGAGCGCGGCGCGCCGATAGCGGTTGGCGCGCCAGTGCCGCCACATCCGCCAGCCCAGCCACAGCAACGCGCACAGTACGCAGATGCCGACCACGAGCCAGCCCGCCGTCTGGGGCCACCAGGCTGGCGGGGGCGGCGTGACGATATCGGCCAGGTCGTTCACCGTGTGAGTCCTCTCGTGACAGGTCGGAACATCCCGGGCCGGGCCGGACCGACTGCATGCGGGCAGGTTACGCCGTGACCGGCGGAAACCGAATTCAGAGTTTTTGGCGCCGATATTTAGCGATTTCGGTAACCGGCCCCGGCCGCCACGCGGGCTACAGCCCCGCGCTACAGGCCGTCTGGCAGGAGGTCCCGCACTGCATCCCGCATCACGCGCGCCAGCAACTGCTGGCGTTCGCGGGGCATGCGGGCCAGCGTGGTGGCGACGCTGATGCCGGCCACCGGTTCGCCATCGCGATCCGCGACGGCCAGGCCCACCGCCAGCGCGCCCCGCGTGGCGTGGTTGCCGATTACCGAATAGCCGCGTTCGCGGGTGGCCCGGATCAGGATGCGCATGCGGTCCGGCGTCATGCCGCCGTACTGCACCAGGGCGTGGGCATTGGTGGCGATCACGTCGTCCACGGCGCCGTCGGGCAACGCCGACAGCAGCGCCAGGCCGGCCGCGCCCACACCCAGCGGTTGTCGCGTGCCCACCTGGATCACCAGCACCTGCACCGGATGCGTCCCGACATGGCGCGCGATACAGCGCGACAGCGCCCCGTCGCGCACGATGGCAAATGCTGCGTCGCCGCAGGCCTGGCTGACGCGGGCTAGCACCGGATTGAGACGCTCGGCCAGGTCCGCCGACTCGCCGTGCTGCGGCAGCGCGTCCAGCCTGGGGCCCTTGACATACCGGAACCGCCCGCGCTGCACCACATAGCCGCATTCGATCAGCGTGGCCAGCAGGCGATAGACCGTGGGCCGCTCCAGCCCGGCGGCACGGCATAGATCCACCACGCGCAGCCCGTCCTTGCCGCCGGCAAGGATGGCGTCGAGCAGCATCAGGCCGCGTCGCAACGCCCGTGCGCCCTCTTCGGCAGCCGGAGCAGAAACGTCCGCCTGGCGGACGTTTTGATTCGCAGTACGAGCACGCATGGGAAAGAATTCGCTGGCCGGGAAGCAGCCCGCAGTATGCCGCAGAAGCATCGGGACAGCGGGTGCCGGCCACGATATCCAAAAACAGGAGACAGCCATCATGACCATCCGCAGCCGGGCGCGCAGGCGCCTTCTTCGCAGCATCGCGCTTATTCCCGCTGTAATGCCCGCCCTCCTTGCCGCGGCCCTGGCGTGCGGTGCCACGCCGGCACTGGCCACCGACGCCGCCTTTCCGAGCCGCCCCGTCCGGCTGGTGGTCGGGTACGCCGCCGGTGGCGCCACCGACGTGCTGGCCAGGCTGGTGGCGCAGAAGATGGGCGAGGCGCTGGGCCAGCCGATGGTGGTGGAAAACCGCGCCGGCGCCAACAGCAACGTGGGCGCCGAGGTGGTGGCCAAGGCCGTGCCGGACGGCTACACGCTGTACGTCTACACCATCGCCAACACCATCAACGCCACGCTCTACGACAAGCTCAATTACGACCCGGCCAAGGATTTCGAGCTGGTCGGCATGATCGCCCGCATTCCCAACGTACTGGTGGTCAATCCGGGCGTGCCCGTCAAGACCGTGGCCGACTACGTGAAGCTGGCCAAGACATCGCCCAATGGGGTGACGTTTGCGTCATCGGGTAGTGGATCGTCGATCCACCTGTCCGGCGAGATCTTCCGCACGCGCTGCGGCGCCAACATGCTGCACGTGCCCTACAAGGGCAGCGCGCCGGCCGTGACCGACCTCATGGGCGGCCAGGTGCAGTCGATGTTCGACAACACCCCGTCAGCCCTGCCGCACGTGAAGTCCGGCAAGCTACGTGCCATCGCGGTGACCAGCGCGCAGCGCATGCCGCTGCTGCCCGACGTGCCGACGGTGGCCGAATCCGGCTATCCGGGCTTCGACGTGCAGTCGTGGTTCGCCATCTCCGCCCCGGCCGGCACGCCGCGCCCCGTGGTGGATGGCCTCAACGCCGCGCTGAACAAGGCGCTTGGCAATGCCGACGTGCGCGAGCGCATGCGCGACCTGGCGGCCACGCCCGAACCCGGCACGCCCGAACAATGCCGCACCTTCGCGATGTCCGAAATCAAACGCTGGCACGACGTGGTGCGGCAATCGGGCGTGCGCGTCAACTAAGGAGTCCGACAGCACCATGTTTCCGATCGATCTGTTCTGGCGCGCCGCCGACCGCTGGCCCGACAATATCGCCATCGATGCCCCCGACGGCTCTCTGCGCTACCGCGAGCTGGCTGCGCAGGTGGCCGCGCTGGCCGCCCACTTCATCAAGCTCGACCCCGCCCCGCAGACTTGCGTGGGCATTTGCGCCGGCAACTCGGCCCAGCACATCGTGGCACTGCTGGCCGTGCTGGCCAGCGGCAAGATCTGGGTGCCGCTGAATCCCAAGAGCACGCAGCCGGAACTGCGGCGCATCATCGATGCCACCGAGCCCGGCATCATCGTGCTCGATGCCGCCTGCGAAACCTTGCTCGACGGCGCGCCGGGCGTGCGCATCCATACCGACCACGCGCCCGATCGGGGCCGGACGCTGGCCTCGGCCATCGCGCAACACGCCGACGCCGCGCGCCCGGTGCTGGATCTGGACCGCGATGCCACCCAGGCCATCAAGTTCACCGGCGGCACCACCGGCGCGCCCAAGGGGGTCATGCAGCCGTATCGCGCGTGGCTGGCCAATATCGTCAACCAGATCCACGCGTGGGGATTCACCGAGTCGGACCGCTACGTGATGGCCGCGCCGATCACCCATGGCACGTCCACCTACGTGATGCCGATCCTGGCCCAGGGTGGCTGCCACGTGATCATGGAAGGCAGCGGTGCCGAAGCGGTACGCGCCACCTTCCGCGACCGGCGCGGCACGGTCTGCTTCATGCCGCCCACCCTGATCTACATGCTGATGGCGCTGCCCGGCACCACCCGCGCCGACTATCCCGCGCTGCGCCGGCTGATCTACGGCGGTGCGCCGATGCCCCCGGAAAAAATCCGCCGGGCGCGCGACTTCTTCGGCCCTGTGGTGGCCACCACCTACGGCCAGACCGAGGCACCGCAGTTGCTGACCGTGATCGGCCCCGACGATTTCAACGACGAGCGCAACCTGGCCTCCGTGGGCCGCGCCACCTGGTTCAGCGACGTGGCGATCATGTCGCCCGACGGCCGCCTGCTGCCCGCCGGCGAAGTGGGCGAAGTGGTGGCGCGTGGCGACCTGGTCATGACCGGCTACTGGAAGCGTCCGGACCTGACCGCCGCCACCATCATCGACGGCTGGCTGCATACCGGCGACCGCGGCCTGATCGATGCGCGCGGCTTCCTGTACCTGAAGGATCGCCTGCGCGACGTGGTGATCACCGGCGGCTTCAACGTCTATCCGATCGACGTGGAGAACGCCCTGGGCCAGCATCCCGCCGTGCATGAGTGCGCCGTGTTCGGCGTGCCTGACGACAAATGGGGCGAGGCCGTCCACGCCGCCGTGCAACTGCGGGAGGGCTGCCAGGCCGCCGCCGCCGACCTGATCGCGTTCGTGCGCGAGCGGCTCGGCCCCGTGCAGACGCCCAAGCAGATTCATTTCCACGCCAGCCTGCCACGCTCGACGGTGGGCAAGGTACTGAAGAACACCGTGCGCGACCACGCCGTGGCCGCGCTGCCATCCGGAGACCACGCATGAGCCAACAAGACAAGCCGGTGACCCGCCTCTGCAGCCATACGCTGACCAGCCTTCACTATGGCGACGCCAATCTCGTGGACGACCTGCTCGGCAAGGCCACGTTCACCGAGGTCATGCTGATGCAGATTCTGGGCCGCACGCCCCGGCCGGTGGACATCCGCATTGCCGACATGGTGCTGGTCGTGCTGATGGAGCATGGCCTGACGCCCAGCGCCATTGCCACGCGCCTGATCTACATGAGCGCCCCCGAGAACCTGCAGGGCGCGGTGTCGGCCGGGCTGCTGGCGGTGGGCAGTTCGTTCGTCGGCACCATGGAAAACTGCTCGGTGTTGCTGGACCGCATCCTGGCCGCGCAGGACCCTGACGCCGAGGCGCTGGCCATTGCCCGCGACTGCAAGGCGCGCAAGGCGCCCGTGCCCGGCTTTGGCCACCATCTGCACAAGCCGGTAGACCCGCGCGCCTACAAGCTGCTGGACCTGGGAGAAGCGGAAGCCGATCTGGCCGGGGCGCATATTGGCGCGCTGAAGCGGCTGTCCGCCGCCGTGGACGAGGTCCATGGCCGCGCGATCACGATCAACGCCACGGGCGCCGTGGCCGCCCTGCTGGGCGAAATCGGCGTGCCAACGGACGTGATGCGTGGCTTTGCGGTGATTTCGCGCGCGGCCGGTCTGGTGGCCCACATCGTCGAGGAACAGCAGAGCCCATCGGGCCGCTATATCTGGGATGTCGTCGAGGACGCGATTCCCTACGTGGGCAACGCGCCGCACCGCGACCACGCATAGGCACGCCACGCCTGTACGTGTGGCACTCAGTGCAGGTCCGGGTCGGCATAGGCGGCGCTTGTACTGACCGACGCGTGACCCAGCTGGTGTTGCACGGCCTTGCGGCCAATGCCTCGCGCCAGCGCGTGGGCGCCAGCCGTGTGCCGCAGCCAGTGCGCGCTGGCCTTGGCAAGGTGGGTGGCGGCCGTGGGGTCATCGTCCCCCAGCGCCTGGCCCGCACGCGTGAAACACCGCTTCCAGATCGCCGCTACCTGTGCGACGGATAGCGGCGTGTCATCGCCTTCGCGCAGTACGCGGCCGATCAGCGGCGTGTCGGCCGGCAACCGCTCGACGTCGCGCCCCAGCCCGCGTGCTTCCATGTGATCGCGCAAGGCATCGACCACCGTCTCGGGCAGGTCGTTCGTGCGAGGCCGATTACCTGGCACGTGCAGCCGCCAGCCGTCGGATTGCGACAGATGCGCCACCGTCAACTGCGCCTGCTCCGATACGCGCAGGCCCGTGGCATGGACCAGCCGCAGCATGAACTGCAGGCGTACCGTGCGCGGATCGTCGGCAGGCAGCCCGCCCACGTACCGCTTCAGGTGCTGCCATTGGGTGCGGCTGAGGCTGCGCCCGGCCTGGATGCGCGGTGCTGCGGCCACGGTGGGCTGTGCCGCCGATGCAAACGGGTTGTCGCGCAGGTGCCCCTGTCGGGTCAGCCACGCACAGAGCGTCTTCAGAATCCGCGTCGCATGGCGGATGCTTGACGGCGATAGCGGGCCTTCGAACGGCCGCCAGTCGGGACCACTGCGCGGCGCGCCCCGCCGGCCGACCCATTGCGCGGCCGGCTGGGGATCGGCCAGGAATGCCAGGTAGGCGTGGCAGTCGTCGCGTCCAGTTTGGCCAGAGGCTTGCCCCGCACGAAAATGGCCCAGAGCAGCAGCCGCTCGGCCTGCGCGCGGTAAGCGCGCCAGGTGTGGCTGCCTTCCGGGCCGTAGTCTTCCAGCCACGCCTGGATGGCCTGCACATCGGCTTGCGCTGATACGTGGCGCAGCGCCTCGAGCGGGACCAGCGCCGGGGCTTCGGCATGTCGCGGATCGGCAATACCCGCGCGGTGCGGCACCATCGCATTCATCCGCAGCCATGCCTCGATCTCGCGCGCGGTGGCCTCCCCGATGCCGCGGACGTGCCGATGCCAGCTGCGCGGATCGGCGGCGATGGCTGCCGCCAGCGTCGCCAGCGTGGTCCAACCCGTCTGCGCGAGCCGGCTGGCAATGGCCGGCGTGAACCACCCCGCCACGGCATCGCCCGCCAATGGGCGCACCAGCAGCAGTGGCTGCAGCGCATCCAGCGCCCGCAGCAGCTTGCGCTGGCGCGTTTGCCGTGCCGTGGCGCTCTCGGCTGCTGGCGGCACGATCAGCGCCAGCCAGGTCTTTTCGGTCAGGATGGTTGCCTCGCCGTCGGCGCGCACACGCGTGGCCAGCCGCTTCACGCCACGTGCCAGTTCCGTCTCGATCCAGCCCAGCGTGGTGCGGGCCTGGCGCAGGTCCAGGCCCGGCGTCAGATAGCGCGTGGCCAGCCGGGCCAGGTCGAGACCCTGCAGGTAGCCACGGTAGTAGGCAAAGTGTTGCGGGCCGAGCAGACGCGCCGGGGCGACCGGCGGGCGCTGGCGCCGGCGAATGGCCTGCCCGGCGCTGGGTACGGCGGAAGACAAGGGATGACAGCGGGGACACCGCAAACGGCAAAGGGCGCGATGATACCCGATGGGCGGAGCGGCGCTCCGCTCCCCTTGCCCGGAGCGGGGCGAAAACCGTCAGTCGGCCTTGACCGCAGCCGGCAGCCGCACGCGCACGCCCAGCCCGCCCAGCGGCGACCTGGCCAGTTCGAAGCGGCCGCCGTACAGCGCGCAGACATCGCGCACGATGGCCAGCCCCAGCCCGCTGCCTTCGGCCGACTCGTCGAGCCGCGCGTACGGCTGCACGGCGCGCGTCATGGCGGAGGCCGGCATGCCTGGGCCATCGTCGTCGATGCGGATTTCCAGCTCGGCCGCCTGCGCCACCAGATCGACGCGGATTCTGGTCTGCGCCCACTGCCACGCGTTGTCCAGCAGGTTGCCGAGCATTTCGACCAGATCCTGGCGGTCGCCGGCAAAGCTGGCCTGGCCTTCGATATCGACGGCGATCAGTTTGTCGGCGTGCAGGCGGCTCAGCGCGCGCACCAGTTCATCGACGGCGGGCCGCACCGCCACCGCACCGCCGGCCGCCCCACCCGCCCCGGCCGCCCGGGCGCGTGCCAGATGGCGGTCCACCTGCTGGCGCATGGCGTCCACCTGCTGCATCACGCGCTGCGACGCGGGCGCCGGCAACGTTGCCGCGTCGTTGGCCAGAATGGCCAGCGGCGTCTTGACCGCATGCGCCAGGTCTGCTGCCTGCCGGCGCGACCGTTCCACGGCTTCGTGATTGCGCCGCAGCAGCAGGTGGATCTCGTCGACCAGCGGCTGTACCTCGGCCGGCCAGGCGCCTTGCAGCGTCGGGTCACGGCCCGCGTGCAGGCGCGCCACCGCGGCACGCAGCCGCGACAACGGCGCCAGCCCGAAACGGATCTGCGCCCACACCGCACCCAGGATGCCCAGGCCCAGCACGCCCAGCGACAGCCACAGCAGATGGCGGAACGACCGCTTGGCCTGCCGCAGCTCGGTGCGGTCCAGTGCCACGGTGATGTCTACCGGGGCATCGGCGCCGGTCAGTTGCAGGCGGCGCGACTTCACCAGCAGCGACTGGCCGCGCGGGCCGCCGCGGATATCGGCATCCCCCTCGCCCACGCGGCGTTCCACGGCAACGGGGATATCGACATCCCAGAGCGAACGCGAACGCAGCGTCTGGCTGCCCGAAGACGCCTGCCAGTAGGCGCCGGCATACGGCAGTTCGAAGCGCGGATCGGCGGGCTGGCGCGTCAGTTCCAGCTTGCCGTCGGTGCGCCATTCCAGCGCGGCGGCCAAGCTGGTCAGGTCGCGGTCAAGTTCGGCGATATAGGTGCGGTCGACGTGCCGGCCGAACAGCGTATCGAGCAGCCAGCCGGTCGTGCAGAGCGTGCCCGCGATCCACAGCGTGGCGATGCCCAGCAGGCGCCGGGCGATCGAGGCGCGCTTCATGCGGCGTCGGCCGGCGGCCGCATGCGGTAGCCCAGGCCCCGCACGGTCTCGATGACGTCGACACCGAGCTTGCGGCGCAGGCGTCCCACGAAGACCTCGATGGTATTGCTGTCGCGGTCGAAATCCTGGGCGTAGATATGCTCGGTCAGCGTGGTCTTGCTGACGATGGCGCCCTGGTGGTGCATCAGGTAGTCGAGCACCTTGAATTCGTGGGAGGTCAACGTGACGGGATTGCCATTGACGCTGACCTGACCGCTGCCCGGCGCCAGCAGCACGGGGCCGCAGGCCAGCGTGGGCGATGTGCGGCCGGCCGAGCGGCGGATCAGCGCGCGGATGCGGGCCAGCAGTTCCTCGGTGCGGAACGGCTTGGTCAGGTAGTCGTCGGCGCCGGCGTCGATGCCCTCCACCTTCTCCACCCAGCTGTCGCGCGCGGTCAGGATCAGCACCGGCACGTCGATGCCGGCCTGGCGCCAACGCTTGAGGACGGTCAGGCCGTCTAGCCGGGGCAGGCCCAGGTCGAGCACGACGGTGTCATAGGGATGTTCGGTGCCCAGGTGCTCGGCGTCGATGCCGTCGGCAGCGTGGTCCACGGCATAGCCGGCCTGGGTCAGCGCCTGCGCAAGCTGGGCGGCAAGTGTGCTTTCGTCTTCGACCAGGAGGATGCGCATGGGGGTCAGGGCTTGCGGGCGCGGTCGAGATCGTGGCCCTTGGCCTTGAGCAGCCTGGCATCGCGGGCGTCGTACTCCAGCTTGGCCACGGAGCCGGTGGGCAGCAACAGCTTCACTTCGTATTGCCAGATGCCGTCGTCGCGGTCCAGTTTCACGTCGATGACGTCACCGGCGTACTGGCGCGAGACCGTGTCGAGGATGCGCGCTAGCGGCAGGATTTCGCCGGAGCGCAGGGCCGCGCGGGCCCGGTCGGCGTCGGTATCGGCCAGCGCGAGGCCGGCACCGCCCGTGGCGCCCAGCACGGCCAGCAGGATCAGCATGCGGCAGGCACCACGCAGGCGCGCGGCGGTACGGTCGGCGGACAAGCACGGGACGGCGGTTGGGGGCGGGGGCGAGACAGTCATTTGCGGCATTCTCGGCCGGGCAAGCTGAACGCCGCCTGAACGGCATGCTCAGGTGCCATTCAGGTGCCACGGCGCATGATGCCCGCCAGATTCCCACAACCCAAGCACCATGTCACGTTCTCGCACCCTCCTGTCCCCGCGTTACCCCACCCTGCGCAGCCTTGGCGCGGGCCTGGCCCAGCTGGCCCCGCTGGCGGTGGCCATGGCGGGCGCCGGCCTGCCCTTCTGGCTTCAGACGCTGGGGCACTAGGTCATCTTCAGGCGGGAAGATGACCTGGTCACCGAAGGAGGAATGTGATGTTTTGGTGATATTTGCGGGTCGGGCACGCGGGCTCAGAACACCAGCGTGGCCGTGCCCATGACGGTGGCCGTGCTGTCGAGCCGGTTCTTGCTGGTCACCGTGGGCACCCAGCGCAGGCTGAATGACAGCGGCGCCTTGCCGCCCAGCTTGGTGTCGTACGTGACGATCGGCCCGATCGTGAAATCATGGCCGCGGAACCCATTGAGGCGGTCGGCCGTGGGGCCGGTATCGCTGCCGAGCTGCTGGACCGTGCCCATGACCAGCCCCGCTCCCCAATTGCCAAATTTCTTCACCCCCATGACGTCCAGCGTGAACAGCGGCGCGTTCTGGTAGTCGGTGGCCGTATTGCGCGTGTAGAACTGGAAGGCCGCCACGGCGTTGAATTCGAGCCCGTATTGCGGCATCAGGTGCGTGAAGGCCACCTGCGGCACGAAGGTCCAGTTGTTCAGGCTGGGATTGGCCAGCGCGTTCTTGTCGTACTGGCCCGTGGGCGCCCAGACGTTGAAGCTCAACGCCATGTGGGTGGTCTTGGAAAAGTGGTAGCCGGCGATCAGCGGGCTGAAGTACATGTCATAGAGGTTCGACGCGCGATCGGAGGCGCCGCGCGAGAACGTACCGCCGCCGGGCCCGGTGAATACGGCGCTTGTATGCACGGTCGTCCAGACATACGGCAGCGTAAAGCTCGACGCGAAATTCCACGCGCCGGGCCCGGTGTCCCAGACCTTCATGATCGTCGCCAGCGTGAACGCGATCTTGGCGTCGATGCCCGCCGTGGTCCGCCCGCCAATCGGCACCTCGCGGCCGCTGCTGATCGAGCCATCCATATATAGCTGCTGCAGGTTGGCGATCCACACCGGCTGGTCAGGAATCACCGCCACGTTCGCCGACACGCTGGTGCCCGCCACCGGCCGGCCGAGCGCGCCTTCGGTGGCATGTCCGGCCGATGGCGCCAGCAGACTCCCCACGGACAAGACACCGACGACGGCCGAACGTGCGCGATTCATGGGGCCTCCTAGCGGGCGATGGGTGCTGCGGTAGCGGAAAAGGTACTGAATCGTCTCAGATTCCCGCCCATCTGGAATTCACTTTTCTAAATGAGTGAATTCAATGTTTTTTGAAACGTGGCATCGCCTTGAAATCCGGTACGCCATGGTTTCCATGTTGACCGCAGACAACGGACTAACCGGCAGGTGCTGATGGAATCTGGCGCGGGATTTTATTCCCGCACTTCTTTTTGCCTTGGTTCCTTCCATCATTATTGAACTGGAGTTCACCATGCTGCGAATCCATGGAGGTTTTCTCGCACGCCGAAGCTGGCGCCGCTGGTTTGCGACGGTCGCCTTGTTACTGATATCGAACACATGGCTGCCGGCTGCGAATGCGCAATATGCATCCCGGGAGCTCAGGCCGTCGGATGTATTCGACACGACGGATAAAGTCATCTTCCGGGACGATTTTCGCGGCGATTTCCGGAAATGGACGCTTTCAATCGACGCGCTGTATGACCCGGCTGTCCGGCCATTGACGTCCAACCGCGTTACCAGGGAGCCGTTGGCTGGCTTGCCTGGCCGCCTGCCCGCGACATTCACGCTGCCCGGCACGCCGGGGGCATTCCGCTCGGAACTGGCGCTTCCCGCCGAGGAAGGGCTGCAGGAACGCTGGTACGGCGCGCGCATCGCGGTCGACCAGATCGCGGATCGGGCCGGATATATCGTCCTGCAATGGCATGCGGTCATGGGCAAGGACAAGGTGAATAGGAATTTTCCGAACCTGGCCATTCATCATAAAGGCGACAAATGGGTGGTGGCCCGCGCATGGGGCAGCCCCGCCAATATCCAGAGCTCCACCACCGAGCTGCCGGGCAACGTGGTGCCGGGTACATTGACCAACTGGGTCATCCACGCGAAATGGGCAACCGACGCCAGCGGCATCGTCGAAATCTGGAAGGATGGCACGCTTGTGTACCGGCAAAAGGGGCAGAACGCGTACCACCTTTCCATCGCCCGCACGCCCTATCTGAAGACCGGTATCTACCGGCCGGCGCGCAAGGATTCGACCACCAGCGAGCCGTCGATCGTGGTGCGAGTCAGCGACATGCGCATCGGGCGGAGTGACGCGGGCTATGGCGAGGTATCACCCGTTGTCAGCGGGACGCTGGACAAATGGCATGGCAACCGGCGTACCGGCAGTCTGCTGTTCCCGATCGATTTTGGCCGGGACGTCGAAAAAGGCACGGTCGGATTTGTCGTTCCCCAACAGGCCGGCGTCACCGGCGGCCCGGCATCGCTGGTATGGTCGGCGGGCGTTGCGGATCGGGCGATGTTCGCGGTCGTATTGACAAACCGGCTCGATGGCAGCCGCCGGACCGTCAATATCCGTGGCTACCGGCATAACGGATGCACCTATGCGGCGATGCATGTCGCAATGGATTGCCAGAATCGCAAGAACAGCCGGCTCGAACTGTTTTTCGATCGTGAAGATAATCGCGGCCTGCCCGAAGGCCTTTATGAGGGAAATCTGACAATAGAAGCAATCGGCTGGAAAGACATCGCGTACCGGCGTTCCATCCATGCCAATATCAGGATATTCGTGCCTGGCGTATGGCGCGAACTCCGGCCGGGAATGCCGGCGGCGGTGCGAGGCATGGATCGCCATATCAAGCTTGGCACGATTGGTTTTCTGGTGCCGGCCCAGTCTGACGCAGCAGGACCCCGAACCCCAATACTGGATACGGCACCGCAGGACACAAAATTGAAGCTGACCGTTGCCGATGCGGCTACCGGAGCACGTTATCCCGTTGTGGTGCGCGCGCGACGCTTGACCGGCGAATGCGGCAAGGTCCGAATGAACAGTACCTTTGCTTGCGGAGGATATGGCAAGCAAAGCGATCTCGAACTCGAATATCGTCCGGCAGATAATCCCGACCTGCCTGCCGGACGTTACACGGGCAGCGTTTTCGTATTGGCGCAGGGCAGTTACGAAAGCTGGATCCAGCGGCCCATCGCGATCGGGCTAAATGTTCGGAAGTAAATCCGACATTCGTTCAGACCGCGCCGCGCGTCTCCACATACAGCGCGTAGACCGAATGGCTGCTGGCCATATACAGGCGGTTCCGCTTGGGGCCACCGAAGCATAGGTTGGGGCAACGCTCCGGCAGGTGAATATGGCCGATGGCCTTGCCCTGGGCGTTGAACACGCGTACGCCGTCGAGCTTCGACGGATCGGCACCCGGTGCGCCGCTGCTGCCCCAGCCGGCCCAGATATTGCCATCCACGTCCACCTTGAAACCATCGAGCGCGCCCGGGCCATTGGCGTCGATCAGCTTGGTCTTGTTGCCAAGCTGGCCGTCGGCACCCACGTCGTAGGCCCACATCACGCGATACGGCTGGGCGCGCGATTCGATCACGTAGAGCTTCTTCTCGTCTGGCGAAAATGCGAGCCCGTTCGGCCCGTTGAGGTCGGCAATGACTTGCGTCACGCTGTTGTCCTTCGGATCGATCCGATAGACGGCGTGCGGCAGTTCCGGGGCTGCCTTGTCGCCCTCCCAGTCGCCCGCGATGCCAAACGGCGGGTCGGTGAACCACAGCGAGCCGTCCGACTTGCACACGATGTCGTTCGGCGAATTGAAACGCTTGCCCTGGTAACGGTCGGCCAGCACCGTGATCGAGCCATCGTATTCGGTACGGGTAACGCGCCGCGTCAGGTGTTCGCAGCTGACGAGGCGACCCTGCTTGTCGCGGCAATGGCCATTGGTGAAGTTGGCCGGCGAGCGGAACACGCTCCACTGGTTCGAGGTTTCGTCGAACCGGATGATGCGGTTGTTCGGGATATCGGAGAACAGCAGATAGCGGCCGTCGGCAAAATAGATCGGACCTTCCACCCAGCGGAATCCGGTGGCTACCTGCTCCACGGTGGAACTGAACAGCCGGTACTTGCCGAAACTGGGGTCAAGGATTTCGACGGCCGGGTCGGGGTAGCGTTGCGCGGCCTTGAAGTCGAAGGCCTGGGCCAGCGCCTGGCCGCTGGCGGCTGCAGCGCCGAGCGCGGCGCCAGCCTTGAGCCAGTGACGACGCCGGGCGTCCACGCCCGCCTTTTTCGTATCCATGCTGTCTCCTCATCGGATTGGAAATGGTCCGGACGGACCTTTATAGTTGTCCGACATCCTATGAGAAAAATCGCCACACAGCAAGCACTTGTACGATGACATGCATGCCCCATGTGCCTTGCCCACATCGCCATCACGGGAAAGGTTCGGTGCTATGGTCTGGGTGTGCGCGTCCGGGACAGGACGCCTGACATGCCTTCTCAACTCTCCTGAAGCACGCCCGAATCATGGCAAGCGCAATCCTCCTCGAAAACATCCACGCCAGCGGGCAGCAACTACTGGGCCGCCACCATATCGACGTCGCCACCCAGAGCAAGGCGCTGGCTGGCGACCCACTGCTGGCCGCCGTACGTGACCACGACCTGCTGGGCATCCGATCGGCCACGCACCTGACCGCCGAACACTTTGGCAACAGCGGACGCCTGCTCAGCGTGGGCTGCTTCTGCATCGGTACGTCGCAGGTCGACCTGAACGCGGCTGCCCATGCCGGCATTCCGGTATTCAACGCGCCGTTCTCGAATACGCGTTCGGTGGCGGAACTGGTGATCGGCCAGACCATCATGCTGATGCGCCGCGTGCCCGAGAAAAGCCGCGCCGCGCACCAGGGCGAATGGCAGAAGTCGGCAAAGGGATCGTTCGAAATCCGCGGCAAGACCATGGCGGTGATCGGCTACGGCAATATCGGCGCGCAGGTGGGCATCCTGGCCGAAGCCATGGGCATGCGCGTGGTGTTCTACGATATCCGCCCTCGCCTGTCGATTGGCGGTGCGGTACCGATGCATTCGCTGGAAGACGCCCTGGGCGCCGCCGACGTGGTAACGCTGCACGTGCCTGCCACACCCCAGACGCGCAACCTGCTCAATGCCAAGGCGCTGGCTGCAATGCGGCCGGGCAGCATTTTGCTCAATGCTTCGCGCGGTACCGTCGTCGATATCGAGGCACTGGCGAAACTGCTAGACGATGGCCATATCGCCGGGGCCGCCATCGACGTGTTTCCGGAAGAGCCGCGCAGCAATGCCGACCGGTTCGTCACGCCGCTGCAGGGCAAGCCGAACGTGATCCTGACGCCGCACGTGGGCGGCAGCACGGAGGAAGCGCAGGAGAATATCGGCGTGGAAGTGGCCACCAAACTGGCCAACTTCCTGGAAACGGGTGCGACGATCGGCGCGGTGAATCTGCCGCAGATCCAGCCCAATCCGCTCGATTCGCCGGCGCGGGTCCTGAACATTCACTACAACCGTCCCGGCACGCTGTCGCATCTGAACCAGGCGCTGGCCGAAATCGGCGCCAACATCGAGGCCCAGCAATTGCAGACCGAAGGCGACATCGGCTACGTCATTACCGATATCAGCCTGGTGCCGCCGGCCGGCTGGGCCGAAACGCTGATGGCGCACGACGCGTTCATCCGCTCGCGCGTGATCGAAAACCGCTAGGCATCCGCTTTCCCGACCAGAACCCGCATGCAGCCCCCTTAGGCGGGAATCAGCCGTGTTTTCCCATTACGGATCAATGGGATGCGGT
>NZ_JBYPSB010000024.1:0-48915 GCF_057815095.1 Cupriavidus sp. 86D6 | reverse complement strand
CAGCGCACGCAAAGCGCTCATCCGTCGATCGCGCCGGTGCATGCGCCGGTGATCGAGTACTGATCGAAGACCTCCAACACCTCCCACAAGACGCGGGCACGCGAGCGCCATCACCCACCGGGGTGGCGCTCGCGTGCCCGTGTTCGTTCGACGCAATTTATTCGGTGGATTAGTGACGCGATCGCTCTTGAGCCAGGGAAAAATCATTCGAACGAATGATGCGTATTTTGCGGTTTTTTCCGCTGGGTGCGCCGTGACGGAACCGGGAGGCAAGCCGGTAGCGGAATGCGTATACGCCTATACGTATACGCCCGTTGCGCTTCGAGAGACTCGCTCGCCCTGCACTTCCATGCGTCGATAACCACGTCGCCGGACCCAAAGCGTACTCACTGCTGCGTATGAAATTCCTTTTAAATCAACGCTGCGGAATGACACTAGCAACGACGCGATTTTCTCGCTGGAGGGCACTGCGGCAACCCGCGATCCATTACCCGAAAGCGGCTGCTGCGCACTCTCAGTGGCCCCAAGGACGCGTTGGCCCGCTGTAGGCGAAGCGCATCGAGCGGCGGATGTCTTGCCCCGGTCCTCGCCGCGTTCGCACGCGGCACGAATGAAGGCCACCGCTGAAACCGGGCTCACATTCGTTAGCTGGATTTGAGGCGCACGTCCGGCATGCGGAGATGCCGCGCGGGGGCAGGGAGCGTGCCACAGGCATCTTTCCAAGCACCCGCTTGGCGGGCCCTGAAACCTTGTTGTCGCGACGGCGCTTGGCCTCCCTGGCCGTACTCGCGCCCTACCCAGCCGCTAAGGCGCCATGGGGCCGCCTGGCTTCTGGTATCGTCCATGCCAGGCGAGATCTTCGGCCATATGGGCCCTCAGCCCTTCAAATCGGTCGCCGTGCTGCTGTCACCTTGTCTCCGCCTGAATTTCCCCATGTGCGCCAGCTTGCATTAAAATAATTTGCATTGCACTTTGATGTGCAGAATGGGCCGGTCAGGATTGGGGATGAAAACTTTCGGTTGCAAATCAGTCACTTACGTAGCTACGCCCATATGCGGCGGTTTCGGCGCTCCGCTCCGCCACGAGGCTGCTACGGACGCCGTGGGAAGTCGACAACAGCGACCGATTCAAGGTATTAATGTGCTTCTAACGGCACAGTATCTGGAGCCCAAGCGTGTCCGCTGATCACGACACCCTGGCGGCGACAAAGCTGACCCGCACCGAATTCGCGGTGGTCCGTGCGTATGCGCAGGGCATGCGCCCAATCGATATCGCCAACCGCTATCTGTTGGATCCCGATGACGATGATGATCTGACCGAGCATCAGGCGATCCAACGCATTCTGTCGCTGCGCGATCGGCTGGTGCAGTTTGCCCTCCAGCACGACCGCCCGGATATCGCCGAGATGTTCGAGGCGCTGCGCGGCCGGTCAGACACAGGCATGTCCCGCCGGGTCGAGGCGCTGTCGTCGATCGAACAGCTGGGTCAGGGGCGGCCTCTGCCGTCCCACCGTGTAACGCTGTGGTTCGGACCCAGCCTGGCCCGGCGACTGATGGCCGCGGACATCCATACCATCGCCGATCTCGTGACATTGGCCAATCGGCGAGGTAGCAGTTGGTGGCGTCACGTCCCCCGAATCGGTAGAAGATCCTGCGAAACCGTGGTGCGCTGGCTGGCCGGTCAGCAGGCAACGTCCGACATCAAGCTGCGGGATTTTGTACTTTTACCCGATGATTTTGTGGCGCGAAAGGCGCTTTTACCGGCCCCGTTATCTCCGGCCATGCGCGTGCCCATCCCCTTGGAATGGATGCGCATGGACGGCGGGCGCACTGCCCTCGAAAGGGAACTGGCCGAAGATCTGCGCCTGGTACGGCATTGGCTGACGACAAAGAAATCATCGCCGAACACCTGGAAGAGCTATCGGCGCGAGGCCGAACGTTTGTTGCTGTGGGCCGCGCGACAGGGCCGTTCACTGCGCGCGCTGTCCGCCGCAGACCTGGCGGCGTACCAGTCGTTTCTCGGCGACCCCCAACCGGCTGACTTCTGGTGCGGCCCCGCCAGCGCACGCGACAAGGTGCATTGGCGGCCATTCGAAGGGCCTTTGCGTACCAGTTCCTGCGAAGCTGCCCTGCGCGTAGTCCGGTCGCTACTTGGCGCGCTTCATAACGAAGTGCCGCGCAAACGCGGCCGACAGGCACGCGAGTCAGTTCCTTTGGATGCGTACGATGCGCTCACCCCGCCGCAGGCCTTGTCGGCAGACACCTCGGTGGTGGAGGTGCCACCGACTTCGCCCGACACGCTGCGCGCGGTGTCGACGATTCCGGTCGATCGCTTCCTGGACTGGCTTGCGAACGATACGCCGTCGCCCCAGCAGCGCGCAGCACGGGCCGCGGCCTTGCTGATTGCACGGCACGGACTTCGCGTAACAGAACTATCTACGCTTCGCCTCGCGCATTTGGCTCCCGGTGTCGCCGGCGTCCATCTGGCATTGGCGGCAAAGAGTGCCGCAAGGGCGGGAGATATCTCGCTGGACGCCGACGTGTGGCAGGCGCTGCGGATGCACTGGGGCGATCGCGAGCTGGAATGGGACGGCAGTTTTTCGGGCGAGCGTCCCGACGCCGCCTTGCTCGCACCGGTTGATTTCCCTGACACCGAACGGGGTCGCGCGAAGCGGTCCCAGACCGCAGCCGGCTATTCTTCGAGCGGGCTGGAGCGGCTGCTCCGCGTCAGCTGGCGGCGCTTCGCCGCCGCGCGTGACGATGTGCCGGCGGCGTTCACACCCCGCCAGCTCAGGCTCCCGAGATCAGAGTAGCGTCTTGTCCAGGCCGAAGCGGGCCTTCAGGACTTCCAGCAGATCTTCCCGAGCGTTGCGGTCGGTCAGCTGGACATCGAGCATGATGCGTCCGGAATCCCATTCCTTGATCGTCCCCAGCAGTTGACCCGCCTCGGTGCGAATCTTGTACTGGCGGCTGATTTCCTTGACCTTGCGAGACTTGCCTTCTTGCGCGTGTTTCCGGATCGATTCCACCTCGCGGCTCGACAGCCCGTCGTTCATGATCCGCGTGGCCAGCTCGCGCGTGCGATCCTCGCCAGCGATCTTGCAATAGAGGGTCAACTCGTAGCCGGCCGAGATGCCGATGGCGCTGGGCCGCTCGCGCATGACAGCGAGCACCGATTCAGGCAACTTCAGTAGCGCCAGCGTCTTGTTGACCGTGCCAGCGGACATCCCGGTCAGTTCACAGATCTCTTCTTCTTTCTGGACCTTGCCTTCGTCCAGCAGTTGGCGCCAGGCAATGGCGTTGTCCAGTGCAGACTGGTCCGATCGCTGCTCGTTAAGCAGGAACGAGAGCCGGTAAAAATCGAGGTCGCTAAGATCGTCCTCGATAAAGCACTCCATCTCCAGCTTGCCGGCGGATGCCAGGGCGCGCTTTCGATAGTGACCGTCGATCAGGATGTATTGCCCTGGCCGCGCAGGATCGGGGGCAGCCAGACCTGGCGTCTTCTGGCCATGCGTGGCGATCGATGCGGCGCGCTCCTGCACCACGGCAGGATCGTAAATGCGTCGCGCGTTGAAGGGGTTGTCGTGCAGGTTCGCGATGGGCACGCGAATCAGCAGCCGACCTTCCGCATTGGCGACCGCACTTTCAGCGCTGAAAGTCGCCGACGCCTGCGGGGGGCGCTGGTTCTGCAAAAGGCCATTCGGATGTTCGGACAGCGCGGCTTCCGCACGTGCGAACCGGTCGATCGCATCGCTGCGGGTCTTTTCCGCGGCCATGCCGGCGAGCATGCCGGCCTTCAGGCTTTTCAGTTTCGTTGCCATTCGTATTACTCAATCAAGGACAGGACCTCGTCCACCATCATGTCGACTTCCTGGATCGCCTCCCGCGCACCCGGAACTCCATGGACCGTGCAGCCGATCGCCTGGCACTCGCGAAACGCCGAGCGCGAACCGATCATCGAATTCAGCAGGGGCACGTCACCGTCGTCGCCAAGAATCTCGATAGCCTGTCGCGCGATGGAAACGCGTCGTTGGACCATGTTCGCCATGACGCGAATCTGCAGGGTCTCGTTCTGTACCTGCGCATGCTGCGCCAATGTCTTGGCCGCAACGGCGGCCCACAAATCGGGCGGCGACGGGACCACGGGAATAATCGCCAGGTCGGAAATCAGCAGCGCACTGGACGGCGCCGCCGAATGCACGGCCGGCGGGCAGTCGACAAGAATGTAGTCGTAGTCATGCACAAACTTGCGCACTTCCCGATGCATGGCGCCGCCAGAGGGCGCGAGCCCGATGACAGAAGCCGGGAAGGGCCGTTCATCGCTGGCCTGCGCTGCCCATCTGGTGGCGGTGCCCTGCTCATCCATGTCGACAAGCATCGAGCGCGCGCCACGGAGTCCCAATGTGCCAGCGAGATGCATGCTGACGGTGGTCTTGCCGCAGCCGCCCTTCTGGTTGAAAACGGTGATGATTTTTGCTGCCACTTGGGGCCTCACTTTCAGCGCTGAAAGCGCGAATGATGGGTGTTCAATCAAGGCGAAACTTTAGCCAATCCCACAGTGCGCTACAACCCATTTTCGAAAATTTAAATAAATTGGAAGCGTTGGGCAAAGCGGCAGCGAGGGCGCGTCAGCGCGCTGGAAGTGCGTTGGTGGGACAAACCGCCTATATCAACTTTGGGGATTCTTCTTCTTGAAAAGCGGTACAGAATCCGCCTAAAGTAAAGGTAGTGCGCATTACCGCGCACATGACACCGCAACACAATGTGGTTATGATGCCCGTTACAGTCGAGTCAAGTCGTGTCAACTCGTTGACTTCCGTTCGGTATCTACGAGACCCCAGCGTGCTTGAACGGTTGTTTGCGTTGTGTAAAACGAACTTGCTTCGAAAGGACTTTCTTATGGCAACCGGTACGGTCAAGTGGTTCAACGAGACCAAGGGTTTCGGCTTCATTACTCCCGACGATGGCGGCGCAGACCTGTTTGCCCACTTCTCGGAGATTCAGGGCTCGGGTTTCAAGACCCTGAAGGATGGTCAGCGCGTGACGTTTGAAGTCAAGCAAGGTCCGAAGGGCCTCCAGGCTTCTGCGATCAAGCCGGCCTGAAGCGAACCGCTGCAGTTTCCCGGCGGTCGTCGAGATGACTGACCGGTAAGCAAGAAGGGCAAGCGCATGCTTGCCCTTCCTGCTTTTCAGCCGGCCCGTCCCCCCGCCTGGGACGCCACGCCGCGCTGGCCCCTGCTACAAGCCCTTATCCGAGCTTGCGCACGCTCGTACGCGACGGCTGGAGGATCAGCGCCTTGGACGAGTCCGCATCGACCTTCGCGCCGGGATAGACAACGAGCACGTCCTTGAGCGCCTTGCGGAACAGCGCCCGGAACTTGCGTTCGCTCTCCGTTTCGGTCCCGAACTGCATCTGCAACGCTTCCCACGGGATCTCCGTCCGCCGCTGGATCGTGAAGAACCGGTAGGTAAGCCAGGAATACACGTCGAGCGCGAACGGCGACTGCTTCAGCGCCTTGAGGGCGCGCATGTCGACCGGAACAGGCCGGTTGACCAGCTCATTGAAGAACGGCTCCGACAGCACGACAAAGCTCTCGAACATCGAGCCCTGCCCAGGCTGCATCGGATCCCACCAGGTCGACAGCTGATCGGCCAGCAAATAACCGACCCGATCGATCGACAGAGGCTCATGATTCGGTGCCTGATTCGGCACTGGCACCGACTTGTTCTGGACGATGGCGATCGTGGCCGAAAACAGCCGGATCATCTGCTGGCGTACCAGCGTCATCGTGCCGCGCTTGCCCCCCGTGGCCATCGGAATGCCAAGGTTGTACATGAACTCCGACAGCGAGTTGCCAAGCGAAATACGACGGTCTTCCACCGTTCCGGTGAATTCGCCGCGCTTCTTCTTGGCCATGATCTCCTTGCCGATCCAGGCAAGCATCAGGCGCGGGTAGGAGCCGTACGGGTATCCCAGCGACACGGTTTCGGAGACAAGCTTCTGCCGGCCATTCGACGCGCGCTCGGAGCGTTGCTGCGTGAAGTAGCCAGGCTGAATCATCAGCGAGATATTGCCGCTGGTGCGTGTCCAGACGGGCGGCGCGCCCTTCGGTGCGCGATACGGCAGGGTGACCTGCACGCTTGCACGGCTCAGGAAGCCTACTTCGCCACTTTGCCACGCGTCTTCGCGCTCCATGGCCTGGGCTTCGTCGAAAAGACGCTGGAATTTCTCGGACGGCGCGAGGGCGTTCTCGTTCCCGGGAATGATGATGCGGGACGGTTCCGCGTCCGCTTCCAGGACGGCACGTTCTCCCTCGGAGGCCATAGAGCGTTTGATCGACATATTGATGGGCTTCGGATTACCCGCCTTTTTACGCGATCACGTATACGTTGTCACGCAGAAACGGGTACGTATACGTGTTTATCTGGCGAGGATGCCGTTTGCCCTCTCCAGCGCGTCGGTCGGGACATCGGTCGGGCAACGCAAGGCCTGTCCTGCAGGCTGTTTGTGTTGACTGGCCAGAGTATCTGGCGATTGGTGAGATGGCGGCCGCACGGTGGGCAACCCGCCAGGGTTGTCCACGGTTGGCTGCTCATCCACTACAAGTAAACGATACCGATACGGGTTAACTACTCGTAAACCGTATACGGAGCGCCAAGCCCATTGATTGCAAAGCGTTTTTCGACCCCCTCTGTACCCGTTTCTGCGGCCATCCGTACTCGTTTCTGCGTAGCCCCGAACCCGAATCTGCGGCCAGGCGAACCCGTTTCAGCGAAATCGGCGAACCGAAATCTGCGGGGATAAGTCACTGATCCCACAGGCTTTTCCACAGAAAGTCGAGCACAAAGCGTACCCGTTTCTGCGCGGCATGGGCCGAACCGGCAGTCACCGTGGCTTGCGCGGGGCGATGGAGGGCCTTATCCCCGCAGAATCAGGTACGCCCTGGCGGCCGCGCGCCGCGTTCCGGGTGCGTTGCGTACCCGTTTCTGCGCCTGGATGGCCAGAAAACGAACCCGATTCTGCGTATACAGGGTTGGAGGCTCCCATGCTGCCCTGTCGAACCAGTTTCTGCGGCGTACCCAAATCTGCGGAACCTAACTTACAGGCGCCCCATCCACCAAGGCGTACCCGTTTCTGCGTCCTGAAAAATGGACCGTTGCTTGCCGGCCGTACCCATTTCTGCGAGCTGCCCCCGCGGTGATACGGCGACCGCGGGTATACGTCAACGCTGCATCAACGGGTATACGCAGAGCCAGCCATCACTTTGCACACCGCGAATCAAGCATGCTGCGGCAGCCTGCGTACCTGTTTCTGCGTGGTTGGCGGCCATCGCGGGAACGCGGACGGAGACTCGGAAGTGCCTGCAAATCCGTTGCGTACCCATTTCTGCGGCCGCCGGTGGCCGTAAACCGTACCCGTTTCTGCGCAGCGCCTGCGTCGCAGCCCTGTATTCATGGGCGCCCGAACATGCGAACCCGATTCTGCGGGGAAAACTGCCTTGCCCAAACATTAGGCGGGATAACTCCCGATGCCAGGTGCCTCAAAAGCCATATAAAGCAAAAAAGCGTACCTGTTTCTGCGTTGCACAAACCTGTTGTAATCCCGTCACAAGGAAGGCGCGACGGCGCGGTCCGTACCCATTTCTGCGCCGACGCCCACGACGGGCGTACCCGTTTCTGCGGCGACAGTCAGGCGGCCTGGGGAATGCGTACCCGTTTCTGCGAGGTGCAGCCGACGGGAGCGTGCAAGGACAGAAGGGATGTGCGGAGGCGGACCGTGACGCCGGCGTTCTACGCCAGGAGGCGACAGGGGCCGCGTGTCGCGAATACGCCGCATCCGCAACAGCAGCCTGGAGCTGTCCGCCGTGGACGGACGAAAAAAAACCCGCCGATGGCGGGTTTTTTTGGACGCGACGCACGCCGAAGCGCGCGTGCAGCCTGGACTTACATCGGGGTGATGTTAGCCGCTTGCAGGCCCTTCGGGCCGTTCTTGACTTCGAACGACACGCGTTGGTTTTCTTGCAGCGACTTGAAGCCCTCGGCGCGGACTTCCGAGAAGTGCGCGAACAGATCGTCACCGCCGGCGTCCGGCTTGATGAAACCGAAGCCCTTGGCGTCGTTGAACCACTTTACGATACCGGTTTGCATGGTATTGCTTTCCAAAAAAAATAAAAAAGAAACCGATGGTGCGCACACCACCGTATTGCCAACTCAAGGAAAGGACACCATGGACAACCGAAGTACCAAGACGTTGGCTAACGAATGAACTGTTGCCTCGTCGCTTGAATCTGGCGGAGATTTATACGGGGGATTGCCGGTCTCGTCAAGGCAGGGATTCCCCGGCCGGGGCTGGAAGCCCCTGGCGGCTTGTGGGATGATCCGGCCGTTTCCGCATTGTCGAGTCAACACGGCACCCGGCGACGCGTGTCGCACGCGCCGCCCGAGCACCCCGGAGACACCATGTCCACCCCTGAACAGGCCCCCCGGCCAAGCCATCCATCCGCCGCATCCCCCTCATCGAGCCTTGTGGAGCGCCTCTTCCGCCTGCGCGAACACAACACCGACGTGCGCACCGAAGTGCTGGCCGGCGTCACAACGTTCCTGACGATGGCCTACATCATCTTCGTGAACCCGAGCATCCTGGGCGATGCCGGCGTGCCGAAGGATGCCGTCTTCGTGGCCACGTGCCTGGCTGCCGCCATCGGCACGCTGATCATGGGCTTCTATGCCAACTACCCGATTGCCATGGCGCCTGGCATGGGGCTGAACGCCTACTTTGCCTATACCGTGGTCAAAGGCATGGGCCTGCCGTGGCAGGCTGCGCTGGGGGCCGTGTTCATCTCGGGCTGCCTGTTCCTCGTGGTGACGCTGTTCCGCGTACGCGAAGCCATCGTCAAGGGCATTCCCGTCGCGATTCGCGGCGCCATTACCGCCGGTATCGGTCTGTTCCTTGCCATCATCGCGTTGCACAGTGCGGGCATCATCACCGGCAATCCCGCAACGCTGGTCACCATCGGCGACCTGCACCAGCCGCAGGCCGTGCTGGCCATCATTGGCTTCCTGGCAATCGTGGCGCTGGACCGGCTCAAGGTGAAGGGCGCCATCCTGATCGGCATTCTGCTGACCACGGTGCTCAGCTTCATTTTCGCGGGCAACCAGTTCCACGGCGTGGTGTCGGCGCCGCCTTCGATCTCGCCCACGCTGTTCAAGCTCGATATCTCCGGCGCGCTGTCGATCGGCATCGTCAACGTGGTGTTGGTGTTCTTCCTGGTGGAGCTGTTTGACGCCACGGGCACGCTGATGGGGGTGGCCAACCGTGCGGGGCTGCTCAAGGCCGGCAAGATGGACCGCCTGAACAAGGCCCTCATGGCTGACAGCACCGCGATCATGGCGGGTTCGCTGCTCGGTACGTCTTCCACCACTGCCTATATCGAAAGTGCGTCGGGCGTGCAGGCGGGCGGCCGCACGGGCCTGACCGCCGTCACGGTGGCCGTGCTGTTCCTGGCGTGCCTGTTCATCGCGCCGCTGGCCGGCACGGTCCCGGCCTATGCCACCGCGCCGGCGTTGCTGTACGTGTCGTGCCTGATGCTGCGCGAGCTCGTCGACATCGACTGGAGCGATGTCACCGAAGTGGTGCCCGCCGTCCTGACCGCGCTGGCCATGCCGTTTACCTATTCGGTGGCCAACGGCGTGGCCTTCGGCTTTATCTCGTATGCCGCGCTGAAGCTGCTGACGGGCCGCGCCAGGGATGTGCCGGTGATGGCATGGATCATCGCCGCGGTGTTCCTGTTCAAGTTCTACTACTTGCCTGGGCATTGACCGGCGCGCAGCGCGCGAAGGTTTCATGAAACAAGTGGGGATGGCCGAAACGCCATCCCCTTTGCATTGCGGCGCGTGGTTTGACACATTCAAAATGAAAACGATGACATCCGGCGCTGCCGCTGAATGTACGCGTACCTGTTTCTGCGTATCAAACGGATGTGCGGCAGCGCGACGACGTACCCGTTTCTGCGACGAATGTAAGTGCTCATTAACCTAGTAAGGCGCAGTCGAAAGCCGCTTCCAAGTCTCATACAAAAGTATGAGACTTGGCTGACAGCCAACATTCCGGGCTGGACAAAAGGGGGGAAATGCACTGAACTAGAGGCGTGGCAAAAATTTGAGGGCGCGCAAGAGCGCCCTTTGTTGACTCCGGGATCCGGGCGCCGTCGACGCGCATCGACCGCACGCGACAGCAAATTGGCGAGGCCCGCCGGTAGCACCAGAACGGGGCCAGCCGATCATGAGACCGTCCTCGCAGGACGGCTTCGCCACCACGAAAGAAAGAGTGCGCGAACATCCATGCGCACCGGACAAAGACAGCTCGAATCCAGAACAGAAAGTGGTAAACGCGAACGTGTAGTGCCGGGGGATGTTGTTCAACGGGGAACAGATCATGACCGCAGGAGAAATCCGGCGTCCCGCCGTCGGGCCCATCAGCCAGCCTGGCAGCCAGCCGGCGCAGGGCCAATGGAAAGCCCTGGGAGAAGCCTCCGCAGACATCGCGCTGCATGAAGGGAGCGATGCAGGGCACGAGGACTACGCCATCACCGACGTTGCCGCCGTGCTTGCCGAAGACCACGAACTCTCGCCGCGCACGCGCGCCGCAGTCGAGGGGCTGTTGCAGCGCCATCGCCTGCTGGCCAACGAACTGTGCCGCCAGCGCCTGCTGCTGCAGGAATGGATCCTGAGCCAGCTGACGTACAAGGCGCTGTATTACCAGTATTCGGGCCAGAAACCGGAGTCGCCCAGCATCGAGCTCATGCGCGAGAAAGACATGGTGCGCCGCCGTATCCGCGACGAACTGTGCGCGGCCGGCGATCGTGCCAGCGTGCTCGAAGACCCATCACGCAGTTTGTCCACGCCGTGATCCCCCAGACGTTGCGCGCGGGCCAGCCCGCGCAGCCGGCGGAACCGGGCCGGGCCGAATGGCCCTCGGCCGCGCGTGCCGCCGGTTCCGTTGCGACCAACAAGAAGCCCAACGTCAGGGAGAACGTCATGGACCGACTGTGCAAGGCGCCCGCACGCACCGCACAGATCGTGCTCGTGTCGCGCTATGAGGATTTTGGTTTCAGTGCATCCCAGTTCGGATCGGGCTGGGAAATCCGGCGTGTGCAACAGGTGCGAGACCTGGAGCGCACGGTGCGCGGCAGCGCGCCGATGGCCGGCATCATCGACCTGCAGGCGCCGTACACCGACGCCGAGCTGACCCAGCTCGAGCAGGGACTGCAGCATCTGCATGTCATGTGGGTGGCCATTACTTCGACGGCCATGCTCGAGGACGAACGCGTACGCCGGCTTATCCGGGACTATTGCGTGGATTACGTGCGCACGCCGTTTTCGTTCGACGAACTGCTCTACACGCTCAAGCACGCCCACGGCATGGCCAGCCTGCACGGCGCGCGCATGCCCGAGCAGAACACGCGCGGACCCATGATCGGCGAATGCCAGCCGATGCGTGCCATGTTCCGGTCGCTGGCCAAGGTGGCGCACAACGATGCCCCGGTGTTTATCTCCGGCGAATCGGGCACCGGCAAGGAACTGGCCGCTCAGGCCATCCACGAAGCGTCGAGCCGGCGCAAGGGGCCGTTCGTGGCCATCAACTGCGGCGCCATTCCGTCGCACCTGGTGCAGTCCGAACTGTTCGGCTACGAGAAGGGCGCTTTCACCGGCGCCAACCAGCGCAAGATCGGCTGGATCGAGCAGGCGCAGGGCGGCACGCTGTTCCTGGACGAAATTGGCGACCTGCCGCTGGAAAGCCAGGTGGCGCTGCTGCGGTTCCTGCAGCAGGGCACCATCACGCGCCTGGGCGGCCACCAGTCGATTCCGCTGGACCTGCGCATCATCTCGGCCACGCACGTGGACCTGGTGGCGGCGCAGGGCGATGGCCGCTTCCGCTCCGACCTGTTCCACCGGCTCTGCGTGCTGACGCTCACCATCCCGCCGCTGCGCGAGCGCGGCGAAGACATCCTGCTGCTGGCCAACGCCGTGCTGGCCGAACATGGGCACGAGGCGCATCGCCGCATCCGCGGGTTCTCCACGTGTGCGACGCAGGCCATGATGCAATACAGCTGGCCCGGCAATGTGCGCGAACTGATCAACCGCGTGCGGCGTGCGATCGTGATGACCGACAACCGCAAGATCACGGCCGAGGACCTGCAGCTGCATGGCGGGGTGGAAGTCCCGCGCAAGACGCTCGACGCCATTCGCGAAGAAGCCGAGCGCGAAGCCATCCGCACGGTGATGGCCAGCCATGGCTTCCACGTGGTGCCGGCGGCGCGCGAACTGAACGTGTCGCGCGTGACGCTTTACCGGCTGATGCACAAGCACAATATCCGCGTGGACTTGCAGCCAGGCGCTTCGGGAGACTAGCGGCAACTTCGCGGAAGACCGGCAAAGGAAAACGCGCCAGGACGTGAATGGCGCCAAGGGGGATCCGGCGACGTCCGCTCGCCGGACCCCCTTCGTCCTTTCGCCCGGACAGCGGCGGAAGGCTGGCGCGGCTTGGCCCGCGCAAACTGGCCGGCCAGCGGCCCTAGCTCATGCTGACCTTGCCACGGCGCCCACGAGGCGGTGCGCTGTCGTCATGTTGCAGACGCCCCGGCGACACGTCGTGGGGATCGGTAATGTAGTCGCGCGCCTGCCGTTCGGCCGGTTGCGCGGAGTGTGCCGGCGTCTGGTCGGGCTTGAACCGCACGTCGCCCCAGGCCCAGCCGAATGCCCGCACGTAGATATCGTTGCTGACGGCCGCGTGACTGTTCAGGTCTGCATCCTCCGGCCGGTCGAAATAGGCGTAGTTGCCCGCCAGTGCGGGCGCGGCCGCGGTCGAGAGCAATGCCACTGCGATGGTGGCTAACACTCTGGCGTACATGGGTGGCTCCCTCCCTTCCTGGAAAAAGGTGCCCGCCGGGGGACGGAGCACGTAAACCTGTTTAGGTGCCGGCGCGCCAAAAAGCAACGGGCGCGTGCCCGAAAGCCTGTTTCACGTCATCTGCCAGGCCAAATGCATCGGTCAGGCGCCTGTCAGCAGCCAGGATGCCCGTTGCGCTGGCGGCTGGCTGGCGCGGCCGAACTGCGATGGGCGGTGGCGCAAAACGACGTGACCGGCCGCGTGGCCTGCCGTGGAGACGGAAGCAGGGGCGGCGAGAGCAATTCCCTGACGGACGGGGGCGGGCCTGCAAGCCGATAGGCGCGGCGGCGCGCCGTCATTCGGGCGGGTGGATGACGCATGGCAGTGTCTTCTCCTGCGTTCTGACTTTCTTTGTTATTTGACTCGGACTTCTCCCATGCGTAACAGAGCGACAAGCGTGCCAATCGGGTGCAAACGCTTGTTTTACAAGGCTTGCCGGCAGGGGCCGCGCTGCATGTCGCGCGCCATGACGCCCCCGCGGCGGCAATCGGTTACGCCGGTGTTACGACAAGCGGACGCCAGGTCGCGTGGACCCGTCACGCGTGAAACGCGGCTTGCCGGATGCAAGGCGCCGGCCGCGAACGCGGCCGCGCACGAGCGGGTGCCAAGGGGGCGCCCACGGGTGCCAAGGTGGGACAGAGGCAACCTGGGGGCCGCCAAACCTGCGGGGGTGTCTGCTTTTCGGGGCAGAACTGCCCCACGCCTATAGAAAGGCCGCAGGTCCGGCCGCGCCGGTAATTGGATGCCGACCGCGCGTGCATCCGGTTGCATCCCTGATACCGGCGAGGGCCCGCAGAAATGGGTACGGAAATGGGTACGGAAATGGGTACGCCGGGGGCGCGGCGGATACGCCACGACAGCCCGCCGCCGGGGTGCCGCAGTGCGTCGGCAGCGGTGGGTGCGTCAGCGCGGCGCGGCCTGCGCGCCCGAGGCGCCGTTCGTGACTGGCACGGGGGACGTTGCCGCGGCGCTGCCCGATATCGGCTTGGGGCCCGGCCCCGGCGGCTGGTTGCGTTCGCAGCCCGACAACATCGCGAGGCAAAGCATCAGGCCCGGCACCAGCCGGGACGGCACGCGGCCCGCGTGAGCGGTCAAGGGCTGGGGCTGGCCGTTCTTGGTGAAGATCACGTATGGCTCCTGTTCGGGCCGGACACGCGGCGTGCCCGGCGGATATACCGGGCGCGGGCGGTACGGCATGTGTGCCTTGATCAACTGTAGCAGGCAGACGTGTCGGCCGCGCCCCGAGCGCACTATGATGAACGCACGCATCAGACTTCGGCTGACAGACAGGATGCGTCACAGGGGCGATGTTTGGGGCCAGGGTCCAGGGCTCCAGGCCAGCCTCGTTTCCGGTCGGCCCGAACCTGCCCGACGCCAGCCCACTCCAGGACACCCCGGCATGCCTTCAGAACACGTGCCCGAGAAGCCCGACCGCTCGCCGCCCAGCCCCCGGCGCGGGCGCTGGCTGCCCGATCGCCATACCGGCAGCCGCACCGTGCGCGTGGTATCGGCCGCCATCATGGCGTGGTTCGATCACCGCGCGGCCAGCAAGGGCGCGGCGCTGTCGTTCTACATGCTGTTCTCGATGGCGCCGATCCTGGTGCTGGTCATCTCCATTGCCGGCCTGTTCTTCGGGGCCGAAGCCGCGCGCGGTGAAATCTTCTCGCAGCTCAACGGACTGGTGGGCGAACAGGGTGCGGCAGCCATCCAGAGCATCCTGGCCGCCACGCACCGCGCCGGCGGCAGCGGCATTGCGGCGACGATCGCGTTCGGCATCCTGATCGTCGGCGCCACGAGCGCGTTCGCGGAGCTCAAGAGCAGCCTCGACGATATCTGGCAGGCCCCCCCGCCCATCGGGGCCGGATGGAAAAAGCTGCTGCGCGCACGCATGCTGTCGTTCAGCATCGTGCTGGCGCTGGCGTTCATGCTGCTCGTGTCGCTGGTGATCAACGCGGCCCTGGCCGTGGTCAACCGATTCTGGGGCCAGCTCTGGACGGCCTCGTGGTTCGCACCCGTGGCCGACGCGATTTCCACCGCCTTCTCGTTCGCCGTGGTCACCGCGCTGTTCGCCACGATTTTCAAGATGCTGCCAAACGTGCGGATCGCGTGGCGGGACGTGCTGATGGGCGCCATCATCACCGCGCTGCTGTTCTCGGTGGGCAAGCGGCTGATCGGGCTGTATCTGGGCAACAGTGCCGTGGCGTCATCGTACGGCGCAGCGGGATCGGTCGTGGCGCTGATGCTGTGGGTGTATTATTCGGCACAAATTTTCTTTTTCGGCGCCGAACTGACGCGGCAGTACGCGTTGCAGTTTGGCAGCCTGCGTGGGCATGATCCAGCGCGCGAAAACCGCCCGCCGGCAACGCACGCCCCCGGTCGGCACCGCGAACCGGTAAAATAGCGCCCCAATCCGATCCCCGGGACACGTCCCGGGTGCTCCCAGGCCGCTGGCGCCCGCCCGAACGTATGCCAGCGGCGCCAGCGCCCAGCCCGGGCGCCTTTCGCCCATCGCCCCTTACCCGATTCCTGAAGCCGTGAGTTCGCTCGTTTCCGAAATTGCGCGTCGCCGCACGTTTGCCATCATTTCCCACCCGGATGCGGGTAAGACCACGCTGACTGAGAAGCTGCTCTGGTTCGGCGGCGCCATCCAGGTGGCCGGCGAAGTGCGCGCGCGCAAGGCCGACCGTCACGCCACGTCCGACTGGATGGAGCTGGAAAAGCAGCGCGGCATCTCGGTGACGTCGTCGGTGATGCAGTTCCCCTACCAGTCGCGCCCGGACGCCCCGGAGAACATCGTGAACCTGCTCGACACGCCGGGCCACGAGGACTTCTCCGAAGACACGTACCGGACGCTGACGGCCGTCGACTCGGCCGTGATGGTGATCGACTCCGTCAATGGCGTGGAAGCCCAGACCATCAAGCTGCTGAACGTCTGCCGCCTGCGCGACACCCCGATCCTCACGTTCATCAACAAGCTCGACCGCGAAGGCCGTTCGCCGATCGAGTTGCTCGACGAAATCGAGGACGTGCTCAAGATCCAGTGCGCGCCGATGACCTGGCCGATCGGCATGGGCAAGGCCTTCCGCGGCGTGTATCACATGATCGACGACAAGGTGCAGCTGTTCGATCCGAAGGGCGAAAAGGGTACCGCCGCCATGCTCGACGGCCTGGACAACCCCGAACTCGACCGCATCCTGGGTTCGCAGGCCGACGAACTGCGCATGGAGATCGAACTGGTGCGCGGCGCGTCGCACACGTTCGACCGCGAGGCCTTCCTGGCCGGCAGGCAGACGCCCGTGTACTTCGGTTCGGCGATCAACAACTTCGGCGTGCAGTCGCTGCTGGACGCCTTGTGCGAACTGTCGCCGCCGCCGCTGGCGCGCGCGACCGAATCGCGTACCGTCGAACCGCAGGAAGGCAAGTTCAGCGGCTTCGTGTTCAAGATCCAGGCCAACATGGACCCGCGCCACCGCGACCGCATCGCGTTCGTGCGCGTGTGCTCGGGGCGCTTCGACCGCGGCATGAAGCTGCTGCACGTGGCGCAGGGCAAGACTGTGGCCATCAACAACGCCATCACGTTCATGGCGCAGGACCGCAACACGACCGAGGAAGCCTACGCCGGCGACATCATCGGCGTGCCGAACCACGGCACCATCCGTCTGGGCGATGTGTTCACGGAAGGCGAGCCGCTGCGCTTCACGGGTATTCCGTCGTTCGCGCCCGAATTCTTCCGCCGCGCGCGCCTGAACAATCCGCTGAAGGTCAAGCAGCTGCAGAAGGGCCTGCAGCAGCTGGCCGAAGAGGGCGCCACGCAGATGTTCCGCCCGCTGATGTCGAACGAGCTGGTGCTGGGCGCCGTCGGCATGCTGCAGTTCGACGTTGTGGCGCACCGCCTGGAGCACGAATATGGCGTCGATGCGATCTTCGAGTCGCATGAATGCGCCACGGCGCGCTGGCTCAAGGGCGATCCGGCCGAGATCGAAAAACTGATCGACAAGAACGGCCACAACGTGGCCATCGACGGTGCCGGCGATCACGTCTACCTGGCCCCGAGCATGGTCAACCTGCGCCTCACGCAGGAGCGTTTCCCGAATATCCGCTTCCTGGAAACGCGCGAGATCGCCTGATCCGGCTGCGGCTGGCCCATGGCGGGCCAATTCCGCGACGGGATTGGGCCCGCTTTGGCATGCTGTGTTGATCACTTCATTGTGTCTGCAACGATACAACACCGGCCCGGCGTAATGCCGGCGTCTGGGCTAGAATCCTGAGCTTTGTACGCGACTGCGTACATTGCCTGCCTCCTGCGCCCTCAGGGCGCTTCCAGCCCCATGTCCAACGCCTCCGCGCTGCCGGCCGACGAGCCGGATTCCGTCTTTCGTGACCCCGCCTTCCGGCATTTCTGGTTTGCCCGGCTCTGCACCACCATCGGTTATCAGATCTTCACGGTCGCCGTGGGCTGGCAGATGTATGACCTGACGCGCGATCCGTTCATGCTCGGCATGGTGGGACTGGTGCAGTTCCTGCCATCGATCGCGCTGATCTTGATGTCCGGCCATGTGGCCGACCGTTTCGACCGCCGCATCATCGTGCGGACCTGCCAGATGCTCGAAGCGGTGATCGCGGCGTCGATGGCCGTGGCCAGTTTCTCGGGCTGGGTCACCAGCGAGCACATCTTCTTCTTCGTGGCGGCCATTGGCGGCTGCCGCGCCTTCGAGACTCCCACGCTGCAGGCGCTGCTGCCGAGCGTGGTCACGCCCCGCCAGTTGCCGCGCGCCGTGGCGCTGGCCAGCTCGGCTGCGCAGACCGCCATCATCATCGGCCCCGCGCTGGGCGGGTTTGCCTATGTGGCGGGCGCGGGGGTAGTCTACGCGATCAGCGCCGTGCTGTTCGCCATCGCCGCGGCGCTGGTGTTCACGCTGAAGCTGCGCCAGGCCGCGCAACGCCTGACGGCGCCGGTCAGCATCAAGACGCTGTTCGCCGGCTTTGCCTATATCCGCAGCCACCAGGTGCTGCTGGGCGCCGTGTCCCTGGACCTGTTCGCGGTGCTGCTGGGCGGCGCCACGGCGCTGTTGCCAATCTATGCGCGCGACATCCTGCATACCGGCCCGTGGGGCCTGGGCCTGCTGCGGTCGTCGCCGGCCATCGGCGCGCTGGTGACGGCGCTCTGGCTGGCCCGGCATCCGCTGAACCGCCGCGTGGGCCGCGTGATGTTTGGCGCGGTGGCCATTTTTGGCGTGGCGACGATGGTGTTCGGCGTGTCCACGTGGCTGCCGCTGTCGATGGCCGCACTGGTGGTGCTGGGCGCGTCGGACATGATCAGTGTGGTGGTGCGCCAGACGCTGGTGCAGCTCGATACCCCCGATGACATGCGCGGCCGCGTGGGCGCGGTCAACTCGGTATTTATCGGCGCATCGAACCAGCTTGGCGAGTTCGAGTCGGGCGTGACGGCGGCGCTGCTCGGGCCGGTGGGCGCGGTGCTGCTGGGCGGCGCCGGCACGATCCTGGTGGTGGCGGCATGGATGAAGCTGTTCCCGATGCTGACCAACCGCGACCGCCTGCACGACCATCCAACCGGCCCTCACGGGGCGGACGCGTCCGGCAACAAGGCGGCGCCGGCACGCTGATGCGGCACGGCCCGAACGTTCGAAGGGGCGGCCTGGCCGCCCTTTTTGCATGTCGGCGCGCACGCACGGGCGTACCCGTTTCTGCGTGGCCGCGATCCGTCCGCAGGCCAGTCGGATTGGATTAGAGTCACGCCATGGCAGACACCTCCCGGCCGCTCACCGACAACGCCGTGTTTTCGGCGCTCACGCAATCGCGTGCGTCTCTGGAGCGCGCCTGCGTGCTGGGCGATGGCCTGGGGCTGGCGCTCTGGCGCAACCGCCACGACGACACCGCCTACGCCCGGCCTGGGCACCACACGATGTCGATGTACCTGGAAGGCGGCTATTCGACCTATCGCCGGGATGCCCCCGATCGCAAGGGCGGCCCGGACCGCCTTTGCCTGCTGCCGGCCGGACACGAATCGGCCTGGCATGTGGGCGGCACGCAGCGATTCCTGCATCTCTACTTCCAGCCGGAACACCTGGCCTGGCACTGTGTGCGCGTGCTAGACACCGAGCCTCGCGCGCTGCAGTTGCAGGACCGGCTGTTCGTCGAGGATGCCGGGCTGGCGACCCTGTCGCGCCAACTGGTGGCGCTGGACTGGCAGGACCCTGACAGCCGTATGGTCGGCAACGCCATGGCGCACCAGGCCGTGACCCATCTGCTGCTGTCCCACGGCGCGCGCCAGCCTGCGGCGGATTGGCGCGGCGGGCTGTCGGCACAGGCCAGACGCCGCGTGGCCGACTGGATCCACGCCCATCCCGCCGAAAATCCGACCCTGGGCGACCTGGCTGCACTGGCCGGCCTGTCGGAATTCCACTTCGCGCGCATGTTCCGGGTGTCGTTCGGCATGGCGCCGCACGCCTGGGTCATGCGGTCGCGGCTCGACCGCGCGCGTGCGCTGCTGGACGACCGGCGGCTGTCCCTGCAGCAGGTGGCCAGCCGCGCCGGCTTTGCCTCCGCCAGCCACTTCAACAACCGCTTTCGCGCGGCCTACGGCGTCACGCCGGGCCAATGGCGCGGTGCGGCAGGAATTTCAGGCGAGTTGTAAATCCTGCACATGGATGGCCCCGATGGGGTCCGTAGTGATGCCAAAGGCCCCGCCGGGAGCCGCACGCCGGCAGCCATTGTGCCGTCGGGGATCACGCAGAAACGGGTACGCTTTTGCCGCCAGGTGTGGTGCGGCTGGCACGTCCTTCGCAAGTCTGGCGGGGGTTTGACACCCGGAGCCTGACGCATGGACCTGAACCTCATCGATCACGCCAAGCTGGAAGCCACCTGGGCCTACCTGACCCAGTTCGCCGTCAGCCAGGGCCTGAACTGCCTGGCCGCCCTGACCATCCTGATCATCGGATGGTGGCTGTCCGCGCGGGCCGCCCGGGCGTTGCGGCAGACTCTGCAGCACACCCATGTGGACGATACGCTGCGACCCATGCTGGCCAGCATCGTGCAATGGGTGATCCGCGTACTGACCGTGGTGCTGGTGCTGTCGCAGTTCGGCGTGCAAACGGCCAGCATCATTGCGATGCTCGGCGCGGCCGGGCTGGCCATCGGCCTGGCATTGCAGGGCACGCTGCAAAACATCGCCGCGGGCATCATGCTGGTGCTGCTGCGGCCGTTTCGCGTGGGCCAGTACATCGACGCGCAGGGCGTGGCCGGCACGGTGCGCGAGACGGGGCTCTTCATGACCGAGCTGCAGACGTTCGATGGCGTCTGCCTGCGCGTGCCCAACGGCAAGATCTGGGGCAGTCCGATCATGAACTACAGCGAGAACCCCACGCGCCGGATGGACATGGAGGTCACGGTGACCTTCGACAGCCCGATCCAGGCCGGGCTGGACGCACTGGCGGCCATGCTCGACAGCGAAAAGCGCCTGCTGCCCCAGCCGAAGCGCGAAGTCATGGTGGTGCGCTACACCGAGCGCGGTGTCACGCTGAATGCGCGCTACTGGACCTCGAACGACGATTTCTGGAGCGTGCAGTTCGCGCTGTACGCGAAGCTGAAGGCCACGGTGGAGGGCGCTGGCTGCCGCATCGCGGTGCCGGTGCAGGAGGTGCGGGTGCCGGATCTGGAGGAAGCCGAGACTGCGGAGGCGGGGCACGGAGAGGGTTATCGAGGCCGTGCGCCGGGGTCGGGACGCCCAAATTGAGGTCGCAGAAACGGGTACGCCTTGCTGCTGATTCTGCCGGTTGCTCGGGTTTGCACCCCGCTCCCGCCTTGCTGGAGCGGGGCAGGGGGAGAGGGCCCGGCGGTTCAAATCGCGACATGTCGGCAAGCAGAAGCTCGATGCCCTCTCCCCCAACCCCTCTCCCGCGTGGCGGGAGAGGGGAGCAAAACCGAAGCCGCTAACCTTCGTCCGCAAACAACGAACAGGCCCCGGTTTCGGCCGTCCCCACATGCTTGCGGAAGCCGGCGAACAGGTCGCGGCCTACACCATGGCGGTTGGCGGTCAGGTCGGGCACTTCGTGGGGGCGGGCAGCCCAATCGGCATCGCTGACCTTCACGGTGAGCACGCCGGCCGGCGCATCCACCCGCACGATGTCGCCGGTGCGGACCCTGCCGATGGCACCGCCCGACAGCGCCTCGGGGCACACGTGGATGGCGGCGGGCACCTTGCCCGAAGCGCCGGACATGCGTCCGTCGGTGACCAGCGCCACATGGAAGCCGCGATCCTGCAGCAGCGTCAGCGTGGGCGTGAGCTTGTGCAGTTCGGGCATGCCGCAGGCGGCGGGCCCTTGCCACGGCAGCACGGCCACGAAGTCGCGCTCCAGTTCGCCGCGCTTGAAGGCCTCCAGCACGTCGTCCTGATGATGGAACACGATGGCCGGCGCCTCCACCACCTGGTGCTCGGGCTTGACGGCGGAAGTCTTGATCACGCACCGCCCCAGCTTGCCGTCCAGCAGCTTGATGCCGCCATCGGGCGCGAACGGCGCATCGGCGGTGCGCACGATGGTGTCGTCGAGCGATGCTTCGGGCCCGTCGACCCATGTCAGCCTGCCATCGCGCAGGGCCGGCTCCCGCATGTAGTGGGCCAGCCCGGGGCCGGCCACCGTGTTCACGTCGTCATGCAGCAGCCCCAGCGACAGCAGGCCGCGGATCACCAGCGACAGACCGCCGGCCGCCTGGAACTGGTTCACGTCGGCCTTGCCGTTCGGGTACACGCGCGCCAGCAGCGGCACGGTGGCCGACAACTCGTGGAAGTCGTCCCACGTCAGCTGGATGCCGGCCACGCGGGCCATCGCGATCAGGTGCAGCGTATGGTTGGTGGACCCGCCCGTGGCCACGAGCCCGACGATGCCGTTCACAAACGCGCGTTCGTCCAGCACCTCGGCAATCGGCGTGTAGCGTTCGCCGCCATGCACCAGCCGCAGCGCCTGGCGGGCAGATTCGCGCGTCAGCGCCTCGCGCAGCGGCGTATTCGGATTGATGAATGCCGTGCCCGGCAAGTGCAGGCCCATGATTTCCATGAGCATCTGGTTCGAGTTGGCCGTGCCGTAGAACGTGCAGGTGCCGGGGCCGTGATAGGACCGGGTCTCGGCCTCCAGCAGCCCCGCGCGGTCGATCTTGCCTTCGGCATAGAGCTGGCGGATATGGGCTTTTTCGTCGTTGCTCAGGCCCGTGGTCATCGGGCCACCGGGTACGAACACGGCGGGCAGGTGCCCGAACGACAGCGCGCCCATCACCAGGCCGGGCACGATCTTGTCGCAGACGCCCAGGCACAGCACGCCGTCGAACATCTGGTGCGACAGTGCCACGGCGGTGGCCATGGCGATCACGTCGCGCGAGAACAGCGACAGGTCCATGCCGTCCTGGCCCTGCGTCACCCCGTCGCACATGGCGGGCGTGCCGCCCGCGAACTGCGCGGTGCCGCCAGCTTCCAGGGCGGCTTCCTTGAGCCATTGCGGGTAGGCCTGCAGCGGCTGGTGAGCCGACAGCATGTCGTTGTAGGCCGAGACGATGGCCAGGTTGGGCCGCTCCTGCGCCTTGAGCCGGATCTTGGCTTCGTCGGGCATGGCGGCCACGCCGTGCGCCAGGTTGGTACACGAAATGTTGGCGCGCTCGACCCTTTGGCCGGCCATGGCGCGCGTGCGGTCCAGATAGGCCTGGCGGGTGGGGGCACTGCGGGCCACGATGCGGGCCGTGACTTTCTCCAGTACGGGGTGGCGGGGCATGGGGATATCTCCTGTAGGGCGCTTTTCAGCGTAGCCGAAAAAACCGGACGCCACCGTCATTGCGGTGTCATCGCCATGGGCTATCAGCAGATGGGATCGATGATCGGCCGGGATGTTCCGCATCGGCTTTGCGTCACACCGGCGGCACGCAGAAACGGGTACGCCCGTGCTGCCTGGCGGCGCCCCTGCCTGTCCAAGCGGCCATGAGTGACGTAACATCACTGGAACCAATGCGCCGCCCGGCGGCACTCAGTAGATGCCGGGGCGCGCATTGCCCCACGCATTCCGCACGCAATCCGCGATACCCCGCAAGGAGCCCAGGGTGAGCATGCCCGATTTCGACATGGTGCTATTTGGAGGCACCGGCGACCTGGCGCGGCGCAAGCTGCTGCCGTCCCTTTTTGACGCCCATCGCTGTGGCGTGCTGCATCCGTCGGCGCGCATCCTGGCCACCGGCAGCCATCCGCAGACCACCGAGCAGTACAAGGCCATGCTGGAAGACACCGTGCGCCCGGGCCTGGAACACGCGCCGCCCGAGGCCTGGGCATCGTTCCTGGACCGCATCTGCTATGTGCAGGCCGACGCGCGCCAGCCGGCCCACTTCGACGCGCTGGCCGAGAAAGTGCTGGCCCGCAAGCCCGAAGTGGTGGTGTGCTACCTGGCCACGGCGCCGCACATCTTCGTCCCCATCTGCGAGCAACTGGCCCGCACCGGGCTGAACACGCCCAACGTGCGCGTGGTGCTGGAGAAGCCGCTCGGCCATGACCTGGAGTCGTCCGAGGCCATCAACGCGGCCGTGGCGCAGTACTTTGCCGAGGACCAGATCTACCGGATCGATCACTACCTGGGCAAGGAATCGGTCCAGAACCTGATGGCCATCCGTTTCGGCAACGCGCTGTTCGAGCCGCTGTGGCGCCGCGAATGGGTGCAGGACGTGCAGATCACCATCGCCGAGGAACTGGGCGTGGAAACGCGCGGCGACTTCTACGACCGCACTGGCGCGTTGCGCGACATGGTGCAGAACCACCTGCTGCAACTGCTGTGCATGGTGGCGATGGAGCCGCCGGCCAGCCTCAGCGAGGACGCCATCCGCGACGAGAAGATCAAGATCCTGAAGGCGCTCAAGCCGATCCAGCCGGCCGACGTGGCCGAGAAGACCGTGCGCGGCCAGTACCGCTCGGGCGCCATCGCCGGCAAGCCGGTGGTGGGCTATCTGGAAGAGCAGGGCATTGCCCCCGACAGCCGCACCGAGACCTTCGTCGCCATCAAGGCCGAGATCGCCAACTGGCGCTGGGAAGGAGTGCCGTTCTACCTGCGCACGGGCAAGCGCATGCAGTCGCGCGTGGCCGAGATCGTGGTGCATTTCCGCGACGTGCCGCACGCCATCTTCCCCAAGCCGCTGGGTTTGTCGCCGCAGAACCGGCTGGTGATCCGGCTGCAGCCCGAGGAAAGCATCCGCCTGTATTTCCTGGTCAAGCAGGCCGGCGACACGCTGGAACTGACGCCTACCTCGCTCGATCTGGACTTTGCCAACTCGTTCAAGGCGCGCCGCGCCGGCGCCTACGAGCGCCTGCTGCTGGACGTGATCCGCGGCCGGCTGGGTTTGTTCGTGCGGCGCGACGAGCAGGTGCAGGCGTGGCGCTGGGTCGAGCCGATCATCGATACCTGGGAAGCCAGCACCGTGCCGCCCAAGCAGTACACGGCCGGCACCTGGGGCCCGGCGGCGTCCACCGCGCTGATGTCGCGCGACGGCGCGCTCTGGCACGAGGAAGTCTGACGCCTCTCCCGGCCCCAGCCCCACCCACCCGTTGACCGACAAGGAGCCCGCGCCATGCGCCAGTTCGAACATGCCACGCTGATGGACCAGGCCGAGTCGCTGGCGATCTCGGTCAGCCATGCACTGGACCTCGTCATCAAGGCCAGGGGCTGGGCCGTGCTGGCGGTGTCGGGCGGAACATCGCCGGTGCCGATGTTCGAACGGCTGCGCTATCGCCCGATCCGCTGGGAAGCCGTGACGGTCACGCTGGTGGACGAACGCGCGGTGCCGCCAGATCATCCCGACAGCAACGGCGCGCTGGTGCGCCGCCACCTGCTGCGCGAAGGGGCGGGCGTGGCGGGCTGGGTGCCGCTGATCCGCGACGAGGCCGAGGCCGCCGCGCCGCTGCAGGCGGTGCAGCGGCTCAATGCATCGTTCCAGCAGCCCGATGTGGTGGTGCTGGGCATGGGCGAGGACGGCCATACCGCGTCGCTGTTTCCCGACGCGCCCGAGCTGCAGACCGCGCTGTCGGAGCCCGATCCGCGTTACCTGGTCACGCATCCGACGCTGGCGCCCCACGCGCGCGTGACGCTGAACCTGGCCGCGCTGCTGGCGGCCGAGCGCACGTTCCTGGCGATCACCGGCGAAAAGAAGAACGCCGTGCTGGAGCGCGCGCTGCAGGCCCCTACGCCGGCGCTGCCGGTGAGCGTGGTGCTGGCGCGCTACCGGCGCGGTGTCGATATCTTCCGGACCGAGGCGCAATGACGCGCCATCCCGCAACCCTGTCTACTCCATGACCTATCCGCGCCTGCTTGCCGACGTCGGTGGCACCAATGTCCGCTTCGCCCTGGAATCCGCGCCGATGCGCATCGGCGAGGTCACGGCCTACAAGGTGGCCGACCATGCATCGCTGGAAGCGGCGATGCGCCTGTATCTGTCGACGCTGGCGCACGGCGAGCGGCCCGGCCACGCGGCCATCGGCCTGGCCAACCCGGTGACCGGCGACCACGTCAAGCTGACCAATCACAACTGGGCGTTCTCGATCGAGGCCATGCGCCAGGCGCTGGGCCTGGACACGCTGGTGGCCATCAACGACTTCACCGCGCTGGCGCTGGCGCTGCCGTACCTGCCTGCGGCCGATCTGGTGCAGGTGCGCCCGGGCAGCGCCGTGGCCACTGCGCCGCGCGCGCTGCTCGGGCCGGGTACCGGCCTGGGGGTGTCCGGGCTGGTGCCGGCCCCCGGCGGCGGTGCCGTGGCGCTGGCCGGCGAGGGCGGCCATATCGAAGTGATGCCCGCCACCGATGACGAACGGATTGCCTGGCGCGCGGCGCATGACCAGCTTGGCCGGGTGTCGGCCGAGCGGCTGTTGTCGGGCATGGGCCTGTCGCACATCCACGCCGCCTTGTCCGCAGAAATGGGTACGCTTCTGGCCGAACCGCTGACGCCGGCGCAGGTCACGGAGGGCGCCCTGAAGCAGAACGACCCGCTATGCCGCCGCGCGTTCGATGCCTTCTGCGGCCTGCTGGGCTCGGTGGCCGGCGACGTCGCGCTGGTGCTGGGGGCGCGTGGCGGCGTGTATATCGGCGGCGGCATCGTGCCGCGCTTTGTCGATGCCTTCCGCGCGTCGCCGTTCAACGCGCGCTTTGTCGACAAGGGCCGCATGGGCCAGTACCTGGCCGATATCCCGGTCTACGTGATCGTGGCCGAATTCCCGGCGCTGCCCGGGCTGGCCCGTGCCCTGGCAGACCGGCTCGAAGGCGATATGCGCCACGCCCAATCCTGAATCCCGACGAACATGCGTGTATTGCTGGTGGAAGACGACGCCATGATTGGCGAAAGCGTGAAGGTGGCGCTGCGCCAGGAGGGCTTCACGGTGGACTGGGTGACCGATGGCGACGCGGGGCTCGACGCCGCGTCCGACCAGCACGGCCCACGCGCCGATGGCGGCTACGACCTGGTGCTGCTGGACCTGGGCCTGCCGCGCCGTTCGGGGCTCGACGTCCTGAAGACACTGCGGGCGCGCAATGTCCGCACGCCTGTGCTGATCGTCACGGCGCGCGACGCCGTGGCCGACCGCGTGGCCGGCCTGAACGCTGGGGCCGACGACTACGTGATCAAGCCGTTCGACCTGCAGGAACTGGTGGCGCGCATGCATGCGATGGCGCGCCGCGCCGAAGGGCGGGCCGAACCGGTGCTGCGCTATGGCGACATCGTACTGAACCCGGCCACGCGCGAAGCCACGCAGGGCGGCACGCCGGTGCGGCTGTCGGCGCGCGAGTACGCGCTGCTGTCGGCGCTGATGGCCCGGCCCGGCAAGGTCTGGTCGGTGCCGCAACTGCAGGAACGGCTCTACGGCTGGGATGACGAGGTGGGCAGCAACACGGTGGAGGTCTATATCCACGCGCTGCGGCGCAAGTTCGGCGCGGCATTGATCCGCAACATCCGGGGCGTCGGGTACCTGATGCCGCAACTGGACGGCCGGGACGGCGCGGAAGGCGCCCCCCGCGCGGAAGGAACGCCGGACTGATGCGATCGATTCAACGTACGCTGCTGTGGTGGCTGGCGGCCGGCCTGGCGGCCGGCATCGCCGTGGCCACGGGGCTCATCTACGGCCAGGCCCGGCAGGAAGCCAACGCGCTATTCGACTACCAGATGAAGCAGGTGGCCGCCGCGCTGCCGAGCCAGTTCAGTGCGCCGGTGGCGCCGCCGTTCGCGCCCGACAGCGCCACCGGGGCCGACCTGCTGCACGCCGACGAGGACGTGGTGATCCATATCTGGGATGGCTCCGGGCGCAGCCTCTACCTGTCGCATTCGCACCCGGCGTTGCCCCAGCGCGCGGAGCTGGGCTTTACCGATGCCCGTACGGAATCGGGCGAATGGCGGATCTATAGCGTGCAGTTGGGGCCGGCGGTGGTGCAGATTGCGCAGCCGCTCAGCGCACGGCGCACGCTGGCCGCGCATATGGCGCTGCGCACCGTGGCGCCGCTGCTGCTGCTGTTGCCGCTGCTGGCGTGGCTGGTGTGGATGGCCGTGGGACGCGGATTGCGGCCGCTGCGCGAGATTGCCGCCGAAGTGCGGGCGCGCGATGCCAACACGCTGGCGCCGCTGGCCGTGCGCGACATGCCCGATGAAATCGCCCCGCTGTCCGATGCGCTGAACCAGCTGCTGGCGCGGCTGGCTCACGCCATCGACACCCAGCGCGCGTTTGTGGCCGATGCCGCGCATGCGCTGCGCACGCCGCTGACTGCCCTGCAGCTGCAGGCCCAGCTGGTGGAGCGCGCGCCCAGCGCCGAGGCCCGGCAGGCGGCGATGGGACAGTTGCGTCAGGGGCTGGAGCGGCTGACGCACCTGGTGGCCCAGTTGCTGACGCTGGCCCGGCAGGAACCGGGCGCCGCGCCGCCGCCGCATGAGCCCGTGGACCTGCGGGCGCTGGCGGGCGATGTGGTGGCCGAGATGTCGCAGGCGGCCATCGACCGCGATATCGACCTGGGGCTGGAGGACAACAGCGCCAGCGGGCCCGTCATGATCCGGGGCGATGCCGATGCGCTGCGCATCCTGCTGACCAATCTGGTGGACAACGCGCTGCACTACATCCCGCGTGGCGGCCGCATCGACGTGGACGTCACGCACACCGCGCGCGGCGTGGAGCTGGTGGTGACCGACAACGGCCCGGGGATCGCGGCCGACGAGCGCGCCCGCGTGTTCGACCGCTTCTATCGCGTACCCGATGCGCCGACGGGCGGCAGCGGGCTGGGACTGGCCATCGTTGACGAAGTGGCGCAATCCCATGGCGCGCGCGTGGCGCTGGAAGACGCGGCGCCGGGCTTGCGCGTGCGCGTGGTCTTCCCGGCCGTGGGCTAGTTCACGGGCGCCACCAGCGGCTCGCCGGCAAAGTGCCGACGGGCGTTCTCGATGAACTGGGTCACCGACGCCAGCACTGCCTCGGGCGACCAGCCGGCCACGTGCGGCGTCAGCACGACGTTCGGGCAATCGAACAGTTCGACCGGCGGCTTCGGCTCGCTTTCATAGACATCCAGGCCCGCGCCGCCGACTTCGCCGGCGCGCAGCGCATCGGCCAGCGCCGCCGTGTTCACCACGCTGCCGCGGGCAATGTTGACCAGGTAGCCCGACGGACCCAGCGCGCGCAGCACCGGGGTATCGACCAGATGGCGCGTCTCGGCGCCGCCGGGCGTGGCGATGACCAGATAGTCGGCCCACTCGGCCAGCGCCATCACATCGGCAAAGTACCGGAACGGCGCGTCGGCGCGCGGACGGCGGTTGTGATAGCCGATTTCCAGGTCGAAGCCCTCGCCACGCTGCGCAATGCGGCGGCCGATGGTGCCCAGGCCCACGATGCCCAGCCGCTTGCCGGACAGGTTCGGCGGCAGCGGAATCGCGTTGCGCCAGACGCCGTCGCGCGTGGCGCGGTCCAGTGCCGGCACGCGGCGCACGGTGGCCAGCAGCAGGGCCATGGCGTGATCGGCCACGCAACTGTCGTTGGTGCCCGCGCCATTGCCCACGGCAATGCCACGCGCGCGGCAGGCGGCGATATCGATGTTCTCGTAGCCGGCGCCCAGTGCACAGACCAGTTCGAGCCTGGGCATCGCGTCGATTTCGGCGGCCGTGATGCCGGTGGTGCCGTTGCTCAGCACGGCGCGGAACGTGCCGCCGGCACTGGCGACGGCCTCGGTGCGCTGGGCCGCGCTGGGTGCGTAGACAACGTCGTATTGCTGGGAAACAATGGCGAGATGGTCCGGTTCGAGCTGGACCAGGACGAGCAGGGCGGGCTTCATGCGTGACAGCGGGACGAGGAGGTGTTGTTGTTGGAGGTCGGCCAGGCCGACGCCACATTCTATGCCCGCGTGGGCCGGCCTGCTCGGGACCGCGTGGCGGTTCTGGGCGATTATCAGAGGCCAGCCCACCGTGTGGCGGCGTACGCAGAAACGGGTACGCTCCACGATGTTTCGCTGGGGCAATCACGCAGAAATGGGTACGCTTTGGGCGTGTTGGTGATTGACCTGCCCGCCCTCTCCCCCAACCCCTCTCCCGCGTGGCGGGAGAGGGGAGCAAACCGTTGGAGACCGTGATGCCCGCGGTGTTTTCCGGGCGAGAGGGCAGCCGCATCCACCGCCCATCACGCCAATTTTTCACCCCCAATGCCGTCGGAGACCTTTATGCCCGCGGTGTTCTCCCCTCTCCTACCAGCGGGAGAGGGGCCGGGGGAGAGGGCAAACGCATCCACACCACTACGCCAATCTTCCACACGCATGCGACTGCCCATTCCCAACACCTGGCGATACCACGCGCTGCTCGGCGCGGCCGGCATGCTCGTGCTCGGGCCGCTGGGCGGCATCGCGGCGGCCTATATGAACCTGTCGCTCGGCTTCTTCGTGGGCGGGCAGGTGCTGGCGGGCATCCTCGGTTCGGCAGTCACCGCCGGCTACGGCGCGGCGGGCCGGCACGGTGCCAACTACATCCAGACCGCGGCCGCGTCGGTGGCCGGCATGGGCGGCATGGTGGTGGTGATTCAGGCCATGGGTTGGATGGGGATGACGCAGCCGCCGTGGTGGCAGCTGATCGGCTACATGCTCTGCATCGGCATGTATGGCGTGGGTGTGGGCATGCTCTACACGCCGTTGCTGGTCGATCGGATGCAGCTCACGTTCCCGTCGGGGCTGGCGGTGGCCAATATCCTGCGCGCTTTGACCGACCCCGTGCTGCTGCGCCGGTCGATCACGCGGCTGGCCGGCGGAATGGGGCTGGGGATGCTGGCTAGCGTAGGCGCCGCGCGCATCGCATGGCTCGGTGCCATCGACCTGTCCGCGTCAACGTTCGGCGCGGGCATGATCGTTGGCGCGCGCATCGGCATCGCCGCGCTGGCGGGTGGCGCGGCCGGGTGGGCACTGACGCCGTATTTCGTGTCGATCGGCTGGCTCGCGCCCGGTGATCCTTATCGAAAAATCACGTTCCTGTTTGCGCTGGGCATGATCATGGGCGCGGCGGCGGTCGATGTGCTGCGGTTGCTGGCGACGGCGTGGCAGCGGACCCGACAGCCGGCGAGCAGGGCGCCGGACGCCCCGGGCCATGCGCCGGCGCTGCCGCAACGCTGGATCGTGGCGTGGGTCGTGGCCTGGGGGCTGGCGGTCGTGGCGGCGGGCGCCGCGTGGTTCGGCCAGCCGGTGGGCTACCAGCTGATGGCCGTGCTGCTGGTGCTGATCTTCGCGCTGGTCAACGGCATTTCGGTCGGCATGGTCGATCAGAATCCGATCTCGTCGGCGTTTGTGCTGACGGTGATCCTGATGGCGGCCGTGGGCCTGCGCCAGCCGCATATCGGCCTGATCGCGGCCACGGTGCTGCTGGTGTCCACGGCGCAAGCCTGCGACATGCAGCAGGACCGGTCCACGGGCTGGCGCCTGGGCACCGACCGCATGGTGCAGTTCGGCTATCAGGTGGCTGGTGTCGTCGCCGGCGCGATCCTGGCGGTGTGGCTGGCGCGGCTGTTCATGGACGCCTATCCGGTGCTGCGGCTCGACCAGACCGTGCTGCCGGCCGATCAGCAGCCCGCCCGGTGGACATCGGCAATGACCTACAAGATCGTCGGCGCGCTGCGCAGCATGACCGACGACCGGCCCTACCAGCGGCTGGCCGTATGGATCGGCCTGGGCATCGGGCTGGTCACGCAGCTTCTGCGCAAGGCCATCTTCGCGTCGGCGCGCTACCGGCGCTTTGCCGATCAGAGCCGCACGGGCCGCGCGTGCGATTTCGTGCTCGATGCGGTAATCCTGCCGTCGCCCTACGCATCGTCGTTCGGCGGTTTCGTCAACCTGCCGGCCGCCGCCTGGATGGCCGTCGGGGGCATGGTCTCCAGCCTGGTGGCAAGCCGCGAGCGCCCGGTTTCCCGGGATGCCGCCATGCCCGACGACATGAGCACCACGTCGCTGATCGGCGGCGGCCTTATCGCCGGCGACGCGCTGGCCGCGCTCGGGTTCGGCGTTGCGGGGTTGCTGGGGGTGGTGGGGTAGGTGGCGTGCCTCAAATCACCGCCATCGACGCATTGGGCGGCTTGCGCGCCAGCAGGCCGGACAGCTTTTTGAGGGCCATCGACAATTGCGTGCGTTCGGCCACGCCGCCCAGCGAGATGCGGATGGCGTTGGGCGGGGTGGCGCCATCGTAGAACACGTCCGATGCGGTGACGCGCAGCGATTCGTCCTGCGCCGCGCGGCTGAAGCCGGCCGATGACCAGTAGCTGGGCAAGGGATGCCAGACGTGGATGCCGGATGGCGCGTACGGGCCGCTGGCCGCCAGCCATTGCCGGGCGATCTGCTGCCGCGCGGCGGCTTCGGTGCGGATGCCGGCCAGTAGGTCGGCCGCCGAGCCGTCGCGAATCCATTGCGTGGCCAGTGCCGTGGCAATGGGGGATGCCATCAGCGTGATCGCGCGCAGCGCGGCCAGGATCGATTCCTGCAGATCGCGGTCGGGTGCCACGACGTAGGCGGTGCGCAGGCCTGGGCTCAGGCACTTGGCCAGCGTGGCGATGTAGACCGTCTGCGCCGGGGCGATGGCCGCCAGTGGCGGCGGGGCGTCGGGCGTGAGCAGCCAGTAGGGGTCGTCCTCGACGATCAGCACGCCGCGCTGCCGGGCCACGCGCGCAATCTCGTGGCGGCGTGCCGCGGGCATCGTGTGCGTGGTGGGGTTCTGCAGCGTCGGGTTCAGGTAGATCAGCTGCACATTGCCGGTGCTGCAGGCGGCGTCCAGCGCGTCGGGGCGCATGCCGTCGTCGTCGGTGGCGATGGGCACCACGTGGCGCCCCAGTTCGGCGGCCGCGCCGCGTACACCCGGATAGATCAGCGGCTCGGCGGCAATCGCCGCACCCGGCGTGGTCCGGCACAGCATCAGCGCCGCCAGTGCCGACTGTGCGCCCGGACTGGCGATGACGCGATCGGGCGGGACATCGCCCAGCATCGGCGCCAGCCACTGGGCGCCGGCCACGCGGTCGGGCAGCGTGCCGCCGCCGAGCTGGTAGGTCATCAGCAGGTTCGCATCGGCGCGCAGCGTGACCTGCGCCAGGCCGCGCCGGAGCATGTCGGCGAAATCGATGCCTTCCGGCGGCGGCGGCACGTTCATGCTCAGGTCCACGGCCTGGGCCAGTTCAAACGCCGGCGCCGCAATAAAAGTGCCGAGCGATCCACGCGGCTCCACCAGCCCGCGCCGTCGGGCCTCGGCCAGTGCCCGGGTCACAGTGGTCAGATCCACGCCAAGGAGCGCCGCCAGTTCGCCCTGCGGCGGCAGGCGGTCGCCGGGGGCCAGCACGCCATCGGCCATTGCGCGTTCCAGGAACCCGGCGATCTGGACGTAACGCGGGCCGCCTGCAGCGGCGAAGGCGCCGATCCAGCCGGGTTTGTCTTCCAGGTTCGAAGGCATCGACGGATTTGTTGTACGCAAGACAAGCCTCATCTTGTATGGGTGTTGTCTTGCCTTAGCATGCCGCGCAACTCAGGCAAATCCATACAAATACCGGGATGTTGTCTGGGCCACCCCGCCTGTGCCCCTGTAAGAAGGTGTTGAAATGCGTGAACAACCGGCCGACCCCAGACCTCCGCGTCGGCGCCCCCCATCCCTGCGTGCCCCCCGTGCATGGCTATATGCCATCACACCCCTGATCCTGACCGGCTGTTCGTGGGACCTGCTGAACCCCAGCGGGTCGATCGGCGTGCAGACGCGCAACCTGATCGTGCTGGCCACGGCGCTGATGCTGCTGGTGGTGATCCCCGTGATCATCCTGACGCTTGTCTTTGCCTGGCGCTATCGCGAGACGAACACCAAGGCCGAGTACGCGCCGCGCTGGTCGCATTCCACGAAGATCGAAGTGGTCGTATGGGGCATCCCGTGCGTGATCGTGGCGCTGCTCGGCGTCATCATCTGGGACACCACCCACAAGCTCGATCCGTTCCGGCCGCTGGAATCGAAGGTGACGCCGGTGGAAGTGGATGTCGTCGCGCTCGACTGGAAATGGCTGTTTATCTATCGCAGTACGGCGTGGCGTCGCTGAACGAGCTGCCCATCCCGGTGGGTACGCCAATCAATTTCCGCATCACGGCCGAGTCCACGATGAACGCGCTGTTCATCCCGCGCCTGGGCAGCATGGTCTATGCGATGGCCGGCATGCAGACGAAGCTGCATCTGATCGCCGACGAAACCGGCGTGTTCGATGGCCGGTCGGCCGCCTATAGCGGGTCTGGCTTCTCCGACATGCACTTCCGCACCGTGGCCACGTCGCGCGCCGACTTCGACGCGTGGATCGAACGCGCCCGCGCCTCTGGCAACACGCTCGACGCGGCCACCTACCGCAAGCTGGAACAGCCCAGCAGCAAGGACGCCGTCACGGTGTACGCCAAGGTCGAGCCGCGCCTATTCCAGGGCGTGGTGGACCAGTACATGGCCAGCAATGGCGACATCTGCCGCGCCGACAGCCCGGTGACCCTCGGCGCCATTGCCGGCGTCAACATGCCGCCGCTCCCGGCGCAGCAGACGACCCTGGAGCGCTAATCATCATGTTCGGAAAACTCTCTCTCGACGCCATCCCCCTGCACGAGCCCATCATCATGGGCACGCTGGTCGTGGTGATGCTTGGCGGCGCGGCCCTGCTGGGCGCCATCACCTACTACAACAAGTGGAACTATCTGTGGCGCGAGTGGATCTGCTCGGTCGATCACAAGCGCATTGGCGTGATGTACATCATCCTGGCGCTGGTCATGCTGCTGCGCGGCTTTGCCGACGCCATCATGATGCGCACCCAGCAGGCCATTGCAGTGGGCGAGGCGGTCGGCTACCTGCCGCCGCACCACTACGACCAGATCTTCACCGCGCACGGCGTGATCATGATCTTCTTCGTGGCCACGCCGTTCATCCTGGGCCTGATGAACGTGATCGTGCCGCTGCAGATTGGCGCGCGCGACGTGGCCTATCCGTTCGTCAATTCGCTGAGCTTCTGGATGTCGGCGATGGGCGCGGTGCTGGTCATGATGTCGATGTTCGTCGGCGACTTCGCCGCCACGGGCTGGGTCGCGTATCCGCCGCTGAGCGGGCTGGGGTATAGCCCGACGGTCGGGGTGGACTACTACATCTGGTCATTGCAGATATCGGGGCTGGGCACCACGCTGACCGGCATCAACTTCATCGTGACGATCCTGCGCATGCGCGCGCCGGGCCTGAACCTGATGAAAATGCCCGTGTTCACGTGGACGGCGCTGATCACCAACATCCTGATCGTCGCCATCTTCCCGGTGCTGACCGCCACGCTGGCGCTGCTGGCCGCCGACCGCTACCTGGACATGCACTTCTTCACCAGCGAGCTTGGCGGCAACGCCATGATGTACGTGAACCTGATCTGGATCTGGGGCCACCCCGAGGTCTACGTGCTGATCCTTCCTTGCTTCGGCGCGTTCTCGGAGATCATCTCCACGTTCTCGCGCAAGCCGCTGTTCGGGTACACGTCGATGGTCTACGCCACGTCGTCGATCGGCGTGCTGTCGTTCTTCGTCTGGCTGCACCACTTCTTCACGATGGGCTCGGGTGCCAGCGTCAACGCGTTCTTCGGCATCATGACGTCGATCATCTCGATTCCCACCGGCGTGAAGCTGTTCAACTGGCTGTTCACGATGTACCGGGGGCGCATCCGCTTCCACTCGTCCACGCTGTGGACCATCGGCTTCATGGTGACGTTTGCCGTGGGCGGCATGACTGGCGTGCTGCTGGCGGTGCCGGGCGCCGACTTCGTGCTGCACAACAGCCTGTTCCTGATTGCCCACTTCCACAACGTGATCATCGGCGGCGTGGTGTTCGGCTGCCTGGCCGCGATGACGTTCTGGTTCCCGAAGGTGTTCGGCTTCATGCTGAACGAGTTCTGGGGCAAGGTCGCGTTCTGGTGCTGGCTGGTCGGCTTCTACCTGGCCTTCATGCCGCTGTACGCGCTGGGCCTGCAGGGCATGACGCGCCGCATGAACCACTACAACAACCCCGACTGGCAGCCGTACCTGATCGTGGCGCTGGTGGGCGCCGTGGTCATCGGCTGCGGCATCCTGGCCATCCTGTGGCAGCTGTTCGTCAGCGTGCGCGACCGCAAGCAGAACATGGACGTGACCGGCGACCCATGGGACGGCCGCAGCCTGGAATGGGCCACGGCTTCGCCGGCGCCGTTCTACAACTTCGCGCACGTGCCGCGGATCACGTCGCTGGAGCAGCACTGGGACAACAAGCAAGCTGGCAAGGCCTACGTGCCGCCCACGCAGTACGAGGACATCCACATGCCGCGCAACACGGCCACCGGCTTCCTGGTGTCGGTGTTCGGGCTGGTGCTGTGCTTCGCGCTGGTCTGGCACATCTGGTGGCTGGCCGGCTTTGGCCTGGCCGCGATGATCTTCACGTTCATCGCCCGCGCCTATGACCGCGACGTGGACTACTACGTGCCGGCCGCCGCAGTGGAGCGCATCGAGCGCGCCCGCTTTGCGCTGCTGGGCGCGCAGCCCGCCGCGAACCTGACAGGGGCCAACTGATCATGACCATCACCACCCTGAAACTGCGGGGCGACGCCGCCGCACTGCCGCCCGGCGCAGCGCCGGACGCCCACGCGCACGCGCACGACGCCGCCCACGACCACGCCCATCACGCCCACCAGACGGAATCCACCCTCAAGCTGGGGTTCTGGATCTACCTGATGAGCGATTGCCTGATCTTCGCGTCGCTGTTTGCCACGTTCGGCGTGCTGCTAAACGGCACGGCGGGCGGCCCCACGGGCCGCGAACTGTTCGACCTGCGCTTCGTGCTGGGCGAGACCATGCTGCTGCTGACCAGCAGCCTGACTTTCGGCGTGGCGATGGTGAAGCTGCACGAAGGCCGCGACGGCCAGGGCAACCCGCAGGCCGTGATCCGCTGGCTGGTACTGACCTTCGCGCTGGGCGCGGCCTTCGTCTGCATGGAGGTCTACGAATTCCGCGAACTGCTGCACGAAGGCGCGGGCCCGAACCGCAGCGCCTACCTGTCGGCGTTCTTCATGCTGGTGGGCACGCACGGCCTGCACGTCAGCGCCGGGCTGCTGTGGATCATCGTGATGGTCAACCAGGTGCAGGTGTTCGGGCTCGACGCCGTGGTGCGCCGCCGCCTGGCCTGCCTGAGCCTGTTCTGGCATTTCCTGGACCTGGTGTGGATCTTCGTGTTCACGGTCGTCTATCTGCGGGAGTTCCTCTGATGTCCCATCCACAACACGCCCACGCCCACGGCAGCCTGCGCAGCAATCTGATCGGCTATGCGCTGTCGCTGGTGCTGACCTTCCTGTCGTTCGGTGCGGTGATGGGCCGGGTGCTGCCGCCGCGCGCGGGCCTGGCGCTGATCGTGGCGCTGTGCGTCACCCAGTTGCTGGTGCAGCTGGTGTTCTTCCTGCACCTGGGGCCGCGCAAGGGCCAGCGCGGCAACACGGCGATCTTCGCGTGCACGGTGTTCCTGATCGCCATTGTCGTGTCGGGATCGCTATGGGTCATGCACAACGCCAACCTGAACATGATGCCGATGCAGTCCGTGCCAGCCGGGGCCGGCGCGGGCCGTTGAGGCATCTGTAGCCGGACTCGGGCTGGGGCCGGTTTCTTGACAGGACAGACGTGCCCTGCGCACGGTCTGTCCTTTTTTGCGTTCCGCGTCAGCCGGGGCGGCGGCGCAGCGGCGCATCGGCCGGATCAGGCCGGCGGAGCGCCTTCCTTGAACAGGGTCTTGAGCTGCGAACGCAGCTCGGGGGTGTCCTGGTGCTGATGCACCTGGACGGCGTGCTGCACCGCGGCTTCCAGCAGTTCGTCCTCGGTGTCGGCGCTCAGTGCGACCGTACAGTTGGTATCACTGGGATAGTCGCGGCAATCAATGTATTTGCGTCCCATGGCAGGCCTCCTGGCGCGCATGGAGGGCGCGCCTGATCCAGTATAGGGCGCGGGGTGATTGCGCGGACGCCTGCAGCCATCGGCAAATCGGGCTACCCTGTCGGCCTTCAACCTGTTTGTCCCCTACCCGCCCACTGGAAGAAAGCCATGACTCAATCACTCCGGATCGACTTTGTCTCGGATATCGCCTGCCCGTGGTGCGCCATCGGGCTGTCGTCGCTGATGCAGGCCGTCGAGCGCACGCGCGACGTGGTGGATGCCGAGGTCGTCATGCACCCGTTCGAGCTCAATCCGCAGATGGGGCCGGAAGGCGAGCCGGTGCTGGACTACATCGCCCGCAAGTACGGCCGTACGCCGGAACAGATCGCCGAGACCCAGAAGATGATCCGCGAGCGCGGCGCCAGCGTGGGCTTCACGTTCGGCCCGCGCAACTTCATCTACAACACGTTCGATGCCCACCGCCTGCTGCAGTGGGCGGCCACGCAGGGCAAGCAGCTGCCGCTGAAGCAGGCGCTGCTGCAGGCCTATCACGGCGACAGCAAGGACCCGAGCAACCACGACGTGCTGATCGAGGCCGTGCAGTCGGTGGGCCTGGACCCCGCCGAGGCCCGCAAGGTGCTGGACAGCGATGCCTATGCCGACGAAGTCCGTGACGAGGAGCGCGAATACCAGGGCATGGGCATCCAGTCGGTGCCGTCGGTGATCTTCAACAACCGCTACCTGGTGACGGGCGGCCAGCCCGTCGAGGCGTTCGAGCAGGCCATCCGCGAGATCGCCAGGGAAGCCAGCGAGAAGAGCACCCAGGGCGGCTGAGCCCGATCCTCAGAAGTGGTGGCGCATGCCGATCATCGCGCCCACCCGCGTACTGCGGCTGACATCGGTCACCGGGGTGCCGGCCCAGTATTCGGTCTCGCGCCCCACGGTGCCGCCGCGCGCATGCACGACATCGGTCTCCAGGTACACGCTGGTGCGCTTGGAGAACGCATAGTCGGCCACGAAGGCCACGCTGTCGGCATTGCCGCCACCCAGGTGCACCGGCGTGTCCTGGAACTGCGTGGTCACGTCGCCTGACTGCTGGTAGCGGTAGTAGGCGCCAGACAGGTGCAGCGCCTGCGTCGCCTGGTATCCCAGCCCGACGAACGAGATGTTGTAGCGCGCACCGCTGGCCGATTCGCGCCGACCCATGTGGCCGGCGTAGCCCGTGGCCTTGCCGATCGTGTAAGAGCCGCCCACCGAATAGTTGCGCACCGTATTGCTGCCGTCGTCGCTGCGGCGCTGATCATAGGCCACGCCCAGCGCCAGCGGCCCCTGGCTGTACTTCACGCCGCCACCGAGCGTGGTGCCATGGTTCATGCTGCCCGGCTGCTCGCCGGCGCCGTAGTCCAGCTGCACCGAAAACGGCCCCACCGTACGCTGGTAGACCACGCTGTTGTTGATGCGGTAGTCCTGGAAGAAGATGTCGCCGCCGATGTAGAGCGGATCGGACCAGAAATTTCCCCAGCCCTGGTCCAGCGGATCGAAGGCCCAGCCGATGTTGTTCAGCGCGTTGTACTGCCGGCCGAACGTAAGGCTGCCCCAGTCGCCGCTCAGGCCCACCCAGGCCTGGCGGCCAAAGAAGCTGTTGTAGGCCGCCTGGCCGGTATCGCTGCCGAAGCCCGATTCGAGCTGGAAGATTGCATGATTGCCGCCGCCAAGGTCTTCGGAGCCCTTCAGGCCGAAACGGCTGCCCACCATGCCGCCCGATACCAGCGCCACCTGATCGTGATGGTGGGCGTCGATATTCGACGTATAGCGCACCGCCGAGCTGACGACGCCATACAGGGTCACGCCGGGGTCGGCGTATGCAACACAAGGCAACAGCCCGGCCGCTAGCAGCCAAAGGCTGGCTGGTTTCTTCACGAATTGTCCTCCGGAATACGGATCCGCCCGGCGCGCGCGAGCGTCGGGAAGAGTCGGTTCAGGCAACTACCTGAGGGGGTCCAGTCCCGCGCGGCAGCCCTTCTGGCGAAGGCGCACGGGGCGTTATCCGGGTTGCGGCCGCCAGATGCTGCCAGCGGCGCAGGGCCCGGATCGAGGGTCGAAGTCAGAAGGCGAATGCTGCGGGCAAGGCGCAGGCAAGCCAGGGGCGGGCGCAAGGCCCTGAGAAATATCCGATTTCCGCCGCACCACTTCGACAATGGCGATGGCCGGTGTGCCTGAAAGGCATCAAACGGCCGAGCCCGTAGCGACGGAAGGGCCGTAGTTTACAGCATGGCGCGTTGACGGCTCAAATGTAGCGTTTGCGGCATATCATCGATCAGGCCGGGCGCGCGGCATCGCGGGGGCTTGCCGAAGATCCATCGCGGATTTTCGAAATCCTTCCATGTCGGATCTGCCGCCGCCCCGGTAGCCTTTGCGTCGAAGGCCCCTTTGGCCTTTGGCATCGCGGTCTGACCCCTCGACCGCGTATCCCGTTCCCACCCCCAGGCCGGTCCGTCGCGGCTCGGGGGTTTTTTTCGAGTGGCCGCTTTCTTTTAAGAAATCGGCTATCCCTTGAGCCCATGCTCGATCGCGTAGTCGAACAACTCGGCCTCGTTCTTCACGCCAATCTTGCGCATGGCACTGTGTTTCTGCGTGCTGACGGTGTTGATGCTGCGGTTCAGGTGGCGGGCAATGTCCGAGGTGGTCATGCCGCCTACATAGAGCCGCAGCACCTCGATCTCGCGCGGACTGAGCCGGCCGATGGCAAGGGCTTCCGGGCTTGCCGTGCCGAGCTTGGCCAGTGCCTGCCTGACCGATGGACTCAAATGCTCGCGACCCTGGAAGGCGGCAATGACGGCATTGGACAGCTCCTGCATGCCGTCGCGCTTGTTCAGCAACGACAGCGCCCCGGCCTTGCGCATGCAGCCGAGCAGGGCGGGATTCTCCAGCATGGTCAGCACCACGATCCGCACCTTCGGAAACCGCGTGCGAATGGAATGCAGCAGTGCAAGTCCGTCCGGCGCATTTTCACAGGGCATCGAGAAATCGGTTATCAGCACATCGCATTCGATGCGTGCCAGCTTTTCCAGCAGCATTTGCGGATTGGCCGCTTCGGCCACCACACGGAAGCCAAGCCGCTTGCCCAGCATTTCGCGCAGGCCGAACACAATGAACGGATGATCGTCAGCCAGCATGACGCGAATGGTGGTCATAGTGCGATTCCCCGGAATGTCCCGGTGTGATTTGGCCTGGCGACAACGCGCCATCCGCCAATTGCATGGAGTGGCCGGCTACTGCTAGCGCCGATATATCGCCGCAAGTATTCGATCTCTCAGATCGCGACTTTCAAGTCTCGGCGTGCGAGGCCACTGCCCAGACAGCGCAAATTAGAGCGTAGATTTTCTGCATCCCGTGCAGGATGGAAAAACTTCCATTTCCGTTTCCCGCTGAATCGGATCGCCCGATCCGTGCGCCATATCCAGAAATGGCTGACTGCGAAAAGGCAATCTGACGAGTCTGCTGAATAGACAGATATCCGCCTATGGAACTAACTCGAATTTGGCGCAGTGCAGTGGCATTTGGCCGAATTTCGTCGAATTACGATCTATCTTCTGCGCCTTGCACTTTGAGCAAGGCCCGCACGACGACATTGTTTTCCGCGCAATACCGAACTTTAGGAATTCTGCGATTACGCAGCGAAGCCGTCTTCCATACGATCCGAAGCGAGGAATCGCAAAAAGGCGTTCTGGCGAATACGCCAGAAGGTCATGGACGCGGCAACCACCACACCAGTGCGCCCGCGGTCCCGAATCCCGGAAACGAGACATCGCAGAGCTTGCCTGCCGGGCATCGCCATGGCGATGCCGACCGCAATGCCTGCGCTCTCATCCGTCACCGCGCCGCGCGGGACGGATGCCGTGCAATCAATTTTTAGGATCAGTCCATGAACAAGAATCGGTATCGTCGCGTATTCAGCAAGCGTCTCGGCATGCTGGTGGCCGTTGCGGAGAACGTGAAGAGCCAGGGCAAGCGCCCGGGCGAGGGGGGTGGCGACGCGAATGGTGCCCAGTTTGGCGTGGTATCCGCGATGACCTCCATCGCGCTGGCCATGCTGATTCTGGAGTCCGGCCCGGCCTTCGCACAGGCCCTGCCGACCAACGGCAACGTGGTGGCCGGCCAGGGCACGATTTCCCAGCCGAACGGCAACACCATGCATATCGATCAGGGCAGCCAGCGCACCGTGATCGACTGGAACACCTTCAACATCGGCAAGGGCAACACCGTCCAGTTCAACCAGCCCAACGCCCAGGCGCAGGCGCTCAACCGCGTGACCGGCGGGGTGCCGTCCAACATCCAGGGTTCCCTGCTGGCCAACGGCCAGGTGCTGATCCAGAACGCCAACGGCGTGCTGTTCGGCCGGGGCGCGGTGGTCAACGTGGGCTCGCTGCTGGCCACTACCAAGTCCATCGATGCCAACGCCTTCATGGCGGGCAACCCGCTGGCGCTGAGCGCAACGGGCAAGCAGGCAGGGGTCATCAACGAGGGCGACATCAACGCCGCCGGCTTTGTCACGCTGATCGGCGATCAGGTTCGCAATAGCGGTTCGATCAATGCCGGTGCTGGCGGGCAGGTCGTGCTGGCGGCTGGCGACAGCGCCACGTTCGCGCTGAACAACGGCCAGGGCATCTCGGTAACGCTGACTAACGCCACCGCCAATGCGCTGGTGGAAAACAGCGGCAACATCCGCGCGCAGGACGGCACGGTGCTGTTGACCGCGCGCGGCAAGGACACGCTGCTCAAGACGGTGGTGAACCTGAGCGGCGTGGTGCGCGCCGGCACGGTGGTGGCAGATGCGGGCAAAACCGGCGACGTGACGATGACCGGCGCCATTGATGCGTCCAGCACGGCGGCAGGCGGCAAGGGCGGCACCGTGGTGCTGTCCGGGGACCGTGTGGGCCTGTTCGGCAATGCATCGATCGATGTGAAGGGCGACGCAGCGGGCGGCAAGGTGGTGCTGGGCGGCGACAGCCTGGGCAAGCTGGCCGGCACGGACGCGGCCAGGCTGCTGCAGGACGGCGTGGCGTTCGCCAACTTCACGCAGGTGGATAGCGGCGCGCGCGTTGACGCTGGCGCGCTCAATGGCGATGGCGGTTTCGTTGAAACGTCGGGCCACAAGCTCAACGTGCAAGGCACGGTAACCGCTGCGGCACCGAACGGCAAATCCGGCCACTGGCTGATCGACCCGACCGACATCACGATCGGCACGGGTGCCGATGCCGGCTATAACGGCAACCTGTCCGGCGGTTTCGACGCGGGCACCAACAACACGGCAACGGTCCGCAACACCTCGATCAACAACGCGCTGAACAACGGTACGGACGTCACGATCACCACCGCCAGTTCGGGCACGGCTACCGGAAATATCACGCAGCAAGGCGGTGCGGATATCAGCAAGACGGCTGGCGGCGCAGCCAACCTGACCTTGGCCGCCAACGGCAGCATCACGCTGAACGGGAATATCACCTCGACGTCCAATCAGCTGAATCTGAATCTGACGGCCGCGATGGGAGGCTCGAACGGACTGGTCCGGCAGAACGGCGGTACCACCATCGATCTGAACGGCGGGGATATCCGGGTATCGGGTAACACGACGGGCGGGACGGCCGACGCCGTGTATTTCGATGGCAATTTATCGGTCGGCAGTGGCGAGATCACCGGCAACGCAAATGCTGGCGCTGGTGTCGTTTTCTGGGGGGGGGCGAATACCACCAAGACCGGGGCAGGAACGCTGAATATTACTGGTACTTCGGTCGATGCCCATGGCGTGATCATTGGGAGCACGCTGTATGCAAACACGGCCGATTTTGCAGTGCTCGGTGGGACACTGAATGTGCGCGGCACATCTCAAAACGGCTTCGGTATCGACCATTTGGTTAGGATGAATATCGACGGTGCCGATGTTTCATTTGAAGGCCATTCCACGAATCTGGCGGGCATCTCTTCGGGGTACAACGTGGACACCGGGCTTTACTACCGGGCCGGGCAAGCTTTTCAGGTGACCAATGGTGGGTCATTGAGTTTGAACGGCAGTTCCGTTGTGGGCCAAGGCGTCTACGCCTACGCCACGGATATCAACGTATCCGAAGGGTCCAGGCTGAATATCCGGGGTGCAACGCAAGGGCAGCAGGCGGGGGTCGAGTGGATGCGGCCCCTTGTCGAGGATGATGGGGGATATATCCGGGCTACAGGCAACGCATCAATCAATATCCATGGCAGCAGTGCCAACGGTACTGGCGCTCACATCGAAAGAGTAAGTTTGTCCGGTGACAACGTCGGGATGAACATTACTGGAACCAGCGGCAATGGTTCGGGCGTATATGTACGTGATCTCAACGCCACAGGAAATGTAGGGCTGAATATCAGCGGCACGAGCACCAATGGTGTGGGCGCAGATGTGCTCGATCTCAACGTCACGGGAAACGCAGCGCTGAATATCAGCGGCACTTCCACGAATGATGCGGGTGCCCGGATTGGCAACGTCAATGCCGCAGGCAACGCCACGCTAATTGTGCAAGGAACTGGTCGTGAGGGGGGGGTCTACACCTCGGGCGAGCATCTGTTTTCGGGAAGCGCCACGTTTGATATTCAAGGCAACGGTGGGAATCGGCAGGGCGTCCACTATGGCGCAAATCTGAACATATCCGACGGGGCGCGTGGGAATGTGTCGGGCAATTCTTCCGGTTACACTGGGGTCTGGATGTACGCCAATCTTGGGATATCAGGGAACGGCTCGCTGAATATCGAAGGAAATTCCGGATCGTCCTATGGCGTTTTTCTGCAAGGCGGCAACGGTACAACGGCTGAATCGTTGTCGGGCAACGGTAGCTTAAATATAACCGGTACGACTGGTGGCGCAAATGTCGCGGGGATTTCGATCGGGACAGTAATCAATGTCGGTGGCAACGGTAAACTCGATCTTAATGGCACGGCGACTGGAGGAGGCACTGGAGTCGAGGAGTTCTATAGGCCTGGGCGAGTCCCGACGGGATTAAATATCACAGGGAATGGTACGGCAAACGTCCGGGGGACGTCGGTTGACGGTAATGGAGTCAATCTCAGTGGAAGAAATACCGTTGGTGATGGCGGGTCTTTGTCGATTAGCGGTGAATCGCAAAATGGCTCCGGCATCGTGCAGCCTGGAGGGGACATCTTTGGCATCGATGTAGCACAAAACGGATCGATAAACATCCGCGGTAATTCTGCTAATGGTGCCGGTGTGGATCTGGGCTCGGGGGCCAATATTGGGGGCAATGGCTCATCGAATATTTCCGGAAGTTCGGTCAATGGCGACGGCGTCAGGCAGGGCGGTGAAATAGATATTGGTGGAAACGGTTCATCCGTTATTAGCGGAAATTCGTCGGAGGGTGATGGCGTATACCTCGGCGGAAATATCGGTATTTCCGATAATGGCACGAGCAATATTACTGGATACTCAGCAAACGGTACCGGGATTAGGGTGGCTGGCAATGGCTCCGTGAGCACTGGCGGAAATGGCTCGACGAATATCACAGGCAACTCGACCAACGGCTCGGGCGTCGATAACGGCGGTGGCATCAACACCGACGGCAACGGCTCGACCAATGTCACGGGCGGATCGACCAATGGCACCGGTGTCAATAACGGCAATGGCTCGATCAATACCGGTGGTAATGGTTCGACTAACATTTCCGGCAACAGCACGGGTGGCCCTGGCGTAGATAACGGCAACGGCACCATCAACACGACCGGAAACGGTTCGACCAACGTGTCGGGCAACTCCACAAACGGCTCGGGGGTCGATAACGGCGGCGGCATCCATACCGACGGCAACGGCTCGACCAACGTCTCGGGTAACTCGACAAACGGTACTGGCGTTGATAACGGCAATGGCACGATTGATACCCAGGGCAATGGCTCGACCAATATCTCGGGCAACTCGACCAATGGCGCGGGGGTTGGTAACGGCAATGGCTCGATCAACACGGGCGGCAATGGGTCGACCAATGTCACCGGCAATTCCACCAATGGTTCTGGCGTAGACAACGGCGGCGGCATCAATACCGACGGCAACGGTTCGACCAACGTCACGGGTGGATCGACCAATGGCACGGGCGTCAATAATGGCAATGGCACGATTGATACCCAGGGCAATGGTTCGACCAATGTCACGGGCACTTCGACCAATGGCACCGGCATCGATAATGGTAATGGCTCGATCAACACGGGCGGTAACGGCTCGACCAATATTTCCGGCAACAGCGCGGGTGGCCCTGGCGTAGATAACGGCAACGGCACTATCAACACGACCGGAAACGGTTCGACCAACGTGTCGGGCAACTCGACCAATGGCTCGGGGGTCGATAACGGCGGCGGCATCAATACCGACGGCAACGGCTCGACCAACGTCTCGGGTAACTCGACAAACGGTACTGGCGTTGATAACGGCAATGGCACGATTGATACCCAGGGCAACGGCTCGACGAATATCTCGGGCAATTCGACCAATGGCGCGGGGGTTGGCAACGGCAACGGCTCGATCAACACGGGCGGCAATGGGTCGACCAGTGTCACCGGCAATTCCACCAATGGTTCTGGCGTAGACAACGGCGGCGGCATCAACACCGAGGGCAACGGTTCGACCAATGTCACCGGTGGCTCGACCAATGGCACGGGTGTCGGTAATGGCAACGGCACGATCAACACAGGAGGTAATGGCTCGACCAATATCTCGGGCAATGCCACCAACGGTACCGGCGTCGATAACGGTAACGGGTCGATTCACACCGATGGCAATGGCTCGACCAACATCTCCGGTAACACCACGGACGGTACTGGCGTAGATAACGGTAATGGGACGATCGATACGACCGACAACGGCACGACCAACGTGTCGGGCAACTCGACGAACGGTACCGGCATCCATAACGGCAACGGCTCGATCAACACGGGCGGCAATGGCTCGACCAATGTCACCGGCAATTCGACCAATGGTTCGGGCGTAGACAACGGTGGCGGCATCAATACCGACGGCAACGGCTCGACCAACGTTACCGGTGGATCGACTAATGGCACGGGTGTCAATAACGGCAATGGCACGATCGACACCCAGGGCAATGGTTCGACTAATATCTCGGGTAACTCGACCGGCGGCCCGGGCGTAGATAACGGCAATGGCACCATCAACACAGGTGGCAACGGCTCGACCAATATCTCGGGTAACTCGACCAATGGTGTGGGCGTCGGTAACGGCAACGGCTCGATCAACACCGGCGGCAATGGCTCGACCAATGTCACCGGCAATTCGACCAATAGTTCGGGCGTAGACAACGGCGGCGGCATCAATACCGACGGCAATGGCTCGACCAACGTCACGGGCGGCTCGACCAACGGCACCGGCGTCGATAACGGCAATGGCTCCATCAATACGGCCGGCAATGGCTCGACCAATGTCTCGGGTAACTCGACCAACGGCACCGGCGTCAACAACGGCAATGGTTCGATCAACACCGACGGCAACGGATCGGCCAATATCTCCGGTAATACGACGGACGGAACCGGCGTCAACAACGGAAATGGCACGATCAACACGGGTGGAAACGGCTCGACGAATATCTCGGGTAACACCACCAATGGCACCGGCGTTGATAACGGCAACGGGACGATTGACACCCAGGGTAACGGTTCGATCAACGTCTCTGGCAATTCGACCAACGGCACGGGCGTCAACAACGGTAACGGCACCATCAATACCGGAGGAAATGGTTCGACCAACGTCACAGGCGATTCCGGTAATGGCACGGGTGTCGATAACGGCAATGGCACCATCAACACCGGTGGCAACGGCTCGACCAATATCTCGGGTAACTCGACCGGCGGCCCGGGCGTAGACAATGGCAACGGTACGATCAATACCGGTGGCAATGGGTCAACCAATGTCTCTGGCAACTCGACCAACGGCACCGGCGTAGACAACGGCAACGGTTCGATCAACACGGACGGTAACGGCTCGACCAACGTCTCGGGTAACTCCACGAACGGTACTGGCGTTGATAACGGCAACGGCACCATCAATACCGGAGGTAATGGCTCGACCAATATCTCGGGCAACACCACGAATGGCACCGGCGTCAACAACGGCAACGGCACCATCAATACCGGTGGAAATGGTTCGACCAACGTCACAGGCGATTCCGGCAACGGCACCGGCGTCGATAACGGCAATGGCACCATCAACACCGGTGGCAACGGCTCGACCAATATCTCGGGTAACTCGACCGGCGGCCCGGGCGTAGACAATGGCAACGGTACGATCAATACCGGTGGCAATGGGTCAACCAATGTCTCTGGCAACTCGACCAACGGCACCGGCGTAGACAACGGCAACGGTTCGATCAACACGGACGGTAACGGCTCGACCAACGTCTCGGGTAACTCCACGAACGGTACTGGCGTTGATAACGGCAACGGCACCATCAATACCGGAGGTAATGGCTCGACCAATATCTCGGGCAACACCACGAACGGCACCGGCGTCAACAACGGTAACGGCTCGATCAACACGGGCGGCAATGGCTCGACCAACGTGTCCGGCAATACGACGGACGGCACCGGTGTCGATAACGGCAACGGCACCATCAATACCGGAGGTAATGGCTCGACCAATATCTCGGGCAACTCGACGAACGGCACCGGCGTCAATAACGGCAACGGTACGATCAATACGGGCGGCAACGGGTCGGCCAACATCTCCGGCAATACGACGGACGGCACCGGTGTCGATAACGGCAACGGCACCATCAACACCGGTGGCAACGGCTCCACGAACATCTCGGGCAATACCACCAACGGTACCGGCGTAGATAACGGTAATGGCTCGATCACTACCGACGGCAACGGCTCGACCAACGTCTCGGGTAACTCGACCAATGGCACTGGCGTCAACAACGGTAACGGCACCATCAACACCGGTGGTAATGGCTCGACGAATATCTCGGGCAATACGACCGATGGTACTGGGGTCGATAACGGCAACGGCACCATCAATACTGGCGGCAATGGCTCGACCAACGTTTCGGGTAACTCGACGAACGGCACCGGCGTCAACAACGGCAACGGCGCCATCAACACCGGCGGCAATGGCTCGACGAATATCTCGGGTGGTTCCGGCAACAGCACCGGGGTGGATAACGGTAACGGCACCATCAACACCGGCGGAAATGGCTCGACAAACATTTCCGGGAATTCCACCAACGGAACGGGTGTCGACAATGGAAACGGATCGATTACCACCGACGGTAACGGTTCCACCAACATCTCCGGCAATACGACGGACGGCACCGGCGTCGATAACGGCAACGGCACCATCAACACCAGTGGCAACGGCTCGACGAACATCTCGGGCAATACCACCAACGGTACCGGCGTAGATAACGGTAATGGCTCGATCACTACAGACGGCAACGGCTCGACCAACGTCTCGGGTAACTCGACCAATGGCACCGGCGTCAACAACGGT
>NZ_JBYPSB010000023.1:0-56828 GCF_057815095.1 Cupriavidus sp. 86D6 | reverse complement strand
GGTTTCCAGGATGCGGCGCGTCAGGTGGTGGCCGATGAAGCCGTTGACGCCAAGAATCAGGACCTTTTTCATCGGTTTCCTTTCAAGACTGTGCAGGGATGATGTTCTGGAATTCGGCTGCGGAGACCGGGCTGGCGTGGTCGGCACTGCTGCCTTCCAGCAGTTGCATCACGCGCAGCGCGCCCCCGTCGCCACAGATGGCCACGATACGGCCATCCAGTACGTGCAGGCCGGGACGCAGCCCACCCGGTGCCGTGCCGCCTTCAAGTCGACGGGCCTGGGCCACGATAAAGCGGCGTCCGGCGATGTCCGTGAACGCGCCGGGGTAGGGCGGCGCCACGGCGCGGATCAGATTGTAGACGGCGGCAGCGGGCTGGTTGAAGTCGATGCGGCCGTCCTCGGGCTTGCGGCCTGAAAAATAGCTGCCGTCGGCCAGGCGATTGGGCCGCTTGGGCGTCTGGCCGGCCTTCATGGCGGGCAGCGCACGCCACAGCGTCTGCTCGGCGGCGACGGTGACCTTTTCGAAGACCTGGCCGGCCGTGTCGTCGGGCAGGATCGGCACCGACGTCTGGTCGACGATATACCCGGCGTCGGGCTTGGCCTCCATCGCGTGCAGCGTGGCGCCGGTCTCGGTTTCGCCGTGCAGCACCGCCCAGTTCACCGGTACGCGGCCGCGGTACTTGGGCAGCAGCGAACCATGCATGTTGAAGGCACCGTGCGGCGCCATGGCCAGCACGTCGGCCGGAATCATGGCGCGGTAGTAGAACGAGAAGATCACATCGGGTCTGGCCGCGCGCACCGCATCGGCCAGTGCCGGATCGGTGGGGTCTTCGGCATACAGGAACGACAGGTTCAGCTCGGCCGCGGTGTCCGCCACGCGCTGGAACCAGATGTTCTCGTCGGGCCGGTCGCGGTGCGTGACCACCAGGGCCACGTCCAAGCCCTGCGCGTGCAGCACGCGCAGGCAACGGTCGCCGACATTGTGATAGGCAAAGACTACGGCGCGCACGATACCTCCGGCTGGCTGCCTTGCTTGGGGTCGCGTTCCAGCACCGCCTGGATGCGGTAGCGGGGCCGGTCGCGCACTTCCTGGTAGATCCGGCCGATGTATTCACCCAGCAGGCCGATGCCGAACAGCATGATGCCGATCAGGAAGAACGTGAAGGCGAACAGCGTGAACACACCCTGCACTTCCGACCCGAAGATGAAGCGGCGCACGAGCAGTATCACGAACAGGCCCGCCGACGAGATCGACAGCATGGTGCCGATGGCCGAGAACCACTGCAGCGGCACGATCGAGAAGCCGGTCACCAGGTCGAAATTCAGCCGGATCAGCTGGTACAGCGAGTATTTCGATTCCCCCGCGTGGCGCTGTTCGTGTCCCACCTCGATTTCGACCGGGTTCGACGCGAACGTATAGGCCAGCGCCGGAATGAACGTGTTGACCTCGCGGCACGCGTTGATCGTATCGATGATGTTGCGGTCGTAGGCGCGCAGCATGCAGCCCTGGTCCGTCATCTTGATCTTGGTGATCCGCTCGCGCAGCCGGTTCATGGCGCGCGACGCGTAGCGGCGCCAGGCAGTGTCGTTGCGCTGGCGGCGGATGGTGCCCACGTAGTCATGGCCCTTGCGCATCTCGGCCACCAGGCGCGGGATTTCCTCGGGCGGGTTCTGCAGGTCGGCGTCCAGCGTGATCACGATACGGCCGCGCGTGTGCTCGAAGCCGGCCAGGATGGCCATGTGCTGGCCAAAGTTGCCGTTGAACAGGATGACGCGCGTGACGTCCGGGCGCTTGTGGTACTGGGCGGCCAGCATTGCGGGCGAGCGGTCCACGCTGCCATCGTTGACGAAGATCACCTCGTACGATTCGCCCATGCCGTCCAGTGCCGGGTACACGCGGTCGAACAGCGCCTGCAGCCCGTCTTCCTCGTTGTAGACGGGGATGACGACCGAGACCTCGACAGGACTTAGTGAGAGAGACGTTTGCATGTTTCGCTAAGAGTTGCACAGACCCGCTCCACGTCGGCGGCCTGCATCGCGGGGAACAGCGGCAGCGTGACGATGCCACGGCCGATGCGTTCGGCATGCGGGAGCATGCCTTCGCGCCAGCCGAGCGAGCGGAAATAGGTAAACAGATGAACGGGCGGGTAGTGCACGCCAGTCCCCACGCCTTGCTCGCGCATCGCTTCCATCACGAGCTTGCGCGCGTCGGCCGGGCCGCCGCGCAGGCGGTCCGTGGGCAGCACCACCTGGAACATGTGCCAGTTCGTGGTGGCCACGGCGGGGTCCAGCGGCAGCGGCAGTTCGATACCCAGGTCCGCCAGGCCGGCCTCGGCCGCGCACCGGAAATAGGTCTCGGCCAGCTCGGCGCGGCGTGCGGTGATGGCGTCCAGCGTCTTCAGCTGCGCCAGGCCGATGGCCGCGTTGACGTCGGTCAGGTTGAATTTGCCGCCCGGTTCCTCGACGTCCATGCCGTCCATGCCGGTACGGATCACGCCCTGCAGGCGCAGCCGCTCGGCGCGCCGGGCTTCCTCGGGCGTGTTCATGACCAGGCAGCCACCTTCGACGGTGGTGATGTTCTTGTTGGCCTGGAAGCTGAAGCTGACGAGATCGCCGAACGCGCCAATGCGCTGGCCGCGCCAGCGCGAGTCGATGGCCTGCGCGGCGTCTTCGATCACGCGCAGGTTATGGCGCTTCGCGATGGCATAGAGGCGATCCATGTCCACGGGCAGCCCGGACAGGTAGACCGGTATGACCGCGCGCGTGCGCGGTGTGATGGCGGCCTCGACCGCGTCGAGGTCGATATTGCGCGTCACCGGGTCGATGTCGACGAACACCGGCCGTGCGCCGACCGTCAGCACCACGTTGGCGGTGGCGACCCAGGTGATCGGCGTCGTGATGACTTCGTCCCCGGGGCCGATATCGGCGATGCGCAGCGCGATTTCCATCGTGGCCGAGCCATTGGAAAACGTGCGCACCGGACGGTCGCCAAACAGTTCGGACAGCGCAGCTTCAAACGCCTGCACCTTGGGGCCGGACGTAATCCAGCCCGACGCCAGCACCTTGCCGACCTCGGCAATGGTGGCGTCATCGATCTGGGGGCGTACGAACGGGAGGAAATCCTGCGGAGCGGAAGCGGTCATGGTCGGTCAGGAACGGGCAATCAGAAACACACCGGCAAGGATCAGCATGATGCCGGCCACGCGCAGCGGGCCAATCATTTCGCCGAACAGCCACCAGGCAGCCAGCGCGTTGACCACGTACCCCAGCGACAGCATGGGGTAGGCAATCGACACATCGACGCGCGACAGGCCGATGATCCAGACGCCGACGCTGATGACATAGCAGGTCAGTCCGGCGATGACCGGCCATTGCGTCAGCACCCGGAACGCCGTGGTCAGGATGGTGGCGCGCTCGATCGTGATGGCGCCCACGGCATTGGTGCCGGCCTTGAGCAGCAGTTGGGCACAGGCGTTGAGCAGCACCCCGGTGAAGATAAAGGCAAAAGTCGAAAGATTCATCGGGTATTTCCGGCTTCCTGGGCCGGCAGCGGGAAATTGCTGGCGACGACACGTCGCACATCGCGTGCCACGACGTAGAGCGGCACATGCTGTGCCACCAGGCTGTCATAGGTGTCCGGCGACATGATACCGAGCGCCGGCTGGCCGTCCTTCCATTTGGCGACAAATGCGTCCATGGTCGGAATCCATTTGTCCGGCTCCTGCTGCGTGCCGAACTCCAGTTCATCGGGCGCGGCGACCATCGTCAGCGTGCGGCCCAGGTAGAACGGGAGCGTGTGATCCAGCATGCCCACGCCGTAAATTGGCATGTTGTCCTTCAGCACGGCCTTGATGGCTGGCAGCATGTCCACGCCAGATGCCCTGCGGCCCATTACCTCATGGCCGAGCAGCCCGATCGTGCAGGTCAGGAACATCGACAGCGCAAACGCGGCCACGCTCGGAAACACGCCGCGTGTGCGCAACAGCCGGCGCGCCAGCAGCATGCCGGCCAGCAGTACGGCAAACGCCACACCAATATAGACGGCGAAGGCGCGGAACACTTCATTCGGATTGGTTTCGCGATCCAGTGTGGCCACCACCGGTGCGGCCAGCAGGCCCACCACGGCGAGCAGCAGCAGGGCGTTGATCTGGCGATTCCACGAGCGGTCGCTGATCTGGTCCAGCGCCACAGCCGCCAGTATGGCCAGCGCCGGGAACACCGGCACGATATAGCCGGGCAGCTTCGACCCCGACATGCTGAAGAAGACGAAGATGGCCGCGAACCAGACCAGGCTCATCAGGGCCGGCTGGAACGGCTTGCCGCCCGCGCCGCGCTGGGCGCCGGCCCGGTCGCGCACCACTTCCCACATGCGCGGCACCAGGCCAAGCCAGGGCAGCATGCCGGCCAGCAGCAGCGGCACGAAATACCAGACCGAACCCTTGCGAGCGTGGACCGTGGATGTATAGCGGTCCCAGTGCTCGTGGATAAAGAAAAAGTGAGGAAATTCGGGGTTCTTCGTCGAAATCAGCCAGAACCAGGGCACCGTGACCACCAGCATGGCCAAGATGCCGGTCGGCAGATGCAGGCGTCGCCACAGGCCGAGATCGCGTGTCAGCAGCGTATAGACCACCAGCACCAGACCGGGCAGAGCGATGCCCACCAGGCCCTTGGTCAGGATGGCGACCCCCATGGCGACCCAGCACGCCAGCATCCAGGCGCGGCGGGCGCCGGGCGGCGTGTCGGGGTGCTGGGCCAGCAGCATGCAGCCGAGCACGCAGGCCAAGGCGCCGGACAGCGTCATGTCCAGCGAATTGAAATGGCCGGCCACACTCCACATCGGCATGGCCAGCATGACCAGGCCCGCCAGCAGCCCGGCGCGGCAGCCGAACCAGCGCGCGGTGGCCAGCATCGTCACACCCAGCCCGACGATGCCCGACAGCGCCACGCACAGTCGGGCCTGCCAGTCGCCCACGCCGAACAGTTCGTATGCGATGGTCGTCACCCACATGTGGAATGGGGGTTTTTCGAAGTATTTCAGGGCGTTGTAGCGGATCGTCACCCAGTCCCCGGTAACGAACATCTCGCGCGAGATCTCGGCGTATCGGCCTTCGTCCGGGCGCAGCAAATGGCGGTAATCGAGCGTGCCGAACCAGACCAGCAGCACGGCGAGCACGACGAACACAACCATGCCGACAGGCAGCCCGGCTTGGCGCGTGGGCGAAGAACTACGCATATTTCTCCTGAAATGGCCGGGGTCCCGGAGGCTGTTCCTGCATTCGCCTTGTGGCGAACACCCCACAACGCGGGACGCCCCGTCCCGGTGGACACGAACGGCGCGGCGGGCTGTGCCTCCCGCGCAAGGCCTGCAAAGGCGTGGTCCGGAGGTCAGTTTTCGGGCAAGGCGACCGCTACGGGCGCGCAATGGTAGCACGAGCGCATTTCCAGCCTCGCCGTTTTGGCTCGCAAAGGGCGCTGGGCTTGGACTTGGGGGCGTTTCCGCCGCGCCGATTTCGCGTAATACTTGCGCCATTCCGGCACTTGCCTGGCAGAAACCGACCCTGCCTCCGCCGGCCCTCGATACGGACGATCGCCATGAGACCGGCGTTGCTGGTGTGGTTGCTGACAGGTGTGATGAATACGGCATTTGGGCAGGCGTCGGCCCCCGATGCTGCGCCGGTGTCGGGCATGTCGCCGCCAATGCCCGGTGGCGCGGTGCTTTGCGACGCGCCCTGGTTCCGCTCCGGCTCCCGCGTGCAGTTGGAGGGCGACGGCTCCATGCCGATGTCCATCACGATGACCTTGCGCGACGTCATGCGCACCGCCCGCGGCTGCAGCGCCCAGCTGGAGGTGCGCTCGAAGTCGGCACTGTCGGCCTTGATGGGCCCGCCCGTCGTCATGGATCAGGTCCACGAGATCAATATCGACCGTAACGCCGCCACGGCACGCACGCGCATCGACAGCCGCAACGCCGTGATCAATGCCCGTGCCCGTTATGCGCGCATGTTCGGCGAGGCGTCGTTCAATGGCAGCGGTGTCTTCAACTACGCGGGCCTGGAAATCAAGGAAGGCGCCACGCTGGAGGGAGAATCCTTCCAGTCCAGCGTGTCGCTCAAGATCTATCCGCTGGGCAAGGATGAAGTCGTGGGCACGATGCAGGCCTTGCACGCATCGATCATCGTCGGCTCGCGCCATGTGGGCCGCAAGCAGATGATCAACACGGTCATGGGCCGCAAGGAGTGCATGCCCATCACCTACGAGAAGCGCACCTCGCTGGGCCCCCTGATGGTGGGCGACGAACTGCTGCAGCTCGAACCGAGCGTGCTGCACGTGACCGACTGGTACTGCCCCATGGAAGCATTCGTGTTGCGCACGGAAATCCGGCAGAACAACGAGGTGCAGCGGGTGGACGTGACGGCGCTGGAAATGTTGCGGGAGGAGGGGCAGTAGCTTCCCTCCCTTTGTCCAGAACATAAAAAAGGAGCCGTATGGACTCCTTTCTTTTGTTGGGCAGGCGCGGGATTGGCGCTCAATTCCCTTGCGCTGGCTTCTTCGCCGGGGCCTTTTTCGATTTCGACTGTTTCGGGGCGGCGGTGGACTGGTCGGTCAGGTCCGCACGGGTGCTCTTGTTCGCGCCCTGGGAATACGGGTCGAACTTGTCGCCGGACTTGGCGCCCTGGCTGTAGGTGTCGAACTTCTCGCCCGACTTGGCGCCCTGGGAATACGGGTCGAACGACTTCTTGTCCTGTGCGATGGCAGCCACGGATGCAGTGGCCAGTCCCAGCGCGACGGCGGTGGCGATCAATTGCTTCATGGAAATCTCCTCTGAGTTGCCGCCCGGGGCAGTAATTCTCGATGGCGGTCGCGTTGTTGCTGGTCCTACCGGACGGTAGAACCAGGCTCAGGCCAGTGTGGACAAGGCCGCAAAGGGCGTCAACTCAGGGCTTTTCCGGGGAGATACTCGGAAAATGCTTATTCCGTCACAGCGTCGGAAGGGTGTTTCCAGGCTTGCAGCACTTCGGTCGAAGGCGCCAGCGCCAGGTTGGTGCCGCGCGTGCCGATCGGTTGCTGGAACCAGCGTTTCTGCAGGGCGGCGGCATCGGGGCTGGCGAACGTCCTGATCAGCGTCTGGTCTACCAGCTGCTTCCACTCGGGATCGGCCTTCGACATCATTAGCGCGTTCTGTTCCACCGACAGGGCCGGGCCGACGATCACGTACTGGGACGGGTCCTTCGACTTGGCGCGCAGGCCGGCCAGCAATACGTCGTCCATCACGAACGCCTGGGCGCGTCCCGTTTCCAGCAGCAGGAACGATTCCCCGTGATCCTTGGCGTAGACGTCACGGAAGCCATACTCGCTCTTCAGGCGGCGCACGTGGCGGTCGCCCGTGGAACCGGCACTGGTCACCACCGTCTTGCCGCGCAGGTCATTGAACGACTTGATGCCGGAATCGGCGCGCACCAGCATGCGCACGGTGGAAACATAGTGCGACACACTGAAGGCCACCTGCTTCTGGCGCTCCAGCGTGTTGGTGTTCGGTGCGCAATCCAGGTCGGCCAGGCCGTTGACCATGGCGGGAACACGATTCTGGGGCGTCAGCGGCAGCCAGCGCACCTTCAGGTCTTTCAGTCCCAGCTTCTGTTTGGCCGCCTCGGCCACGCGCAGGCACAGGTCCACCGCATAGCCGGCGGGCTGGCCCTTGTCGTCGGCGAACGAGAAGGGCAGGGCCGATTCGCGATAGCCGAGTGTGATCGTGCCGGTATCGCGGATCTTGTCGAGCACCGGGCTCGGGCTCTGTGCGTGGACGGCCGGCACGACGGTGGCGGCCAGGGCAACACCAGCGATCAGGCGGCGGACGGCGGGGAAAGCGACAGACTGGAACATGTTCGAGGGTGAGGCAGCTGCACGGAAAGACGCAAGGGTATACCCCCGGAGAGCGGGCACGAAGAATTTGTTTCTTATTAGCTAATGCCCGAGAGTAGTGCAATGAAAGTCGCCTTTTCGCCACGTCGTAACCCGATTTACAAGCGTTACGGGGCCGGTTACCTGCCCATCGACGGATGAATGCACCGATGCGGGTACAATTCGGCCCACTTTGTACCCCCGCAAATAACAAATGAGCCCCCGTCCTTCCCGTCTGGCGTGTGTAGACGCTCTGAAGGCGGTCAGCTCGCAGCTGATCGTATTGCACCACCTGGCGTTCTACGGACCGATGTCCGATGCTGCCAAGACCCTGGCGCCCGGCCTGATCGGCTGGCTGGCCGACTACGCGCGCATAGCCGTGCAGGTTTTCCTTGTCATCAGCGGATTCCTGGCCGCGCGCAGCCTGGCGCCAGGCGGCCGTCTGACCGTGGCGAGCCCCCTGCAGACCATCTGGCGCCGCTACCAGAAGCTGGTGGTGCCGTTTGCCGCGGCCATCCTGGTGGCGATTGCCGGTGCCGCCATCGCCCGCACCTGGATGCAGCACGATTCCATCCCGGCCGCGCCGCACCTGGCGCAATTCGTCGCGCATGTGCTGCTGCTGCACAACATCCTCGATGTGGACGCGTTGTCCGCCGGGGTCTGGTATATCGCCATCGACTTGCAATTGTTCGCGTTGATGGTGCTGGCGCTGTGGCTGGCACGCGCCGTGGCCCGCGATGGGCTGCCGCTGGGCGTGCCGATGGTAGGCGTGCTGGCGATGGCCTCGCTGTTCTGGTTCAACCGTGATGCCACGTGGGACATCTGGGCCGTCTATTTCTTTGGCGCTTACGGCATGGGATCGCTGGCCTACTGGGCGTCGAATCCGGGCCGCTCGTTCATGCCGCTGCTGGCGCTGGCCGCGATGGGAATGGCCGCGCTGGCGGTGGACTTCCGCCTGCGGATCGCGGTGGCGCTGGCCACGGCGCTGCTGCTGGCCGTCTCGCGTCGTGGCGGCTGGCTGGAAAGCTGGCCCGCCGGTCGCCTGACCGCGTATTTCGGCCGCATTTCCTATTCGGTGTTCCTGGTGCACTTTCCGGTGTGCCTGGTGGTCAATGCGGTGGTCACCCACCTGGTGCCGGGCCGGCCCGGGCTCAACGCGCTGGGCATGGGGCTGGCGTGGGTCGCCAGTAACGTCGCCGGCGCGCTGTTCCACCGCTATGTGGAGGCCGCCAGCCCGGTGCGTGCGCTGGTGAACTGGCTGACGGCCGATCTGCCCCAGTGGGGACGCGGGCGCCTCGGTCATCGGGCGGAAGGCTGATCCTCCCGCAATGCCAACGCCAGAACGGCACGTTCGACCGAACGTGCCGTTTTTGTTGGTGCCGACGCCGGATGCGGGGCGCGCCGGAATCCGGTGCGCGCTGCACCGGGATGTACCGCACGCGCCCTGCGGGGCGCCGCATCGAGGCACGCCGCCGGTGCGTACGGGATGCCACGGACGGTAACAACCCCACTTGGGCGTTGGCACGAACGTTGCCTACTATGAACACATAAACCTGACCATCTGGTCAGGATTCGTGTTCCGGTTTCATACCGGGGAGGCGACCATGTCCGACCATATCGTCCTGACCTCGCACGCGCGGCGCGACAAGCCGGCCGAGCCGATCCACTGGGGCGCGCCCACGGCGGCCGGGCGGGGGCCCGTGATCGCCAGCCTGACCGACCCGACCCAGCGCAACGTGATTGGCACGCACGCCGGGGCCTATGCGATCTACCGGGCGCTGGCCGTGGCCTCGGGCAGCCTGCAGCGCGCGCATCGCCCCGACCTGACGGACACCGCGCCGGCCGAGCCGATCGGCCCCCATGCGCAGTGGGGCGACCCCGACAAGATCGTATCGCTCGATCCGTGGGGCCATCTGGTATCGACGGTCTTTGCCGACCGCATCGCCGCCGGGTTCGACATCCGGCCCACCATCGCCATCACGCGCGCCCATATCAACATGCCGGAATTGCTGGCCGCCATCACGGCGGGCCGCCTGGCCCCGGATGGCGACATCCTGTATCCCAACGGCGATGTGCGCGTCACCAAGGCCGCCATCGATCCGGTCTGGTACCTGCCCGGCATCGCGCGCCGGTTCGATATCAAGGAGAGCATCCTGCGCCGCAGCCTGTTCGAGCAGACTGGCGGCATGTTCCCGGAACTGGTCACGCGGCCGGACCTGAAGGTCTTTCTGCCGCCTATCGGCGGCATGACGCTCTATTTCTTTGGCGATATCAGCAAGCTGGGCCAGCCCGAGACCCGGGTGGCCTGCCGCGTCCACGACGAATGCAATGGCTCGGACGTATTCGGATCGGACATCTGCACATGCCGGCCCTACCTGGCGCATGGCATCGAGGTCTGTATCGAGATGGCCCAGCAGGGCGGCGTCGGGCTGGTGGTCTATAACCGGAAGGAAGGCCGCGCGCTGGGCGAGGTGACCAAGTTCCTGGTCTACAACGCACGCAAGCGCCAGGTAGGCGGCGACCGCGCCGAAACGTATTTCGCGCGCACCGAGTGCGTGGCCGGCGTGCAGGACATGCGCTTCCAGGAACTGATGCCGGATGTCTTTCACTGGCTCGGGATCCGGCGGATCGACCGCTGGGCCTCGATGAGCAACATGAAGCATGGCGCGCTGACGGCGCAGGGGATCGAGGTGGTGGAGCAGGTGCCCATCCCCGAGGCGCTGATCCCGGCCGATGCGCGCGTGGAAATCGATGCGAAGGTGGCGGCGGGTTACTTCACCAGCTACACGCCGCCGGATGCCAACGAACTCGCCCTGGCAAAGGGCAGGGGGTTGAACGAATGAACGAGTATTCCGCAGGAGGTACGACCGGACACGAACCCGGCACGGGCAGCGGCTGGCACAGCCCGGTGCCGCCCGATCATCCCGCTTCCGCACTGCTGAGCGGCGAAGCGGTGCGCACGCATTGCGCGGTCGTGACCGAATTCGTCGCATCCGGCGAGTCTGAACTGTTTACCTGGCACCCGGACCGTATCCACGCGATTGCCGACTACGTGGCCGCCACCATCCGGCGGCGCTACCCCGATCTCCAGGTGCCTTACCACAGCCGCTGGCGCCATTTCGAGAGTGGCGGGCCGGGGCAGGAATCGATCAACCGCTGGCAGATCCTGTGCGAGCGCGCCGGCATGTCGGGCGCCGACCATTGTGCCGAGCGGGCGCGCATCGGCATCGACCTGGTGATCCCGAGCGTGCTGCTCGATGCCGGCGCAGGCCCCGACTGGCGCTATCGCGACCCGGCCAGCGACATGATGCTGACGCGCTCCGAAGGGCTCGGCGTGGCCAGCTTCGACCTGTTTGCCCGGGGCGGCTTCTCGGCCGAATCGGGCGATCCGCTGCGTGCCGATGCCGAGCGGCTGGCCCGTATCGATGCCTCGACCATCGCCACGGCCTTCCAGGTGGCGCAGCACAACCCGCTGGTGGGCCTGGAAGGGCGTGCCGGCCTGCTGCGGCGGCTGGGCGAGGTCATGCAGGCCACCCCGGCAGTCTTCGGCACGCCGGCGCGGCTGGGCAACCTGTTCGACTACCTGGCTGCGCATGCGAAGGACAACCGCATCGAGGCCGGCTTCGTGCTGCGCACGCTGCTGGTGGCGCTGGGCCCGGTCTGGCCGGGACGCGTGCAGATCGATGGCGTGTCGCTCGGTGACTGCTGGCGGCATCCGGCAGCGCCCGGCGGGCTGGTGCCATTCCACAAGCTCACGCAGTGGCTGACCTATTCGCTGCTGGAGCCGCTGGAGGATGGCGGCCTGGTGGTGGTGGGGCTCGACGCGCTGACCGGGCTGCCCGAATACCGGAACGGCGGGCTGCTCTATGACTTCGAGCTGACCGTGCCGCGCGACGGCGAGTTCGCCAGCCGGACCCATACCGTGGACGAACCCGAGATCGTCGAGTGGCGCGCACTGACCGTGACGGGGCTCGACCTCGTGGCCGATGCGGTGCGCCAGGCGCTGGGTCTCAAGGAAGCCGACTTTCCGCTGGCGCGCGTGCTGGAAGGCGGCACGTGGGCGGCGGGCCGCCGCATCGCGGCACAGCGCCGGCCGCCGGGCGGGCCGCCGCCCTTCGCGATCCAGAGCGACGGCACGGTGTTCTAGCGGCAACGCGGCATTGCACGGCAGTCCTGACTGACAGGCAGCCAGAGCGTGGCGGGCCCGGGGCCCGTCGCGCCCGGCCAGGCGAATTTCGGATGACCAAGGAGCGCACCATGAACGACATGTCGGACGTACCCACGGCCGTCCAGGCCTTTGCCGAAACGGAAGCCAGCGCGGCGCCCGCCGTGATGGTGGTCAACCATCCGCTGGTCCAGCACAAGGTCACGCTGGTGCGCAGCGAGGACACCACCACCGACAACTTCCGCCGCCTGGTGCGCGAGATCAGCCAGTTGCTGACCTACGAAGCCACGCGCGACCTGGCCATGGAGACCATCGCCATCAAGACGCCCATCGCGCCTATGCAGTCGCCGGTGCTGTCGGGCAAGAAGCTCTGCCTGGTGTCGATCCTGCGGGCCGGCAATGGCTTCCTGGACGGCATGCTGGACCTGCTGCCGGCGGCGCGCGTGGGGCATATCGGCCTGTATCGCGACCCCGAGACGCTGGAGCCGATCGAGTACTACTTCAAGATGCCCGAGGATATCCAGGAGCGCTTCGTGATCGTGGTGGACCCGATGCTGGCGACCGGCAACTCGGCCATCGCGGCGATCAACCGGCTCAAGGAGGCCGGGGTGACCACCATGAAGTACGTCTGCCTGATCGCCTCGCGTCCGGGGCTGCGCGCGCTGCAGTCCGCCCACCCCGACGTGGCCATCGTCACCGCCGCCATCGACAGCGAGCTGAACGAGCACGGCTACATCGTGCCGGGCCTTGGCGATGCCGGCGACCGGCTCTACGGCACAAAGTGATGGATGCCCTGGCGCGCGCGCCGTCGCCGGCGCGCGGCATCGAGCCCCGGTCCGGCCCGCCCGGCGGCCGCATCCGGCAGGAAAACGAGGCGCTGATCGTGCGCGCGGCCGAGTACGTCTTCGCGCGGGCCGGCTTTGCCGGGGCCACCATGGCCGATATTGCCGCCCGCGCGGGCGTGCCCAAGTCGAACCTGCACTACTACTTCCGGACCAAGCAGGTGCTGTATCGCGCCGTGCTGGCGCACACGCTGACGCTATGGCTGTCCGAGACCGACATCATCAGCGCCGAGCACTCGCCACGGCTGGCGCTGGAGCAGTACATCCGCGCCAAGATGCGCCTGTCGGCGAGCCATCCCGATGCGTCGCGCGTGTTCGCCAACGAACTGCTGCACGGCGCGCCGGAGATCGGCAACGTCCTGCGCCAGGCCCTGCGCGAACTGGTGGCGCGCAAGGCGATGGTGATCCGCGCGTGGATCGAGGGCGGCCAGATGGCGCCGGTGGACCCTTACCACCTGTTCTTCACGATCTGGGCCGCCACCCAGACCTATGCCGACTTCGAGGCGCAGGTGTGCGCCGTGCTGGGCGTGAGCCAGCTTGACGCTGACGACTTCGAGCACGCCACCGAGCATCTGGTGGCCTTGCTGCTGCGGGGCTGCGGGCTGCAGGCACCCGATTCCGACCCGGAGCGCGCCTGAGCCGGGCGCTTTCCGTCCCATCACAACCATCAACCACGCGCCATGGGCGCACACAACGCAGAAAAAGGGGAGTGAAGTCATGCACAAGGGAAGCGATCGTCGCACCTGGCTGAAAGCCGCAGCGGTGGCCACTGCGCTGGCCGCCATGGGTCTGCCGGCTGGCGCGCAGGCGCAGTCGAAGATCAAGGTGGCCGCGGTGTACACGGTGCCCGTGGAGCAGCAGTGGGTGTCGCGCATCCACAAGGCGCTCAACGAGGCCAAGTCGCGCGGCGAGATCGACTACGTGTTCTCGGAGAGCGTGTCGAACGCGGACTACGAGCGCGTGATGCGCCAGTACGCCGAACAGGGTAGCGGCCTGATCGTCGGCGAGTCGTTCGCCGTGGAAGGCGCGGCACGCAAGGTGGCCAAGGATTATCCGAAGACGGCCTTCCTGATGGGCTCGTCGGGCAAGCCGCAGGCCCCGAACTTCTCGGTGTTCGACAACTACATCCAGGAACCGTCGTACCTGACCGGCATGATTGCGGGCGGCATGACCAAGACCAACCACATCGGCATGGTGGGCGGCTACGCGATTCCCGAAGTCAACCGGCTGATGCACGCGTTCATGGAGGGCGCCCGCGAGATGAACCCGAAGGTGAAGTTCACGGTCAGCTTCATCGGCTCGTGGTTCGACCCGCCCAAGGCCAAGGAAGCCGCGTTCGCGATGATCGACAAAGGCGCCGACGTGCTCTATGCCGAGCGTTTCGGCGTGTCGGACGCCGCCAAGGAGCGCGGCAAGCTGGCCATCGGCAACGTGATCAACACCCAGCCGCAGTACCCGGCCACGGTGGTGGCATCGGCGCTCTGGAACATGGAGCCGACCATCGCGGCCGCGCTGGCCAAGGTCAAGGCCGGCCAGTTCAAGAACGAGGACTACGGCCAGTATTCGCTGATGAAGTTCAAGGGCGCGGAACTGGCGCCGCTGGGCACGTTCGAGGGCAAGATGCCGGCCGATGTGATGGCCAGGGTCAAGGCGAAGGAGAAGGCGATCCTCGACGGCAAGTTCACGGTCAAGGTCGTGGAGACCGAGCCGAAATCGACGCCGTAACGCCGCTGGCGCAGGGCGCACAGGGCCCCGTCCGGCTGGACGGGGCCGCTTCATTTCCTTTTGTCTGATTTCCTAAACGCGATGCCCCAGGAATTGCCGGTGCTCCGGCTCTCGCACATCACCAAACGGTTTGGCCCGCTGCTGGCCAACGACGATATCTCGCTGGACCTGCATCGTGGCGAAGTGCTGGCCCTGCTTGGCGAAAACGGCGCCGGCAAGAGCACGCTGGTCAATATCCTGTTCGGGCACTACATCGCCGACGCGGGCAGCGTGGAGGTGGACGGCGTGACGCTGCCGCCCGGCAATCCGCGCGCGGCGCTGGCGGCGGGCGTGGGCATGGTCCATCAGCATTTCACGCTGGCCGACAACCTGTCGGTGCTCGACAACATCCTGATTGGCACCGAGCCGCTCTGGCGCTGGCGCCAGCAGCGTGGCGCCGCGCGGGCGCGTATCGACGATCTGGCGCGGCGCTTCGGGCTGGCGGTGCAGCCGCAGGCGCGGGTTGGGTCGCTGTCGGTCGGCGAACGGCAGCGCGTGGAGATTATCAAGGCGCTCTATCGCGGCGCGCGGGTGCTGATCCTCGATGAGCCCACGGCCGTGCTGACGCCGCAGGAGGCCGACAGCCTGTTCGCCACGCTGGGGCAGCTGATCGCCGAAGGGCTGTCGGTGATCTTCATCAGTCACAAGCTCGACGAGGTGCTGCGCGTCTCGCACCGCGTGGCGGTGCTGCGCGGCGGCCGGCTGGTGGCGGAGCGCCGTGCGGACACCACCGGCAAGGCGGAACTGGCCGAACTGATGGTGGGGCGCCGCGTGGAGATGCCCACGCGCAAGGCCGGCCTGGCTGGCGGCGAGATTGTCGCTGCGCTCGATCGGGTCAGCGTGGCGCCCGCGGCCGGCCGGCAGGGCCTGCGGGACGTGACGCTCGACCTGCATGCCGGGGAAATCGTCGGCATCGCCGGGGTCTCGGGCAATGGACAGGTGGCGCTGGCCGAGTTGATGAGCGGCGTGGTGGCGGCATCGTCGGGCAGCGTCCGTGTGTGTGGCGCGGCGCTGCCGGCATCGCCCCGGCGGTGGATCGGCGCCGGCGTGGCGCGCATTCCGGAAGACCGGCATGCCGAAGGCGCGGTGGGCGACCTGGCCGTGTGGGAGAACGTCATCATCGAGCAGCTTGGCAATCGGGCGTTCGTGCGGGGCGGCGTGATCCGTGGCGCGGCGTCGCGGCGCTTTGCCGGCGAACTGGCGAGCCGGTTCGATGTGCGCGGTGGCGGCATCGACGTGCCGACGCGCACGTTGTCTGGCGGCAACATGCAGAAACTGATCCTCGGCCGGGCGTTCTCGGTGCGCGGCGCGCAGGCGCCGGCGCTGGTGGTGGCCAGCCAGCCAACCTGGGGCCTCGACATCGGCGCGGTGGCGTACGTGCGCGGCCAGTTGCTCGATGCCGCGGCGCGGGGCGCGGCCGTGCTGCTGATTTCGGAAGATCTCGATGAACTGATGGCGCTGTCGGACCGCATCGCCGTCATCCATGCCGGCCGGCTGAGCGCGGCCCGCGCCACGCCGGCATGGACGCTCGGCACGCTGGGCCTGGCCATGGCCGGGGCCGACGATGCCCACACGCAGGTGGAGGTGGCCCATGCGGCTTGAAGCCCGGACCGCGGTGTCCCGTACCGCCCTGGTGATGGCGCCCGTGGGCGCGATTGTGGTCACGCTGCTGATCTGTGCGCTGCTGGTGTCGCTGGCCGGCGCGCCTGTCGGCAAGGCCTACCTGCTGCTACTGGACGGCGGCTTTGGTTCGCGCTTTGCGTGGTCCGAGACGCTCACCCGCGCCACGCCCCTGATCCTGACAGGCCTCGCCGTGGCCGTGGCGTTCCGCACGCGGCTGTTCAATATCGGTGCCGAGGGCCAGCTTTACCTGGGGGCGTTGGCGGCCGTGGCCGTGGGCGGGCAGGTGGATGGCGCGGCAGCGCCGTGGGCGGCGTCGTTGCCCAATGGCATGCCGTTTGGTCTGATGGTCGCGGCTGGCATGCTGGCCGGCGCCTTGTTGCTGCTGCTGCCGGCGCTGCTCAAGCTGAGGCTGGGCGTGGACGAGGTGGTCACCACACTGCTGCTCAATTTCATCGTGCTGCTGGGCGTCTCGCTGATGCTCGACGGGCCGATGAAGGACCCGCTGGCGATGGGCTGGCCGCAGTCCGTCGCGCTGGTGCCGGAACTGGAACTGGGCCGGCTGATGGAACGCTCGCGCGTGCATAGCGGCCTGCTGGCTGCCGTGGGCCTGGCCCTGCTGGTGTGGGCGATCAACCGGTTCACGGTCTTTGGGCTGCAGATGCGCGCCGTGGGCGCCAACGCCCGCGCGGCGGCATTCGCGGGCATGTCGGTGACGCGTGTGACGCTGCTCGCAGCGGCCCTGTCCGGCGCGCTGGCGGGCCTGGCCGGTGTGGTGGAGGTGGCCGGGCGCACAGGCTATCTCACGCTCGACATGTCGCCGGGGTACGGCTATACGGGCGTGGTGATCGCCATGCTGGCGGGCCTGCATCCGGTGGGCGTGGTGGCATCGGCCATCTTCGTGGCGGGCATCCTGGTGGGCGCAGACGGCATGAGCCGGGCCGTGGGCGTGCCCAACACGATTGCCGATGTCATCGTGGCGGTGGCGCTGCTGTCCATGCTGGTGGCGACCATGCTTGCACGCTATCGCCTGCGTTTCGACCGGATCGGGAAGGTGGCCTGATGGAACTGTTCGATATCGTTGCCGGGGCCCCGTTCTGGATTGCCGTGCTGCGCGTGGCCACGCCGCTGATCTTCGGCACGCTGGGCGTGCTGCTGTGCGAACGCGCCGGGGTGCTGAACCTGGGCATCGAAGGCATCATGGTGGCCGGGGCTTTTTCCGGCTGGCTGGCGGTGTACCACGGCGCGCCGCTGTGGGGCGGCGTGGCGGCGGCGGCGGGGGTGGGGTTGGCGTTCGGGCTGCTGCATGGCTGGCTGACGGTGTCGCTGGCGCTGTCGCAGCATGTGGCGGGGCTGGGCGTGACCATGCTGGCCACCAGCGTGTCGTACTACGCCTACCGGCTGGGCTTTGCCCAGGTCTCGACCCCGCCGACGATCACGCCGTTCGCGCCGATGACATGGTGGGCCGACGTGCCGCTGGTCGGCACGGTGATGGCGGCCGAAACGGCGCTGACGCTGCTGGCGCTGCTGATGGCGCCGCTGCTGGCCTGGCTGCTCTATCGCACGCCGCTGGGGCTGGCACTGCGCATGGTCGGCGAGAACCCCGCCGCCGCCGAGGGGCAGGGCATCCGCGTGGGGGCGGTGCGGATCGGAGCGATCATGGCCGGGTCGGCGTTGATGGCTGTGGGGGGCGCGTTTCTCACGCTGTCGGCCTTCAATGCGTTCTTCTTCAACATGATCAATGGCCGGGGCTGGATCTGCGTGGCGCTGGTGGTATTCGCGTCGTGGCGGCCGGGGCGGGCATTGCTGGGCGCGCTGCTGTTCGCGGCCTTCGATGCGCTGCAGCTGCGCCTGCAGCAGGGTGGGGCCAGCCTGCCTGGCCTGCCGGCGCTGCCGTACCAGGTCTACCTGATGCTGCCTTATATTCTGTCGATCCTTGCGCTGGTGCTGGTGGCGCGGCGCGCGGCCTATCCGCAGGCGCTGATGAAGCCGTACCGCAAGGGCGAACGCTGAACTATCCGGAAAGAGAATCCCATGTTCGATACCATCCTGCGTCACTGCAACCTGCCCGATGGCCGTACCGACGTCGACATCGGCATTGCCGCCGGCCGGATCGCGGCTGTCGAGCCCCGGCTGACGGCCACGGCAGGCGACGAGATCGATGCGGCGGGCCAGCTGGTGTCGCCACCGTTCGTCGATGCCCATTTCCATATGGATTCCACGCTGTCGTATGGCCTGCCGCGCGTGAACCAGTCCGGCACGCTGCTGGAGGGCATCGCGCTGTGGGGGGAGCTCAAGCCGCTGCTAACGCAGGACGCCATTGTCGAACGGGCGCTGGCCTATTGCGACTGGGCCGTGGCCAAGGGGCTGCTGGCAATCCGGTCGCACGTGGACGTCTGCGATCCGCGCCTGCTGGCGACCGAGGCGCTGCTGCACGTGCGCGACCGCGTGAAGCCGTACCTCGACCTGCAACTGGTGGCGTTTCCGCAGGATGGCGTGCTGCGCGCGCCCGGCGCGCTCGACACCCTGCGGCGCGCGCTGGACATGGGCGTGGACGTGGTCGGCGGCATTCCGCATTTCGAGCGGACCATGACCGACGGCGCCGCGTCGGTGAAGCTGCTGTGCGAAGAGGCTGCCAAGCGTGGCCTGCGTGTGGACATGCACTGCGACGAAAGCGACGACCCGATGTCACGCCATATCGAGACGCTGGCCAGCGAATCGGTGCGGCTGGGGCTGCAGGGACGGGTCACGGGGTCGCATCTGACGTCGATGCACTCGATGGACAACTACTACGTGTCGAAGCTGCTGCCGCTGATGCGCGAGGCGGGCGTGGCCGCCATCGCCAATCCGCTGATCAACATCACGCTGCAGGGCCGGCACGACACCTACCCGAAACGCCGCGGCATGACCCGGGTGCCCGAGCTGCTGGCCGCGGGCATCCCCGTGGCGTTCGGGCACGATTGCGTGATGGACCCCTGGTACAGCCTGGGCTCCGGCGACATGCTCGAGGTGGCGCACATGGGGCTGCACGTGGCCCAGATGACGGGCCAGGACGCGATGCGCGCCTGCTTCCGGGCCGTGACCGAAACGCCCGCGGCCATCCTGGGGCTGGACGGCTACGGCGTGGCCCCCGGCTGCCGCGCCGACCTGGTGCTGCTGCAGGCGCACGATCCGGTCGAAGCCATCCGGCTGCGAGCCACGCGGCTGCTGGTGATGCGGGCAGGCAAGGTCGTCGCGCGCACCGCGCCGGCCACCGCCACGCTGTCGCTGCCCGGCCGACCGGCCGAAGTCGACTTCGGGCTACATCGCGGCCAGGTTTTTTGAAGTTTCTGCGAGAGGGGTGTTGACAGGATGCGCGTCACTCAGCATAATCACGTTCTTCGCATCACCGCAGCAATGCAGTGAAACGAAGCCCAGATGGCGGAATTGGTAGACGCACTAGGTTCAGGTCCTAGCGGTGGCAACACTGTGGAGGTTCGAGTCCTCTTCTGGGCACCAATTCAAGACCCCGCTCAACGAGCGGGGTCTTTTCATTTGTACGCCCGGAAAGGGCAGTCCCTGCGGACTGCCCGCGGGGACTCGAAAAGCTTGCGCCTGCAGGCGCAAGCCGGGGTCGCGCCTGGGTGACCGAGTCCTCTTCTGGGCACCAATTCAAGACCCCGCTCAACGAGCGGGGTCTTTTCATTTGTACGCCCGGAAAGGGCAGTCCCTGCGGACTGCCCGTGGGGACTCGAAAAGCTTGCGCTTGCCAGCGCAAGCCGGGGTCGCGCCCGGGTGACCGAGTCCTCTTCTGGGCACCAATATTTGAAAGCCCTGCTCAACGAGCAGGGCTTTTTCATTTCCGCAGCCTCTCGTGAAATTGGCGAGTTGCCTGCCTCGTCCGACATCATCTCTCTCAGCCGCGCTCTCCGCCTTTTAGCGGGCGGCACACCCCACATTCGCCTCTAACCATCGCGCGGCCTTTGACCTATGCTCAAGCTGATCGGGCATGGTCCACACAACGCCCGACGAGGTGGTTGCCATGTCCGTACAGTTGATGTGCGGGAGAGAGGAGCGTGCCGGACGGTTGTCTGGCAGGGCGCATGTCGCCCGCCTGCATGCGGGGCACCCCGGTCTCCCCCTGTGTTTCGTACTTGCGCTGCTGGCCTGCGCCGTGGTTCATGCCGAGGAGTCCCTGGACGGCATGTCAGGGCGTGATGCGCTGCAGTTCGTGCAGGACGCGCGCGCCCCGGATACACCGCCGCCCAACCAGGCCGCACCACCAGCCATGCCGGAAGACACCGCGCTGTCGGTCGTGCCGCCGCGCATGGTGATCGGCAATGATGACCCCGACCTGCCGATCCCCGTCCATGCATCACGGACGGCGCCGGAATCCGTGCCCGAGGCCGAGCCCATCGCCATCAATCTGGCAAGCATCGATCGTGTCGTGGAGCGATTCAACAGTACGCCCCGGACGCCGCTCGTCCATGTTGAAGATGCGACGACCGCCACAGGCCTTGTCGACAGCCGTGCGCGCAGCATGGCCGTGGCGCTCGACGCGCCGTTGTCGCGCAGCGGCATGGGCCTGACGCTGCAATCGCGGGTGGAAATGGCCTATCGGCCAGGCATGGCCCCCGTGCCCAGTAACTGGGATGCACCGCCCGGCGAGGTCAGTGCCACGGGGCTGGCCGTGCGGCTCTACGGCTCCAAGCCGACGCGGCTGAGCGGTGTCTATCCGTTCGTCGAGGCCGACTGGTGGCAGGACAACCGGGCGAAGACCATCAACATCAATGGCACGCGTATCGATACCGATCTGCTGCGCGGACTGTTCTCGTTCAACATCGGCGCGCACAGCAGTTCCACCACGGGCCTGCGGCTCTGGATGAAGGCGCGCGCCGGACGCAACGCGGGCGGCACAGTGGGTGCCAGATACCGCTGGTAAACAGAGATGGCAGCGTCGTGCGCAGTCTGCGAAATAATTTTCACAAAGGGCTTGCGCGGAAGGTGAATTGCGATACAATGCGTCCCTCGCGTGCGGCTGTAGCTCAGTTGGATAGAGTACTTGGCTACGAACCAAGGGGTCGTGGGTTCGAATCCTGCCAGCCGCGCCACCTATTGGAAGGGCCTCCAGCAATGGAGGCCCTTCGTCATTTGGGGCCGGTATGTACGCCCCACCCCAGTAGGCCCAACCCCCGTAGGCCCCACCCCAGCAGGCCCCACCCCAGCAGGCGTGACGTCGCGCTCACAAAGCTGATCCTACCCCCATACTCAGTCGGGTCAGTGTTCGGTATCGCCCGGAGACGCGCCCCGGAATCATTGACAGTGGCCGAGTCGCGGGCACATCATTCGTCCGGAACAGATGCGCCTCCGGAGCAACACGCGTCCCCCCCGGACCCGTCGTGCACATTCCCCGGAAGGCCGCCACCATACTGGGAAACGGGGTCATGAACCGAACGATACGCCAACTGGCAAGCGTGGTCGCGCTTGCCGCCTTCCTTTCTGCCTGCGCATCCGCGCCGCCGCCCGCGCCGGACATACCGGCCGCGGAACAGCCGCCGTCGGATCGGGCGATGAAGGCGCTGTCCGCCGAAGTGTTTACTTATGGCTATCCGCTCGTGCTGATGGATGTCACGCGCGAGGTGATGACGGCCAAGACCCCGGTCAACACGTTCAACCATAGCCGCGCGTTCCCCGATGCCACCTACACCACCGTGGTGAGCCCGAACGCGGATACGCTGTACTCCACCGCCTGGGTGGATGTGTCCAGGGAACCGGTGGTGCTGGCCGTGCCCGATACGGCGGGCCGCTATTACGTCATGCAGATGCTCGATGCCTGGACCAATGTGTTCGCGTCGCCGGGCAAGCGCACCACGGGCACGCGTCGTGGCGCTTTTGCGATAGTCGGCCCCGACTGGGAAGGCACGCTGCCCAAGGGCGTGACGGAAATCCGTGCGCCGACCAGCATGATCTGGCTGATCGGCCGGATCCAGACCAACGGCAAGGCGGACTACGCCAATGTCCACCGCCTGCAGGACCAGTTCCGCCTGGTGCCGCTGTCGGCCTGGCGCAAGGGCATCCGCACCACGCCGCCGGCCACGCCGCGCGCAGGGATGATCGACACCGAGACACCGCCCGCCGAACAGGTGGCGGCGATGGACGCCCAGGCGTTCTTCAGCCGCATGGCCGCGTTGTTGCCGCAAAACCCGCCCGGGCCCGACGACGTGTCGATGCTCGAGAAGATGCAGCGCATGGGCGTCAAGGCCGGCGAACCGTTCAAGACAACGGTGCTGGAACCGTCCACGGCGCGCGCCGTGCAGGAGGGCGCCACCGCCGCGCTGGCCACCATCGCCGCCAACGGCCGCAAGAGCGCGGCGGGCAACACGGGCTGGCGACTGCAGCGCGACACCGGCGTGTACGGTGCCGATTTCGACCGCCGTGCCGCGGTGGCGATGTACGGGCTGGGCGCCAACCTGGCGGAGGATGCGGTCTACCCGGTTGCCCGCGCCGACGCGTCGGGTCGTCCGTTCGATGGCGGCAGCCGCTATGTGCTGCATTTCGACAAGGGCCAGCTCCCGCCGGCCAAGGCCTTCTGGTCGCTGAGCGCCTACAACGACAAGCAGGCCTTTGCCGACAATGCGCTCCAGCGTTACAGCATTGGCAGCCGCGACCGCCTGCGCTACAACCGCGATGGCTCGCTGGACATCTATATCCAGTACGAACGCCCCCCTTCCAGCCAGGTGACGAACTGGCTGCCCGCACCGCCCGATGCCTTCAGCCTGATGCTGCGGGCGTACTGGCCGGAGCAGGTCCTGCTCGACGGCAAGTGGATGCCGCCGCCCGTGCAGCGCGTGAACTGAGCGCGTTGCCTGCGGCGCCAGCATGCAAAAAACCCTTCCGGTCTGGAAGGGTTTTTCGTTTGGAGCACCGGCCGCAGGCGTCCGACTAGAACCGGTATTTCACCCCGGCGTAGAACGCGCGGCCGACGCCCGGATAGAACACGGCGGTGTTGGCCGTGCGTGCATCGGTGACGGTACTGAAATCACTGATGTAACGCTTGTCGGCCAGGTTGCGGGCGTCGAGGAACAGCGTCACGCCGCGCTCGAACTCGTAGCTGGCCTCGATACCGAACAGCACATACGACGGCACCTTGAGCGTATTGGCGTAGTCCACGTAGGCGCCGGTCGGCACCCAGTCGATCGTGCCCGCCACGCGCAGGCGGCTGTTGCGGCTATAGGCCAGCGTGGTGCGCAGTACGTGCTTCGGCACCCCGGCGATGCGGTTGTTGCCGTACACGGGATCGTTGTCGAAGCGGAAATCGCTGTAGTTCCAGATCTGCGATACGGTGAACTTGTCGCCCTTGCCGACGATATCGCGCAACACGTCGGCGCTGGCGCCCAGTTCCACGCCCTGCAGCACCGTCTTGTTGGCGTTGAAGGTCGATGCCGGAATATCGGCGCTCACCGTGTATTGCAGCAGCTGGTCGCGCAGGAGCGAACGGTACGCCGTGACATCCCACGCAAAGCGGTCCCATTTGCCGCGCGTGCCCAGTTCCAGCGTCCAGCCGTGCTGGGCCGCCAGCGGCACGAATTGCTGCGTGGCGCCGATGGTCTGGCTCAGGTCCGTAAAGTCCGGGACGTCGGCGCTGCGCGTGATGTCGATGAACGCCTGGATGTCGGGCTTCGGTTCCCACAGCACGCCAAATTTCGGATTGACGCCGCTGAATGTCGCGCCATCGGACTTGGCTGTCGGGTTGGCCGGCAGGCCGCCGTAGTCGGTGTATTCGCGCCGGTTGCGGTAGGCCTTGGCGCCCGCCATCAGCGCCACGGTGGGCAGCACGTACAGGCGGTCTTCCAGGTAGGCCTCGTAGTTGTACGCGTCCTGCTTCGCGTTCAGCGTCTGGGCGCCGCGATTGCCGTTGATATTGACGTACTGCCGCGCGTCGTTGTTGCCGCCGAAGAAGCGCGCCCCGGCGATCAGCTGGTTGCGCAGGCCGCCCAGCGTGAAGTTGCCCGTGTAGCGCGGCGCGAAGCCGTAGGTCCAGCTGTCCTGATCCACGACCTGGAAGATCGGGTGGTACAGGCTCTTGTGGATGCCCCAGGTGGTCAGGTCGATCTGGCCGTTATCGAGCTTGATGCTGGTGACGTTTGCCACCCGCTCGGTGCGGGTATTGCGCGCCTGGTCCCCCGCCAGCGCACTGGCCGATGCCATGCGCGGCGTGGTCAGCGCCTGGTTCAGCGTCAGCGCGCCGGGCAGCAGCTGGTCGACGATATAGGCGCCAAAGTAGAACCGCGTTTCCACCGCCGGGCTGAAGCGATAGCCGACGTTGGCGTTGATCTGCTCGTACTGGCCGCGCTCGTGATTGCGCCAGCCTTCGGCATGGCTGACCGTGGCGTTCGCCAGGAAGTCCCACTGGCCGATCTGGCGCGATACCTGGCCGCTGCCCCGTATCGTGCCGAAGCTGCCACCGTCCACGCGCACCATGTTCCGGGATTCGGCAGTCAGCGCCGTCGGCGTGGTGAAATTGACCGCGCCGCCCAGCGTGGTGCTGCCATACGCCAGGCCGTTGCCGCCCTTGTAGACCTCGGCGGCCGACAGTGCCAGCGGATCGATCTGGTAGAAATCCCCACTGCCGTCGGCAAAGTTCGTCGGTACGCCGTCCTGCAGGATCTCGATGCCCCGTGTGTGGTAGCCACGCGCCACGCCCGAGCCGCGAATCGACAGGCGCAGTTCCTGCCCATAGCGTTCCTGCACGTACACGCCGGGCGAATCCTTCAGGACATCGCGCAGGTCGTAGGCATAGGTATTGGTGAACGATTGTGCGTCGACAAAGCCGACCGATCCCGCCGACTGGAACAGCGACTGCCGCTGCTGCGCCAGGCCCGGCGCGGTCAGCGACCCGACGGCGGCAGCCGTGGCGGTAATGGTCGGCAGGGTAGGGATAGGGGCGGCATCCGGGCTGGTGACGGTTGCCGATTGGGCGAAGGCCGCGCTCGAGAGTGCGGCTGCAGGAAGCACCGCGACGCGGCGCCAGGGTGTGGCTCGTTTCATTCCTCTTGGTCGAAGATCACGCCGGATACCGACGTGACATCGCAATTTTCTTGTTTGGCTCGACCGAAAGGATACGGAGCCGCACGCGGCGCCGCCATGCGACACAGCGACGCAACGTGCGCTCCAGCGCATAAGCTCAGGCGTTCAGCGCATGACCTTAGGCACTGGCTTGCCCCGCGCACGACGGTCCGCATGCCGCGCCATGCCCATGCGGGGCGGGCTTGGCCGTGGCGGCGGGCCGCACCACGCGCTTCCAGCTTGCCGGCGCGTGGCCGGCAAGCTTCTGGCGCAGCGCCCGGGTGGCGCTGACCATATTCGCCAGGGCCGCCTCGGTCTCGGTCCAGCCACGGGTTTTCAGGCCGCAATCCGGGTTGACCCACAGGCGTTCCGGGGGAATCACCTCGCAGGCCCGCTCCAGCAGGCGGGTCATGGCTTCGACGGAAGGTACGCGCGGCGAATGGATGTCGTAGACACCGGGGCCGATCTCGTTCGGATAGTCGAAATCGCCAAACCCTTCCAGCAGTTCCATGGCCGAGCGCGAGGTCTCGATTGTGATCACATCGGCATCCATGGCGGCGATGGCCGGCAGGATGTCGTTGAACTCGGCATAGCACATGTGGGTGTGGATCTGCGTTTCGTCGCCCACGCCCGAGGCCGACAGGCGGAAGGCGCTGACAGCCCAGTCCAGATAGGCGGCCCAGTCGCCCCGGCGCAGCGGCAGCCCTTCGCGCAGCGCGGGTTCGTCGATCTGGATCACGCGGATGCCGGCGGCCTCCAGGTCGCAGACCTCGTCGCGGATGGCCAGCGCCAGCTGGCGCGTGGTCACGGCGCGCGGCTGGTCGTCGCGCACGAACGACCATTGCAGCATCGTCACGGGGCCGGTCAGCATGCCCTTCATCGGCTTGTCGGTCAGCGACTGCGCAAAGCGGGCCGTATCCACGGTCATCGGCTCGGGACGGTACACATCGCCAAAGATCACCGGCGGCTTCACGCAGCGCGAGCCGTAGCTCTGCACCCAGCCGTTCTCGGTGAATGCGTAGCCGCATAGCTGTTCGCCGAAATATTCGACCATATCGTTGCGCTCGGCTTCGCCATGGACCAGCACGTCGAGGCCCAGCGCCTCCTGCTTGCGCACCGCCAGTTCGATTTCGGCGCGCATGCGGTCCAGGTAGTCCAGCGCGCCGATATCGCCGCGCTTGAAGGCGGCCCGGGTCTGGCGAATGGCGGGCGTCTGCGGGAACGAGCCGATCGTCGTGGTAGGCAGCGCGGGCAGCTTCAGCGCGTCGCGCTGGCGGACGATGCGCACATCGAATGGGCTGTCGCGTTCGGCCATGTCGGCGGTCACGGCTGCCAGCCGCTTCTGCACCTGCTGGTTGACCACGCGGCGCGACGTGCGGCGCGCGGCCTGCGCGGCATCGGATGCGGCAAGCTGCCCGGCCACAGCCGATTCGCCAAGGTTCAGGGCCAGGGCCAGGGTATGCAGTTCGTCCAGCTTTTCGGTGGCAAATGCCAGCCACGCTTTCAGTTCCGGGTCGAGACGGGTTTCGGCATCGAGCGATACCGGCACATGCAGCAGCGAGCAGGAAGGCGCCAGCCAGAGGCGATCGCCCAGCTGGGCATGCAGGGGCGCGACGGCATCGAGCACCTTGCGCAGGTCGGTGCGCCAGATATTGCGGCCGTCGATCACGCCCACCGACAGCACGGCGCTACTTGGCAGCACGGCCTGCCACGCAGCCAATTGCTGGGGTGCCCGCACCAGATCGATATGAAAACCGTGTACCGGCAGCGCGGCGACACGGGCGGCATGATCGGCGGCGGTGTCGAAATACGTGGCCAGCAGCAGCTTCACGCCGGCATCGGCCAGCGCGGGGTAGGCCTGGTCATAGGCATCGAGCCATTGCGGCGGCAGGTCCAGGCACAGCGCGGGTTCGTCGATCTGTACCCACTCGATGCCGCGTGCCTGCAACTGGGACAGGATACGCCGGTAGGCTTGCACCACCTTGGGCAGCAGACTCAGCCGGTCGAAGCCGGCCGCATGCGACTTGGACAGCCACAGATAGGTGACCGGGCCGATCAGCACCGGACGTGTGGGCAGGCCCAGCGCCAGCGCCTCATCAATTTCGTCGAAATACCAGTTGGCACCGCCGTCGAAAGTACTGTCGGCGTCAAGCTCCGGCACGATGTAGTGGTAGTTGGTATCGAACCACTTGGTCATCTCCATGGCCGGCTGGGCCGCATTGCCGCGCGCCAGTTCGTAGTACTGCGCCAGCGTCAGCGCGGCCGGATCGAACCCGAATCGTTTGGGCAGGGCACCCAGCAGCGTGGTCAGGCCCAGCATCTGGTCGTACCAGGCGAAGTCGCCGGCCGCCACCGTAGCCAGCCCGGCATCGGCCTGCAACTGCCAGTGACGGGCGCGCAGCGTGGCACCCACCTCGCGCAACGCCGCTTCCGATGTCTCGCCGCGCCAGAACGCCTCTTGCGCAAACTTCAGTTCCCGTCGGGCGCCAATGCGCGGAAATCCCAAAACGTGTGTACGTGCCATGCGGTGCTCCAGTGATTTCAGTGATGTCTGATCTGGCGCACAGTGTCAGTTCCCCGCTAGAATGAATCAAGCGAGATGTTTTAAACAAAGTATGAATTTCATTCAACTTACTGGTTTGAGGGCCGGGAAGGGGCCGCGATGATTGAAGTCCGTCATTTCCGGTCGCTGGTGGCGATTGCGGACTCGGGCAAGCTGGCAACGGCGGCCGAGCGGGTGCACGTGAGCCAGTCGGCACTTTCCCATCAGATCAAGGCCATCGAGGCGCACTACGGCATGGCGCTGTTCGATCGCACGCGCCAGGGCCTGCGTTTTACGCCGGCCGGGGAGCGGCTGCTGACGCTGGCGCGCGAAACGCTGGCGGCAATCAGCGCCGCGGAGCGCGACTTGCTACGCCTGAAAAGCGATACCCGCGGCGAATTGCGCGTGGTGCTGGAATGCCATACCTGCTTTGACTGGCTGATGCCCGTCATGGACGAATTCCGGCGCCGTTGGCCGGAGGTGGAAATCGACCTCGTGGCCGGTTTCCACGCCGATCCGCTGGGGCTGCTGGCGCAAGGCAAGGCCGATATGGTGATCGGATCAAAGCCGCCGGCCCGACGCGGGCTGACCGTTGCCCCGCTGTTCCGCTTCGAGATCCTGGCGGTGATGGCCAACGAACACCGCCTGCGCAACAAGCGGCGCATCGAGGCGGCAGACCTGGCTGGCGAAACGCTGATTACCTACCCGGTGCCGGAGCAGCGGATCGACCTGATCCGCGAAGTGCTGGAGCCGGCCGGCATCCAGCTGGAACGGCGCACGGCCGAACTGACGGTGGCGGTGCTGCAGCTGGTGGCCAGCCGGCGCGGCGTGGCGGCGCTGCCCAACTGGGGCGTCAAGAACTACGTCGACCACGACTACGTGCTGGCCAAGCGCATCGGGCCCAAGGGGCTGTGGAGCGAACTCTATGCGGTGCTGCCGTCGGCCATGGCCGATCGGCCGTATGTGGACGATTTCGTATCGATCGTGCGCGAGACCTGTGCGGCGGAACTGGATGGCATCGAACTGCTCGAAGACATCCCGCGCCCGGCGTAATCACGCCGCCAGCGCCTCAGGCTCGTCCAGCGTTTCCTGTTCGCCCGTGAACGCGGCGTCAACGATTTCCAGGTCCGCGCCATGGGCCACGCGCCGCACGAACAGCTCCAGCAACTCGACCGTATCGGCCTGGCAGACCAGGCGCGCGACGTTGGCGCGGCCGGCATCGAAGGACATCTGCTGGAGCGACAGCCCGGTGCGGCGGGCATTGGCCAGCACCCATTCCAGACTGCCGAAGGTGTCGCTCAGCGGGGAGCGGTCGAGTCGCAGGGCAAGATCAAGGGCAGGCATGGCGGGTTCCGGGTGGGGCATTGCAGGATGCGAAGTGATTCGCAAGGAGTCCGGTAAATTTACCAGTCATGCCGCAAAATTGGCTTCTGAAATTTCCTCGATACGCCTCGGTGTGGAGAAGAATCTGCCGCAGTGAAGTAAAATGACGGTTAATTTATCCTCCATCATCGGATTGCCGTGACGAACGTTCCCAAACTCGACGACATCGACCGCCGCATCCTGCGCGAACTGCGCCGCGATGGGCGGATCTCCAACGCCAAGCTGGCCGAGCGGGTGGGGTTGTCCGCCACGCCCTGCTGGAACCGGGTCAAGGCGCTGGAGGACGCCGGGGTGATTGGCGGGTACGCCGCGCTGCTGAACCAGAAGGCGCTGGGGCTGCCCGATACCGTGCTGATCGAGGTCACGCTGGACCGTCACGACGACGATATGCTGCACCGCTTTGGCGAGGCGCTGGCCGAATTGCCAGAAGTGCTGGAGGCCCATCTGCTGACGGGCGAGTACGACTACCTGATCAAGGTGGCCGTGGCCGGAACCGAGGGCTATGAGGAATTCCTGCGCCACAAGCTCTACAAGCTGCCGGGCCTGCGGCACAGCCATTCCACGTTCGTGCTGCGTACGCTGAAGCGCGAACTTTCAGTCGAGCCCTGAGCAGCAGCGCGATCAGCGGGATCAGAGCGATCCGCGCGACGCCAGGCGGCCCAGCCGGGGCGCCAGCGCCGTGGTTACCACGCCCAGCGCGATCAACCCGAGGCCAATCGACAGATCCGCCGAAATCCGTTCGTGCCAGGCCACGGCGGACAGCACCAGCCCGAGCAGCGGCACGCCCAGCATGGCGATGGACGTGGCTGCCGGTGGCAGCGACTGGGTGACGTTGAGCACCACGATAAACGTCAGGGCCGTGGCCAGCGGGCCGGTGTACAGCACGGCGGGCCAGATTTCGCCGATGGCGGCCAGGTCGGGCGCACCGTCCCGCAACAAGGCCAGCAGCACCAGCGGCACCGTCGCCACCGCGCATTCCCACGGGATCATGTCGGCACCGAGCCGCACATGGCGGTGGGCCCGCAGGTGGATGATGCTGACCGACCACGCCAGCGACGCCCCGAGCAGCATCGTCAGGCCCATGACCGTGTGCAGTTCCCAGCCGCCCAGCGCCGGCGCGACGATCACGGCGATGCCGGCGTAGCTGAAGCCGGTGGCCAGCCATTGCCAGCGCGACGGCCGTTCGCCCAGCACCAGCGACGACAGCGGAATCACCCAGATGGCCGTGGCGTAGGCCACCACCGAGGCGCGTCCCGGCGCCACATATTGCAGCGCCCACAGCGCCAGCGCCGTAAAGGCGGCCATCTGCAGCAAGCCGACACTGAACACCAGCGGCCATTCCTGGCGCGACGGCAGGCGCAGCCGCTTGAGCGCGCCCAGTACGACGAAGCTGATCAGCGCCGCCGAGCCGAAGCGCAGCGCGGCAAACCACAACGGGCTGACGTGCGACAGCCCGAATTTCATCACGGGCCAGTTGCCGCCCCAGATGATGACGGCGCCGATCAACGGCAGAAATGACTTGAAGGCGGCAGAGCGGGCGCTGCCGGCGGGGGCAATGACGGACATGAAATCGTGTGGGGTCGGAGCGGGCTGGGGAGTCACCGGAATGACTCGCCGAATGTCCAAAAGTCTACGATTCATTGCACCGCAGCATCGGCCGGCACTTTGTCATCACGGCCCGTTACAGCATAGAATGCCGGCAAACCTGACTATGGAAGCCGAACATGCTGGACATCGATCTGGACGCCACTGACATCCGTATCCTGGGGGAATTGCAGCGCGACGGCAGCCTGACCAATGTGGAACTGGCCAGCCGCATCAATCTGTCGCCATCGCCATGCCTGGCGCGCGTGAAACGCCTGGAAAAGATCGGCGTGATCTCGCGCCGCGTGACGCTGCTCGATGCCCGGCGGCTGGGCTTGAAGGTGGTGGTGTTTATCTCCGTGTCACTGGACAAACAGCGGCGCGAGACACTCGATACGTTCGAGCGCAAGATCGGCGCGCTGCCGCAGGTGATGGAGTGCTACCTGATGTCGGGCGATGCCGATTACCTGTTGCGCGTGGTGGTGCCCGACGTGGAGGCGCTGGAGCGGCTGATCATCGACCAGATCACGCGCATTCCGGGCGTGGCCAGCATCCGGTCGAGCTTTGCCCTGAAACAGGTGCTCTACAGCACCGCACTGCCGCTCGGTTGAGGGCGGCTCTCGGCACTGCCGTATCATCGCGGCTTCGCCAGCGGGCAGCCGCCCCACGCATCAAGCCATACCCAAGACGCCCCATGAATCCGTCCGCGCTGAACCCCGCTTCCATTTTCTTCGTCCAGGCTTGCCTGGTCGTCGGCGTGCCGCTGGTGTTGTGGCGCGGCCTGCGCATGGGCGGCATCGTGCCCCTGGTCGTGATGCAGATCGCCGGAGGCATCGTGCTCGGGCCGTCGGTACTGGGTGCGCTCTGGCCGGACAACTGGCACGCGCTGTTCGGCGCGCAGAAGCTCACTGCGCTGTCGGGGCTGCAATGGCTGGCGGTGGTGCTGTTTGCGTTCCTGTCCGGGCTGCACGTCGGCGGCCCGGAGGCCCGGGGCCTGCGCCGTATCGCGCTATGGGCCGCGCCGAGCTGCGTCGCGCTGCCATTTGTCCTGGGGGTGGGCGCCGGTTATGTACTCGGCGCCTGGCGCCCCACGCTGGCGGGCGAGGCGGCCACCCCCTGGCAATTCGCCATTGCCGTCGGGGTGTCCATGGCGGTCACGGCGTTGCCGGTGCTCGGCGCCATCCTGCGCGAGATGAAGCTGACCGATTCCACGGCCGGACGCCTGGCGCTGGCCTGTTCGGCATTCAGCGATGCGGCGATCTGGATCGTGCTGTCATGCATCCTGGCCAGCACCGGTCAGGCCGCCGCGCAGCCGCTGAAGCTGGCGATCGGCGGCGCCATCTATCTGGCGGTGATGTTCGCGCTGGTGCGGCCGTTGCTGGCGCGATGGCTGCCCGCCATGCGCGGGCATGACGCGCGGCTGGCGGCGGTGGTGGTGCTGATCTTTGCATCGGCCTGCATATCGGAACAGACCGGCCTGCATTACATCCTGGGCGGGTTCCTGGCCGGCGTGGTGCTGCCGCGCCAACTGGCCGCCGATATCGGCAAGCAGCTGGAGCCCACCACCGTGGTGGTGCTGATGCCGTTCTTCTTCCTGATGACCGGACTGCGGACCGACCTCAACACGGCCGGGACCGATGCGCTGATCGTCTTTGCCGTGACGACGGTGGTGGCCGTGGCCGGCAAGATGGCGGGCACTGCGCTGCCGGCGCGATGGGCCGGTCTGGGCCGGCGCGATGCCTGGGCCGCCGGCGCGCTGGCGCAGACCAAGGGACTGATGGAAGTGGTGGTGCTGGCCATCCTGCTGGAAAACCGGCTGATCAGCACACCCGCGTTCTCCGGCCTGTTGCTGATGGCGCTGGCCACCACGGTACTGGCCAAGCCGTTTACGCTCGCCGCCCTGCGGATGCGCGACGACTGAGGCCTCAGCCGGATAACCGCGCCCGCACGGCGGCCTGCAGCGCGGGCAATAGTGCTGACTCGAACCACAGGTGCTGGCGCATCCAGGGCACCACGCGCCACGATGGGTGGGGCAGCGGAAACACATTCGGGCCGAAATCTAGGAAATCGGCTACCAGTTCGGTCATCGACCGCTTTGGCACCGCCGGCTGCTTCGGCAGATAGGCGGCCTGGGCATAGGTGCCGACCAGCAGGGTCAGGCGGTCGTCGGGCAGGCAGGCCAGCACGCGCTGATGCCACAGCGGCGCGCATTCGCGCCGGGGCGGCAGGTCACCGCTCTTGCCCTTGCCGGGGTAGCAAAACCCCATCGGCATGATGGCGACGCGCGCGGCGTCGTAGAACTCGTCCTTTGTCACGCCCATCCAGGCCCGCAGCCTGTCGCCGCTCGGGTCATCGAACGGCACGCCGCTGGCATGCACCCGCGAACCCGGCGCCTGGCCGATCACCACGATCCGCGACGTGCCGCTGAACTGCACCACGGGGCGCGGCCCGGCGGGCAGGGCGGCGGCGCAGTGGGTGCAGGCGGCGATCTCGCGCCGCAGCGTCTGGATGACATCGTTCGCGTGTGGTGGAGACTTCATGGCGGGTCAGCGAGTTTCGTGGGGGTTGCGTATATTACGAGGCTCGATGTATTGCGATGGAATATCACGATGACCACACAAACCGAAACCGCGATCCTGGCCGGCGGCTGCTTCTGGGGCATGCAGGACCTGCTGCGCCGTTACCCGGGCGTGCTGACCACGCGCGTTGGCTACACCGGGGGCGATGTGCCCAACGCCACCTACCGCAATCACGGCACGCACGCCGAAGGCATCGAGATCGTGTTCGATCCGAAGCAGATCAGCTATCGCCAGATTCTTGAGTTCTTCTTCCAGATCCACGATCCGACGACGAAGAACCGCCAGGGTAACGATATCGGCACCAGCTACCGTTCGGCGATCTTTTACCTCGACGACGAACAGAAGAAGGTGGCCGAACAGACCGCGGCCGACGTTGATGCGTCTGGCTTGTGGCCGGGCAAGGTCGTGACGGAAATCGCACCGGCCGGGCCGTTCTGGGAGGCCGAACCCGAACACCAGGACTACCTGGAGCGGATTCCCAACGGCTATACCTGTCACTTCATCCGTCCGGGCTGGAAGCTGCCGCAGCGCGGGTAACCGGGCCCGGCGCGCTCAGGCGGGCGGGTCTTCCACCAGCAAGTCCAGCGGCACGGCCAGCGCGGTGGCCAGGGCGCGCAGCACCTCGATGCTGCCGTCGCGCTTGCGGTTTTCGATCTGGCTCAGATAGGGCTTGCTGACACCGGCCGTGCTGGCCAGCGCGTCCTGAGTCAGCCGGCGATGGTCGCGCCACGCCTTGATCGGGTGGTCGCCGGCCAGCAGGGCGTCGAGCACGGCAGCCGGAATCCGGAAGCCGTCGTCGGCGGCCACGGCGGCGTCGTGCATCCGGACATCTTCCATGGCTTCAAACAGGTGCTGGACGCGCTCCCAGAGGTCGATCGGAACGATCGCATATTCGCGGTTGCCTTCGCGCTGGATGAACTGTATCGCGGTCATTGATATGCACTCCCACGTGATTTGACGGTCAGCACGACGACCACCAACTGCCCGGCTTCGATCCGGTACAAGACCCGCCAGTCGCCAACGCGCAGCCGAAAGGCGTCCCGGCCCATCAGCTTGCGCACGTTCTGGTTTGGCGCATAAGGGTCCGCTGCCAGCAGACCTACCTTGGCCCGGATGTTGCGGGCGACGTTTCGGGGCATCGACAGCAGCTGCTGTGTCGCCTCCCTGGTGAACTCGATCTCGTGCTGCATCCCGATGTTAGCGCATTGCTAATATTATGCAAACGATGTTTGCTCAATTCGGGGGCGACTTGAACGTGGGTAGGCATTCTGGCGCAAGATCCGCCTGCCGGGACGCATGGCTTCCGAAATCGGAATTGTCTGCTGGCTGTCAGGAAGCCTGTACGTTTATACAGTATAGTTAGGGCACTTCCGCGCCCGCGCGGCGTGGTGAAAAGCTTCCAAAGAACGTTAAGTTCTGCATCCAACTCACTGATTCGAGGCAAGAAATTGTCAGATTCCGGTACGATCCGTATTCGCGGCGCCCGTCAGCACAATCTCAAGAACGTTGATCTCGACCTGCACACCGGGCAAATGACCGTGGTGACGGGGCCGTCGGGGTCAGGCAAGTCGAGCCTGGTGTTCGACACGCTGTACGCCGAAGGCCAGCGCCGCTACGTGGAGACCTTCAGCGCCTATGCGCGCCAGTTTCTCGACCGCATGGACCGGCCGCAGGTGGACAAGGTGGACGGCGTGCCGCCCGCCATTGCCATCGACCAGACCAACCCGGTGCGCAGTTCGCGGTCGACCGTGGGCACGATGACCGAGCTCAACGACCACCTGAAGCTGCTGTACGCCCGTGCGGCCGAGCTGTTCGACAAGCAGACCGCGCTGCCGGTACGCCACGACTCGCCCGAGACGATCTACGCCGAACTGCAGGCCCGCACGGCCGCCGGCCAGCCGTTTGCCGATGCCCGGCTGGTGGTGACGTTTCCGGTCGAACTGCCGGAATCGGCCACCGAGGACGAAGTGACGCAGTGGCTGTCGGTCAGCGGCTATACGCGGGTGCATGGGCAGCGCATCGTCGAATCGCCAACTGGCAACCGCAAGGTGCTCGATGTGGTGGCGGACCGCTTCCGCATCGGCAATGTGGAAAAGGCGCGCGCCATCGAGGCCATCGAGGCATCGCTGAAGCGCGGCGGCGGCCGGGTCAGCGTCAATGTGGTGACCGACGAGGGCGAGGGCCCGGTGTGGAAGTTCTCCACCGGGCTGCACAGCCCCGAGAGCGATATCCGCTATGCGGACCCGCAGCCGGCATTGTTCTCGTTCAACTCCGCCTACGGGGCCTGCGAGACCTGCCGAGGGTTTGGGCGGGTGATCGGCGTGGACCTGGGCCTGGTGATTCCGGACGGGCGCAAGTCGCTGCGCGACGGGGCGATCAAGCCGATGCAGACGCCGGCCTGGAAGGAATGCCAGGACGACCTGATGCGGTATGCGGCCAAGGCCGGGATTCCGCGCGACCTGGCGTGGAACCAGCTCAGCGAGGCCGAGCAGCACTGGGTGATTCATGGGTCGCCCGACTGGAATGGCCAGTGGAACAAGCAGTGGTACGGCGTGATGCGGTTCTTCAACTACCTGGAGTCGAAGGCCTACAAGATGCACATCCGCGTGCTGCTGTCGAAGTACCGCAGCTACACGCCGTGCGAAACCTGCTGCGGCGCGCGCCTGAAAACCGAAGCCCTGCTGTGGCGCCTGGGCAGCAAGGACAACGCTGACGCCGTGCTGGCGCCGGCCAGCCGCTTCCTGCCGAAGGGCGTGGCCTGGAACCGCGCCCAGCTGGAAAGCCTGCCGGGTTTGACCGTCCACGATCTGATGCTGATGCCGATTGCGCGCATCCGCCGCTTTTTCGACGACCTGACGCTGTCGAGCGCCTTGCTCGACGATGCGCTCAAGCTGCTGCTGGCCGAAGTCCGCACGCGCCTGAAGTACCTGTGCGACGTGGGCCTGGGCTATCTGACGCTGGATCGCCAGAGCCGCACGCTGTCGGGCGGCGAGGTGCAGCGGATCAACCTGACCACCGCGCTGGGCACGTCGCTGGTGAATACGCTGTTCGTGCTGGACGAGCCCAGCATCGGCCTGCATCCGCGCGACCTGAACCGCATCGTCGAGGCCATGCACCGCCTGCGCGATGCCGGCAACACGCTGGTGGTGGTGGAACACGATCCGTCGGTAATGCTGGCAGCCGACCGCCTGATCGACATGGGCCCCGGCCCGGGCGAGCGCGGCGGCTCGATCATCTTCGACGGCACGCCGGACACCATCCGCAAGGAACCGACGCTGACGGGCGACTACCTGGGCGGCCGCCGGCGCGTGACCGATGCCACGGACTGGCGCCTGCGGCCCGTGGACGACACCACGCCGCGCCTGAAGCTGGAAGGGGCCACGGAGCACAACCTCAAGGACGTGACGGTCGAGATTCCGCTGAACCGGCTGGTCTGCGTCACTGGCGTGTCCGGTTCGGGCAAATCCACCCTGCTGCAGGATGTGCTGTATCCGGCCATGGCACGCCATTTCGGCAAGGCCACCGAATCGCCCGGGGCATTCCGCGACCTGGTGGGTGCCGATCTGGTCGATGACGTGGTCTTTGTCGACCAGTCGCCCATCGGCAAGACGGCGCGTTCCAACCCGGCCAGCTACGTGGGCGCGTTCGACGAGATCCGCAAGCTGTTTGCCAAGGCGCCGCTGGCGCTGCAGCGCGGCTATACGGCCGGCACGTTCAGCTTCAACTCGGGCGACGGCCGGTGCCCCACCTGCGGCGGCTCGGGCTTCGAGCACGTGGAGATGCAGTTCCTCTCCGATGTCTACCTGCGCTGCCCGGACTGCGATGGCACGCGCTATCGCGCCGAAGTGCTCGAAGTGAAGATCGAGCGTGCCGCGCGCGGCCAGGCACCGCGCACGCTGAGCGTGGCCGACGTGCTGGAACTGACCGTCAGCGAGGCGACGGCGCTGTTCGAAGGCGATGCGGCCGTACTGCGCGTGCTGGCGCCGATTGCCGACGTGGGCCTGGAATATGTGAAGCTGGGCCAGCCGGTGCCGACGCTGTCGGGTGGCGAGGCGCAGCGCCTGAAACTGGCCGGCTTCCTGGCCGAAACGGCGGCCGCGCAGCCGGTGAAGAACCGCAAGGCCGTGGTGCTGCCCAAGCGCCTGTTCATGTTCGACGAACCGACCACCGGGCTGCACTTCGACGATATCGCCAAGCTGATGCGCGCGTTCGGCAAGCTGCTCGATGGCGGGCACTCGCTGATCGTGATCGAGCACAACCTCGATGTGATCCGTGCTTCCGACTGGATTGTCGATCTGGGCCCCGAAGGCGGGGACGCCGGTGGCGAGGTGCTCTGCGTGGGCACGCCCGACATGGTCAAGGGCTGCGCCAATTCGCATACCGGCCATGCGCTGCTGGCCTATGACAAGGCCCTGGGCGAATCGGGCACGCTGGCCGCCGAGCGCGAGGAACAGGCCAGGCACGGTTTGCCGCTGCAGGCCGCGGTGCAGGCCGCCCGGGCGCGCCGCGCCGTGGAAGGCGAGGGCGTGGTGCGCATCGTCAATGCCCACGAGCACAACCTGAAGGCGCTCAACGTCGACATTCCGCACGGCAAGTTCAACGTGATTACCGGGGTGTCGGGATCGGGCAAGTCCACGCTGGCATTCGACATCCTGTTCCACGAAGGACAGCGCCGCTATCTGGAATCGCTGAACGCCTATGCGCGGTCTATCGTGCAGCCGGCTGGGCGCCCGGAAGTGGATGCGGTCTATGGCATCCCGCCGACGGTGGCCATCGAGCAGCGGCTGTCGCGTGGCGGCCGCAAGAGTACCGTGGCGACGACGTCCGAAGTCTGGCACTTCCTGCGGCTGCTCTACGTCAAGCTGGGCATCCAGCATTGCGTGCATGACGGGGCGCCGGTGACATCGCAAAGCCCGGCATCGATCGCAGCCCAGCTGCTGCGCGACTATCGCGGCCAGCACGTGGGCCTGCTGGCCCCGCTGGTGGTGAACCGCAAGGGCGTCTATACCGACCTGGCCAAGTGGGCCAAGGCGCGCGGCAATACGCATCTGCGCATGGATGGCGAATTCCTGCCGGTCGATCCCTGGCCGCGTCTGGACCGTTTCCGCGAGCACACGATCGAACTGCCTGTCGGTGACATCGTCGTTTCTCCAGACAACGAGGCGGCACTGCGCGCCTTGCTGGATCAGACGCTGGAACTGGGCAAGGGCGTGATGCACTTGCTGGCACCGCTGGACGGACTGCACGACGCCATGCACGACGGCAAGGGGTCGGGCAAGGTCGGCGAAACCAGGGTGTTTTCGACCAAGCGCGCCTGTCCGGTCTGCGGCACCAGCTATCCGGAGCTGGACCCGCGCATGTTCTCGTACAACAGCAAGCACGGCTGGTGCGGCACCTGTGTCGGCACGGGTCTGGCACTAACGGGCGAACAGCGCGCGGCGTTCGATGACACGGTGCTGGGCGGCGACGACCGTGGCCGCGAGCAGAGTCTGCCGTCCGAGGAGCAGGAACCCGAAGGCGTGGCCGATACGCCATGCCCGGACTGCGGCGGCACGCGCCTGAACCCTGTGGCCCGGGCGGTCACGTTCGACGCGAATGCCATTACCGACGTGGCGCAATGGACGGTGTCCGACACCCGCCGCTGGGTCGATGGCCTGCGCCTGAAAGGGCGCGATGCCGAGATTGCCCGCGATGTGGTGACCGAGATCGCCAGCCGCCTGCAGTTCCTGGAAGAGGTGGGACTTGGCTACCTGAGCCTGGACCGTGCCGCGCCGAGCCTGTCTGGCGGCGAGGCGCAGCGTATCCGGCTGGCCGCCCAGCTTGGCAGCAACCTGCAGGGCGTCTGCTACGTGCTGGACGAGCCGACCATCGGCCTGCATCCGCGCGACAACCAGATCCTGCTCGATGCCTTGCGCAAGCTCGGTGACAAGGGCAACACGCTGGTCGTGGTGGAGCACGACGAGGACACCATCCGCCGGGCCGACCACATCATCGACATCGGCCCGGGGGCCGGCAAGCGCGGCGGCAATCTGGTGGCGCAGGGCGGCGTGGCCGCGCTGTCGGCCGCTGCCGATTCCACCACGGGCCGGTTCCTGGCGCATCCGATGATCCACCCGCTGCAACCGCGCAGGCCGGTCAGGCCGGCGCGTGCCGGCAAGGAAGCCGAGCCGGCCCAGTGGCTGACCGTCGAGGGGGCGCACCTGCACAACCTGCGTGACGTGACCGCGCGGATTCCGCTGGGGCGGCTGGTGGCCATCACGGGCGTGTCGGGCTCCGGCAAGTCCACGCTGGCGCGGGACGTGCTGATGACCAATCTGCTCGATGCGGTGGGGCGCTCGGTGATGTCGTCGCCGGCCACGCGCCGGGCGCGTGCCGCAGCCGAAAAAGCCGGCAAGCCCACGGCCACGAAGGCGCTCAGTGTGGAGCACGCCTGGCACGGCTGCGCGGGTATCAGCGGCTGGGAATCGATCGACCGCGTGCTCGAAGTGGACCAGACGCCGATCGGCAAGACGCCGCGATCCTGTCCGGCGACCTATATCGGCGTCTGGGACGCGATTCGCAAGCTGTTTGCCGAGACGCTGGAAGCCAAGGCGCGCGGCTACAGCGCATCGCGGTTCTCGTTCAACACCAGCGACGGGCGCTGCCCCGCCTGCGAGGGGCAGGGCGTGCGCACCATCGGCATGAGCTTCCTGCCCGATGTGAAGGTGCCGTGCGACGTGTGCCACGGGCAACGTTTCAACCCCGAAACCCTGGCGGTGACGTGGCGCGGCAAGAACATCGGTGACGTGCTGACGATGGAGATCGACGAGGCTGTGGAGTTCTTCGCGGCCATCACGCAGATCGGCCATCCGCTGCAGCTGATGAAGGACGTCGGCCTGGGCTATCTGACGCTGGGTCAGCCGTCGCCGACGCTGTCTGGCGGCGAGGCGCAGCGGATCAAGCTGGTGACGGAGCTGTCGAAGGTGCGCGATGACATCACGCGGCGCGGCCAGAAGGCGCCCCACACGCTCTACGTGCTCGACGAGCCGACCGTGGGCCTGCACATGGCCGACGTGGCGCGGCTGATCCGCGTGCTGCACCGGCTCACGGACGGCGGCCACAGCGTGGTGGTGATCGAGCACGACCTGGACGTGATTGCCGAGGCCGACTGGATTATCGACCTGGGGCCGGAGGGCGGTGCCCATGGCGGCACCATCGTCGGGGCCGCAGACCCCGAAACGCTGTCGCGCATCAAGGCCAGCCACACGGGTGCGGCACTGGTGCCGGTGCTGGCCCGTACCGCGCCCGACGCGGCCCGCGCCACGGGCTGATCAGCGCGCCCGGGGCGCTCTCGGCGGCTTCGGGGAGGTCGCCAGCCCCGGGCCTGCCCCGGATGCCCCGGACGTGCCGGCCGGCGGCCTTGGACCCGCCAGGGCCGCCGCGCAGAAATCGATCAATTCCTCCACGGGCGGCCCGCTGCGGGCCCGCTTGCTGCGTTCCCGCACCCAGTGGGCCAGCGAATACACCACCGTATCCATGAACCAGATCAGGCGAAGCTTCATGACGTCGCGCGGCACGTCAGGCAGCAGCGCATAGAGGTGTTCGCGCACCCGGTACAGCGCGCTCATGGCGGTCTTGTCGACCAGCCCCTTGTTGAGCAGGGCCGGGCTGAACGTGGTCTGGGCCAGCACCTGCAGGTAGTTGGTGCCCCAGTCGGTGTCCAGCACCACCTCGACCAGCGGTCGGATGGTGGCTTGCACCACGCCGTGTATGTCGATGGGCCGGCCGCGGCCTTCCAGTTCGTCCAGATGCCGGTGGCGGATTTCGTTGACCTGGTGCAGGCGCCGGTTCAGCAGGTGGCTGACCAGGGCTTCGCGCGATCCGAAGTGATAGTGCAGGGCGGAACGGTTGCGCTGGCCGCTTTCCACCACGATCTGGCGTAGCGGCACCTGTTCCACACCCTGCTCGGCAAACAGGCGCTCGGCGATTTCAAGAATGCGCCGCGCGGTATCGGTCAGACCGTCAGGGGCGCCAGAGGCGGTAGCGGCGGCAGCGTCCGTCCCCTGGGCGCTTTTGGCGCTTTGGGCGTCGGGCGCGCCTGCCGGACGGTCGGCATCGGCGGCAGCGGCCTTGCGACCTGGCGTACGGCGGGGGTCGTGCGCGGGTGGGCGCTGCTCATCCGCGATCATGGCGCGCGCTTGCTTGAGCTTCATGGCGTGGTGGCGTCGCTGGCTGGCTTGTCGTTATCAAAATGAAAGCCTCGCAAGGATACGGAAAAATCCGATGTCCGACATCCATTTGGCGTCGCATTTTCTCCATTTTCGTACCTCTCCGGGAAAGTCCTAACTAACTGAACGTGCGTATGCCGTTAGCCTGCGGTCCATGTCAAATTAATACGAGAGATTAATTCGACCTGACGCGATTGGCGACGATCGCACCCGGGCGCTGGACGGAGGAGACCACTGGCGCCACCAGCCACCACACTCGGAACCGTAAAACAATGAAGAAGACGCTGTTCGCTGCGCTTGCCGGCGCGCTGCTTGCGCCCGCCGCCTGGGCCCAATCGTCCGTGACGCTCTATGGCGTTGTCACCTCCAGCATCCAGTACGTCAACCACGTGCAGAACACCAGCAACGGGGTGCTGGCACCGGGCAGCGGATCGGCCGTGTTCATGAATTCGTCGGGCATCGCGCAGTCGCGTTTCGGCCTGCGGGGCGTCGAAGAGCTTGGCGGTGGGCTGAAGAGCCTGTTCGTGCTGGAAAACCAGTTCAACACCGATGACGGCAAGATGGGCAATGGCGGGCTGCTGTTCGGCCGCCAGGCCTTCGTGGGCCTGCAGAACCAGTGGGGCAAGGTGACCTTCGGCCGCCAGTACACCTCGGCGTTCCTGACGATGGGCAGCTTCACGCCGCTGGCGTATGCCCCGGAATTCGAACCGGTGGTGGGCGTCGCCGGCCCGAACTTCCGCGAGAACAACGTGGTGCAGTACCAAGGCACGTTCGGCCCGCTCACGGCCATGGCGCACTGGTCGTTCGGTGAACGCAGCGGCACGTTCGCCGCGGGCTCGGCCTATGGCGTGGGTCTGTCTTATGCGAATGGCCCGTTCGGTATCGCGGCGGCCTATGACGAGGTCACGACGCTCAACACCGCGCAGGCCGCCGGCACTTCGGGATCGAACGACTATGGCCGCGACATGCGCGCGATGCTGGGGGCCAGCTACCGGCTGGGGCAGGTCAAGATGGTGGCGGGCTACCGCTGGGGCAACTCGGTGGCGCCGGCCACCGGCACGCCAACCCTGCTGCCGCACCGCGACGACATGTACTGGGTGGGCGTGAACTGGGACGCCACCGCTGCGCTGCGCCTGTCGCTGGCCTATTACTACGACGACATCAAGTCCGCACGTATCGGCGGCGTGACGACCAACCCCAAGAACCCGCAGCAGTACCTGGCACTGGCCGACTACAGCCTGTCCAAGCGGACCGATGTGTTCTTCGCGGTGAACTACGCGCGCAACGCGTCGCTGAACTGGGACAACATTTCGTACCTGCCGAACGGCCAGTCGGTGGGCTACCTGCCCTCGACGTCGCAGGTCTATTACAAGACGCCCGATGCCAGCGGCCAGCTGGGTGTGTCGCTGGGCGTTCGGCACATTTTCTGATCCGGAGCCGTTCCCGGCTCATACAAGGCAAGCGAGGGGCCCGCGCGGACTCCACGACGCGCAGGCATTGCGGCGCCACGGCCAATGGTCGGGGCGCCTTTTTTCGCTAGGTGCCGCCCGGTATGTCGGCCGTGCCGACGGGGCTTTGGCCGATGCGTGCCGAAAGGTGGGTATCATCGGGCCGATACACCGACAAACGGGAACGACATGCAACGCAAGACTTTCCGCAACATGCAATGCCCGATCGCCCGCAGCCTCGAACGCGTGGGCGAGTGGTGGAGCATTCTGATTCTGCGCGACGCGTTCTATGGCACGAAACGCTTCGACGAATTCCAGCGCAACCTCGATATCGCGCCGAACATGCTCACGCGCCGGCTCAATGGCCTGGTCGAGGAGGGCCTGCTCGAAAAGCGCCAGTATTCGGAACGGCCGCCCCGCTACGAATACGTGCTGACCGACTGCGGGCGCGATTTCCGGCCAGTATTGCTGGCGCTGCTGGCCTGGGGCAACCGCAATTTCGCGCCGGAAGGGGCCAGTGTGCAGATTGTCGACCGCGACACCGGCACGGTCGTCGAGCCCCTGCTGGTGGATGCCGCCAACGGCGAGCCGCTGCAGATGGGCAAGCGCCACGTGGTGCGGGCAGGGCCGGCGGCGGACGATCGCACACGCGAGCGCCTGTCTTCGGCGGCGTCGTACATGACCGCGCCGGCACCGGCCAAAGTCAAGGCGCCCGCCGCCTGACCTTGCCGCGTCAGGTTGCTCCGAAAGCATTTCTGGCATAGAGTCCAAGGGATCAGCACCCCGTTTTCCGACGGTTTTTTCGCCGACTCCGGACAGACCCGATGCCACGTTTCACGACTTTGTACCCGTTTTCGACAGCCATCCTGGCCATGATCCTGGCGGGCTGCGCCAGTGCGCCAATGCCGCCGCCCGCGCTGCCGCGCACGTCGCAACAGCCGACGACCACCATCACCACGCCGCAGACCGGTGTCAGCCGCGCCCAGCTTGATGCCGCCGGCAATGCCTGCGAAAAACGGGTGGCCGATGCGGTCAAGACGCGCTACCCGCAGCCGGGCAGCGTGATGATGATGCCGGATCGCGAACGCATCGCGCAGCAAACGACCAACCAGACGTCGATCAGCGGCGAAGGCACGTTCGAACCCGACGCCAGCGAAGAGGCCATGGCGTTCCGCTACACCTGCCTCTACAACATGCGCACCCTGCGCGTGGACGATGTCCAGATGAAGTACGGGCCGCACTGATCCGTCCTCACGTTACCTCGGTGCATTCCCGAGGATTTGCATGATGTTGGCCCGTGTTCGGCGACGAACCAGGGCCAATCCGCTGGGTTCGCCCCCCAAGACGGCGTCAGCGGCCCACCCGGCTTGAAATCGCCGCCAGCACGCCCGCGCGTTTTGTCGTATCGTCTCGTCTTGCGATACTTGACGGCGCAATGATTGCCACGTCATTTGTGCCGCGGCTTTCCATCCGTTCCCGCTCGCCCCCCGGACCGATATCGTGCAGAACCCCGCCACCCCGCCCGCCGAAAGCGACGCAGCAGCCCCCGCAGGCCCCGCCGTCGCCGCGGCCGTTCCTCCTGCAGACAGCCCGATGACCGCCCGCGAAAGGCGCGGGATGGCCGCCATCATGATTGCCGTGTCGCTGGCCACGCTGGACACGGCCATCGCCAACACGGCCTTGCCGAACATCGCGGCCGACCTGAACAGCACGCCCGCCGCGTCGGTGTGGATCATCAACGCCTACCAGCTGGCGATGGTGGCCACGCTGCTGCCGTTTGCCGCGCTGGGCGGCGTGGTGGGGCACCGACGCATCTACCTGGGCGGCGTGGTGGTGTTCATCTTGTCGTCGGTGGTCTGTGCGATGGCCTGGTCGCTGCCGTCACTGGCGGCGGCGCGGCTGCTGCAGGGCGTGGGCGCCGCGGCCATCATGAGCGTCAACACGGCGCTGATCAGTGCGATCTTTCCGATTCACCGGCTTGGGCGGGGCGTGGGCCTCAACGCGCTGGTCGTGGGGGTGTCGTTTGCGGTGGGACCGACGGTGGCCTCGGTGATCCTGTCGATCGGCCCGTGGCCATGGCTGTTTGCCGTCAACCTGCCGATCGGCCTGCTGGCGCTGGTCATTGCCTGGCCGTCGCTGCCGCAGACCAGGCGCAGCCAGCATGGTTTCGATCCGGTGGCGGCCGTGCTGAACGCCATCACGTTTGCCGCGCTGATCTTCGCGCTGGGCGAGGGCGTGCAGCGCGAGCCGTTGGAATACGTGCTGGCTGCCGCAGCCATCTTCGTGGTGGCCTTTGTGCTGCTGCTACGCCGCGAGCGCGGGCATCCGGCGCCCATGCTGCCGGTGGATCTGCTCAAGCGGCCGATGTTCGCGTTGTCGACGGCCACCGCCGTCTGCTCTTTTGCCGCGCAGGGCCTGGCGTTTGTGTCGCTGCCGTTCTACTTCGAACATGTGCTGGGGCGCAATCCGGTGGAGACCGGCTTCCTGCTGACGCCCTGGTCCGCCGTGGTGGCCGTGATGGCGCCCATTGCGGGCCGCTTGTCCGACCGCTATCCGCCGGGCCTGCTCGGCGGCATCGGCCTGGCCATCATGGCGGTGGGCATGGCGTCGCTGGCGATGATGCCGGCCGATGCCAGCGTGCTCAATATCGGCATCCGCATGGCGATCTGCGGTGCCGGATTCGGCTTTTTCCAGTCGCCCAACCTGAAGGCGCTGATGGCCAGCGCGCCGCGCGAGCGCGCAGGCGGCGCCAGCGGCGTGGTGGCCACCGCGCGACTGCTGGGCCAGGCCACCGGCGCGGCGTTGGTGGCCTTGTCATTCGGCATCGCCGGAGCACACGGGCCCACCTTGGCGCTGAGCCTGGGTGCCGCTTTCGCGGCAGCGGCAGCCGTCGCCAGCGGGCTGCGGCTGGTGACGCCACAGAGTGCCGATAGCGCGGCCATGCAGGGCGCGCGCAAATCGTCCTAGGCAGCAAGACCTGCGCGCAGGGCTTGTAGAAACTGCATGGCGCCGGTGCTTCCGGCGCCATTTTTCATGGTGCTCCGCTCCGGTACGAAACTTGCCGGTCTCCATGCATCGGGGGCGTTCATCGCCCCGGCTTCACGGAGGCATGGCAATGAACCGATCAGACGACTACGGCCGTCGCCGTAGGCCCGATCAGCAGTACGGTGGCTATGAAGAGGGCTATGGCAACGTGCCTGGCGACGATCGTCACTGGCGACGCCGCGATCTGTCGGCAGGCCGCTATGGCAACGCCGGCGAACGCAATCCGTATGACGCCTATGAAGATCGCGACGCCCGCCTGCGGGACGAAGATCCGCGCAACCGCGACGCCTGGCGTCAGGGCCGCACCGCACAACTAAGCGGCGGATGGCGTTCACGCGGCGCCACCGTCTACTATCCCGGCCGGCCCACGTACGATGAGTCGCCCGACGAAAGCTCGCCCCATAGCCCAGGCTACGTCAGCGCCTACAGCAGCGGCTACGAGGACGGTTACGACGCCGGCACCCGGACGTCGAACGCGCAGATGCCGGGCCGCGACGAGCGCTGGCGCGGCACGCGCAGCGGCTATGAAGGCGGCTACGAACGTGGCCGAGACAGCCAGCGTGGCTCGGGCTACGAGGACTACGGCGTCGAATCGGGCCGCAATTTCCGGCAGCGTCCGCGCATGGGCCAGGCGGTGCGTGGACGGGGCCCCGAGGTCTATGGCCGCCGCCCGGCCGGCCCCAAGAACTACACACGCTCCGACGAGCGCATCCGCGAAGAAGTCTGCGAGCGCCTGACGCACGCGCCCACGCTGGACGTGAGCGACGTGACGGTGGCGGTGGCGGGCAGTGTGGTCACCCTGACCGGCACCGTGGACAACCGGCGCATGAAGTATGAGATCGAAGATCTGGTCGACGATACGTATGGCGTGTCAGATGTGGTCAACCAGATCCACGTGCGCCCGTATGGCGCGCTGGCATCGGAATAGTCCTCGACAGATTCAGAACATTCGCGGCGCTTATCCGGACCACCCGCCTGCGAGCCCCGGCACTGCCGGGGCTTTTTGCTGGCGCGGCGGTCGGCGTGCATGGCTACAAGTCGCTGCCGCTGGGCGGATTCTCCATCCGCTTGTCGGTCTGGTCGGCGCGATCCACCGGCGTGTCGGCCGGCAGTTCCTCGGCGGCGCGTCGTACTTCGTCGAAAATTTCGTCCTCGGGCAGCTCGTCGTCGTCCGGCTCATGCCGCTCGCGCGATACGTCTCCGAGTTCCCTTTCGATGTCTTCGGTCGCTTCGCTGTCCAGGCGGGGGTCAAGCGTGCTGGGGATGCCTTCCGGGTCTGCGGCCTCCAGGTTGCGGCTCTTGCTGTCGGCGTCCGCTCGGCCGTGTCGGGTGGTCTTGCTCATCGTCACTCCTGTTGTCGTATTGCATGGTCGGGTATGCAGGACCTGCGGCAAGTTGCATGCCAATGTCGGCGTTGCAGGCTGCGGCGGTAATGGATTCGCGTGCGGCGGGCGCGGCGCCTATATTGAGTCAGGGGACCGCCGCAGAACCAGTTGGCCGCACTGCCTGTGAAGAGGCTGGAACGGCAATTGCTGAAACAAGGCAAGCATCGTGCGAGGGAGATAACGATGAACCTGACCGGCGTCCTGGCCACGCTCAGCGTGGCGTCCTCCGTGGCCGTGTCTTCGACGCCCGTCGAGAAACAGCTGCTGGCCATCAGCCCGCACGACTTTGCCCAACAGTTCAACCTGGTCGCCCACGACGCGGGCGCCAAGCTGACGCTGCCCGATTTCCGGGCCAAACCGGGTTGGCACCGCGCCAACACCAGCGAAGGCGTATCGGTCATGGTGCGCGCCGCGCATACCGGGTATGCCATCGACGAAGTGGTGGTGGTGTGCCGGGCCGCCGAGCAGTGCATGATGACGATCTGCACGGCCGCCCGGGCCATCGACGCGACCGTGGAGCCCAATCTGCTGCAGTACTTCGTGGCTGCGCGCATCGCGGGGCATCTGGGGGAAGTGGCCCTGGTGATGTCCGGACTGGTCTATCTGGTCGTGAATCCCGATGACGAGGACTATGTGGCGCTTGTGATCCGGCCCTATCAGCCGCAACAGGAACTGACCGCACACCGCCAGGCGGCAATCAAGGTGCCCCCGCGCTCCACTTGAACCGCGATGGGCCGGGAGCGCCCCTGGCGGCCACCGCACCGGAATCCAACGGACCGGCTGCTACGGCACCGGCCGGACCATGCGGCGCGCGCCCGCGCCCGGTGAGCGCGCCGGGGCGAACTCCATCGCCCGTTGTTCCAGCAGCCGCTGCAGTTCCGTGGCACCGCGATAGTAATGCGCCAGCAGCAGGCGCAACTCCGGGTCGGGAAGCGGCTCTCGCAGCAGTTCGCCATAGGCTGCGGCGGCACGGCCAGCCTGCTGGGCGGCATGCCGGAGCAGGGGCAATTCGCCAGATTCTGCGGGCGGCGCGACATGTTGCGGATCCCGCGCGCGGCCTTCTGCACTGCCGTCCTTGCCATCGCCGGCCGCCGCGGCACGCGCGCCGAGTTCGGCGGACGCACAGCGTTGCATATTGGCACGATGGGCAAATACGGCCCGAATCTGCGGGTCCGATGCCGCGGCCGCCACGGCGGACAACGCCTCTGCACACTGCATGGCGTGACGACTAAGCCGCGCCAGCGTGGTGTTGAGTGCATCCATGTACGTCTCCGGTTGATGCTTTAACTGTAGGTGAAGCGCGCTGGCGGACGGCCGAATTGCATGGCCGGTGTGGTTAATCTTTTACAGATCGGAATTCACCGAATTCGATACGGGCGTGCTTGTCCGATCGAACCCGCGAGACACACGCAAAAAACGCGCCGCACATTGCTCCGGTTTGGGGAACAACGTGCGGCGCGCCGCAAGCGGGTCTACGGGGGAGGCCCGTGGAAAGACAGGCCCGCTGGCGTGACCTGGGCGGTTAAGGCTTCTGGACCGGATCAGGCGAGTCGCCCTTGGGCCCCGAAGGTGCGGTCGGCGTGGCTACCGGCGAAGCGTCCTGTTCGCGCGGCTTCTTGGCGTGCTGACCCGTGTTCTTCTTGGCCTTGTGGGCCGACTTGGTTTGCGCGGTCTTGTCCTGCTGCATGGTCGAGTCGCCGCTCATCATCGCGCCGCTGCCCGAACTGCCGCGCTGGGTCGACGGGCCTTCTGGTGCCGGCGGGGCGCTGGGGTTCGTTGCGTTGGGCGAGAGCGGCGGGTCATTCTTGGGCTGGGCCATGGCCGGCATGCAGAGCATGGCGCTGATGGCCAGTGCAGTGGTCGTGAGCAGGCGTTTCATCGATCGTCTCCCGAAAATTGGTGGCGGTGACTTCACGATATGACTCCGCCCGCGGTGCGCTCAGGGGGAGGCCACTGAATCGGGTGTAGGCCGTTGACTACAGCATGTGAAGCCCGTTTGCAGGATTTATATGGCCATGTAAATCGAACCGGCGCCCGGCATCGGGCAGGCGCCCGCCGCGCCATGGCTGGCCGGCTGCCCGGGCGCGCCGGTGCCAGCGGTATGGAATTTGCGTCGGAGGGTCCGTATTGACCGTATTGGCCGTATTGACCCCACCGGAGACGCTCATGAACCAGGGAAACAACAGGGGTAGTGGTTCGGACGACCGCTACAGCGCCTATGGCGCTGACCGTGACGATCGCAGTGATCAGGACGAACGCGACGACCGCCGTCGGCAGGGCGGCACGCAGCGCCAGCAGGAAGCCTACAGCGGCGGAGACTGGCTTACCCATCGCCAGCAGGGCGGCAGCGACTGGCAAGGCCAGGGACGCAGCCAGTCACAACCGGGCCAGCAAGGCGCGGGCAACGACTGGCAGGGCGGCGGCCAGCAGCCCGGCGGTAGCCGCTGGAGCGGCGGGACGTCGTCGTCGCAAGGCTCGTCGTCGGTGTCGTCAAGCGGCTACGGCGGCTATGAAGGGCAGAACCGGCGCTTCGAGGAAGGCTATGGCGAAGGGCGCTATGGCGAGTACGGCGAAGGCCGGCAGGGCGGGCGCCAGCAGCCAGGCCCGCAGTCTGGCCAGCAGTCAGGCCGGGAGTTCAACCGGGAGGGCGGCGAGCGCAATGCCCCGCAGCGGTATGAACGTGAACGCTGGGGCGACTGGCACCAGGAGGGCGGCGCCGGGCACGGCAGCGAATGGTCGAGCCAGCAGGGCAGCCAGGGCGACGAGTGGGGGCAGGGCCGCGGCCGCTGGGATCAGCCGGCACGCGGTGGATCGGCACAGCGCCAGGGCGGATGGGAACAAGGGCGCGAAGGCCGTCAGCAGGGTCGCCAGTCGGGCCGTGACGCCGGAGGCGCCTGGGGCAGCGGCTGGGAAGGTCCCACCGGGTCGGAACCCGACATGCGCACGCACTATCGCGGCGGCTACGGCGTATCCGACTATGGCGACCAGGACCCGTCTGCCGGCCAGGGCTTCCAGTCCTGGCAGCGCCGCGCTGGCGGCGACTGGCAGCGCGAGCGGCAGGGGTCGGGCCAGGGGTCCATGCGCGACCGTGGCGGACGTGGCTTCGGCGGTAGCACTGGCGCCGGCGGCTACGATCCGAACGAACGGGCCTACGAACATTTCACCGGCGCCGACGAACGCAGCGATCTGAACCGTGGCTATGGCGGAGCCGGTGGCTCTGCGGCGGCACGGCGGGCGCAACGCGCCGGTCCGAAGGGCTACCAGCGTTCCGACGAGCGTATCCGCGAAGATCTTTGCGAACGCCTGGCGATGAGCAGCCGCGTGGATGTCCGCGAGGTCGAGGTCTCCGTCAGCGGCGGCGTGGTCACGCTGAGCGGCACGGTACAGGACCGTCAGCAGAAATACCGGATCGAGGATATGGCTGACGAAGTGTTCGGCGTGAAGGACGTGCACAACCAGATTCGTGTCACGCGCGATTCCGCCATGGGCAGGGAAGGTAGCGGGGGCAGAGAAGGACAGTCCGGCGGGTCGCGCATGTCGCAAGGCATGAGCAGCCCCAGCAGCCAGGGCAGCACCGCGCCCTCCAGTGCGGCGGGCAGCTCGGGCAGCCTCGGCACGGGCATCGGCTCAGGGTCGTCATCCGGCTCCGGCTCGGGCTCCGGCACGACATCGGGCAGCTCATCGGGCTCCCCTTCAGGCTCCACTTCAGGCTCCACGTCGGGCAGGTCGGGAAGCTGACCGCCGACGCATTGCGCCAGCGTGTGGGGGGATGGCCCCGCGCGCTGGCGACTTCACCTGCAAGCATCCATACACCAAAGCATTCGAACAAGGAGATGCCCCATGCCTTTCGCCTATGCAGGAACCCGCCGCCGCAGGAATCGCGACAGACGTCGCACGCACGAATCGCCGGAGAACAACGCCGTAACCCGCGACCGCGAGGGCGCACCCGACGCCCGGGATTCCCGGGATTCCCGGAATGCGCCGGATGCCAGGGAAGAGCGCGACCCGCTGGCCACCCGTCGTGCATCGAGCGAGGAAAGCCCCGGCGCGCGCGAAGGACAGCGGGCCACCACACGGCAGGAAGACCAGCCGGCGGGCATCAAAAGCCAGGATCTGCTGGACCCCGGCAGCCGCGAGCCGGATGCGCCGCCGGTCGATAACCGCTCGTAGTCCCTCAACGGATGACAGGAGCCGCCACCATGCGACATATCCACCTGATGCCGACCCGTGCCCGCCGCGCCTTGTGCGTGGCCGCCTGCCTGTCACTGGGCGGCGTGGCGTGGGCCCAGACCCCGTCCCAGACACCGAAGGTCGACAACCGCGCACCCGGCACCGCCGCGTCCGATGTGGCGCCCGGCGCACGCGAGTGGGGATTGACCAAGGAGGGGCATCGGAAGCCCGGTAGTGGGCCAGCCCTCAATCAGGGGGCGTCCTCGGCGCAGACCTACGACTATCCCGCTTCCGCGCCAAAGACGGCGCCGGCCAAGCGGCCCTAGCGATATGCCGCAAGCGGACCGGCGCGCACTACTGGTGCACGTCGGCCGCATCCAGAGACCAGTAGCGTTCCGGTGCGCAGACGTCGGCCAGTTCGGCGGGTGAGAACAAGGCCAGCTGGCTGGCGTAGGCTTGCACGGCCCGCGCCTTCTGCGCCGTGAAGACGCTGATCGGCATGTGGACGGGAGAGGCGAGCAGGCCCTCCTGCCACCAACCGGCCATCCGGCTTTGCACGGCGCCCGGCATGCGGCGGTAAATGGCTTCCTCGTAGAAAATCCATCGGAATGCAGGCACCTGCGGCTCGTTTTCGGTATGCGGGACGGTTTCCGGCAAGTCGACAAAGGCTGCTTCGCGCACCAGCATGCATGCGGCGTTGACCAGCATATGATCGGCATGCCGTAGCCCCATCGGCGCCACCACCGTGCCGCCCGGTTGCAATGCCAGCAGGCGGCCAAGCCGCAGCGCGATACTGACGGCGTCGTAGCGTTGGCCGTATTGCTGTTCCAGAAAGTCGAGCCAGACCGGGTCTGCCCCCAGCGCGGACAAGGCGCGGGTATCTTCATGGCGCCGGGCTTCCATGGCATGCCGGGCCGACGCAAAACCGGCCGCACTGTCACGGGCCGGCGCCGCCAGATCCGGCCCGGGCAGGCCGGCAAACACCGTAATCACCAGCGCCTGCCGGCTGGCAGCGAGCAGGCTGCCGCAACTGAAGACGGCATCGTCAAGGTGAGGGGAAATTATCGTCAGCGGATGTGGAATTTCCATGATTTTGCAATGCCGACCGGGCGTTAATGAATCCGGCCCGGCCATGGGCCGGGGTTACCCGTGGCATTGCAAGGGGCATGCCGGTCGGCCATACGCCGGTATGACAACCGCTGACCGGCGTCCGGCGCCTCAGTCCGGCAGCACCGCCACCGCCTCGATTTCGAAGAGCATGCCGTCCAGCGCCAGCCTCGGCACAGGAATCAACGTGCATGCGGGTGCGGGCCAGTCGCCCAGCAGCGCCTGCCAGGCGCGGCTGAAGATGGCCAGCCGCTCCATCGAATGGTCGACGATCAGCACGGTGATCTTGGCCACGTCGGGGATATCGGCGCCCCCAGCCTGCAGGGCCACGCGCAGGTTGACCAGGGCCTGATTGACCTGCGCGGAGAAATCGGCGCGCAATCCGCCACACATGTCCTCGCCGCCTTGGCCCGCCGCGAAGATGATCCGGGCGGGGCGGTTGGCGATCGCCACATGGGAATAGCCGTTCAGCCGGGGATCGTAGAGGTCTGGCGGATTGACGAATTGCAGGTACGGCGCGCGGGGCGATTCAAGCAGCATGGCAGGGTCCTGAGTCAGAGTCGCGCCAGTATCGAACCTCAAGCGCACTTGAGGTCAAGCGCCGTTGCGATACCATCTCGCCCTGCAAGGGCTTTCGAATTTTCTTCAAAAAATAGGGACCACCATGCCAAAGACCGTCGCCCCCGACAGCGTCTCCGACGCGGCCCCCGTTCGTGCGGAACGGCGGCTGCGGGCACGCGATCCGCTCACCGTCGGCGAAGTGGCCGAGCGCAGCGGCATCGCGGTATCGGCGCTGCATTTCTACGAGTCGAAGGGATTGATCGCCAGTACGCGCAGCGCCGGCAACCAGCGCCGCTATCCGCGCGGCATCCTGCGCCGGCTGGCCGTCATCCGCGTGGCCCAGCGCATGGGCCTGCCGCTGGCGACGATCGCCGACGCCTTCGCACATCTGCCCGCCAACAAGGCGCCGACGGTGGCCGACTGGCGCCGGTTGTCCGCCGCCTGGCGCGCGGACCTCGATGCACGCATTCGCACACTGACCATGCTGCGCGACCAGCTCGACGGCTGCATCGGCTGCGGCTGCCTGTCGCTCAAGGCGTGTCCGTTGCGCAACCCGCAGGACGTGATGGCGCACCAGGGGCCAGGCGCCCACATCGAAGAGGGCAGTTGCCAGCATCGGCAAAAAACAATCCGGCGTTGAATGCCAACGCGCGCGCCCGATCGTGACAACCCGACAACTTCGTGCGATCTGAAAAAGCCCATTGGGCGCTGGCGTCCATGATGAATCCTGTTCACAACCCCTGCTGACAAGGAGCACATCATGAACACGATGAAGAAACTGCTGATCGCCGCCGCCATCGTCGCGGCCCCCGCCATGTCTTTCGCCCAGAGCGTCCCGGCCGCCCAGGCCCCGGTCACCCGGGCTTCGGTCCTGGCCGACCTGATCGCCGTGGAAAAGGCGGGCTACCACCCCGGCCGCAATGACGACAACTACCCCGTCGACATCCAGGCCGCCGAGGCCAAGGTCGCAGCCGAACAGGGCATCCAGCCCGCCCCGGCGGTAACGCCGACGGTCAAGGCATCCATGCACGCCGCCAACACCGTGCCCCGGATCGATCGTCCGCGCAGTGCTTTTTATGATGGGGCTTGAGAAGGTGGGGGGGCTATGCCGCTTGCCTGAAGCCGGCCCCGGTGTCCAGGATGCCGGGGCCATCCTTGCGTGGCCCCGCCTCGCAGCACGCGGGCATCCGCCGATCAGCCCCTCAGCCCGTCCGCCGGATAGCAAGCTTCGTCAAACTCCCTTGACAACAGGCGGTAGTAAAGCAACTCGCTCGCGACTTGCAACGCCATGCCGGCGAACGCAAACAGCGCGGCCGCCCACCACGGCAAAAGCCCGGTGCGGTCGGCGTCGCCGTCAGCCACACCCGGATTCCCGACAAACACTGCCATCGCAATCATGGCGGTTGCCCACATCAGAGAAAAGGGTACTACGCCGTCCTCTGCGGGACGGTCCGGGCTCTCCGGCCGGTTTGCCACGATGTTCACTGCAACGCCTGATTTGCACGGTATTGCAACAAGCTGCGCACCTTGTCCATGCCGCACCATTTTCGCGGCGAGCGATTGCGCCACCCACCCGTTTGCATGTCCTGGCTTGCCGAGCGCCTGGTCGATATCCTGCGTGTCCGCACGTAGTGCCGCGTCCTTGACCGCCGCCGTGACGGCATGCCGCAACGGCTTGTTCAGGCCGGTAAGCCAGAATTGCCGGATACGGTTCGCAGCGACCGGTTCAGAGCCGAGCAGCATGGCGATACCTCTATCTACCTCATCGGACTCCGCCACGACGGGCCGATACAGGCAAGCCTGGGGCCTGAGCCCGTGCCGGTTGCGGGCCAACGCGGTCGCGTCGGCAAATAGCATTGCGACTGCCATTTCGGAACACGGCGGCTCGGCACCAGTGCGTCCGAGCTGACACGCAATGAATAGCCGGACGCCCGACATCGGCTCTTGTTCTATCCAAAGCGAGTCCATGGCGTCGGGCTGCCCCGGCGGTTGCCACACGAGTGTAGGGTGGCCGGGCAGCTTCCACGCTCCCACCACACGCTGCAATACCGTCAGGTCATCCTGGTCCTCCGACTGCAACACAATCGGTATCGACGCCGTACGCCCGATGCGCTGCAACGCCGGCAATAGGGGGAGTAGCAGATTCTTCAAAAGATGCTCGATGCGCGCTTCCCCCGATGCCAGGTCGAATTCGAACGTGACGGCCTTGCCGGCGTTGTCAGGGGGACGGCCTTCCAGACCGAGCATCCGCTCCGCGATTTCGTCTTCGGGCGTCATCACGACGCTATCCACCAGGACGACGTGATCGCGCGTCCAGCAGAGCCAATGGTAATTTCGCCACTGGCACATCAAGTTCCATAGCACGGCGCCCTTCCACGGCATTTCATAGCCGGCGTACACCACTGCCCCGCAGACGGCTACAAAAAACAGAAAAGGCAGGAACGTTGCCTGGAACAGGAAGGGGCTCCACGAGATGGCCTTGCCGTCGGGCCATTGCGCAATGGCGATCAGGACGCCAACACCCTGAACGGCAATGAAGAACACGACAAACAGCCAGATCGGTGGAAAGTCCGGCTCGGGCCGTTCAGCCACTTTGCGGGTGTTCCATTGCAAATTCATTCGATCGTTGCTCCGGACGACGCTGCGATCATCACGCTGCCGCATGCCGAACGACAGCCATGTACCGCCAGCTTTCTGCCGTTTTCCCGATACCCTGTACCGCCCTCGACGATGGGATTGTCGCCGTGCTTTGGACAGGAAACGAGATCTCCAACCAGCGCCGCGCGGCGACCGTCGATATTGAAGGTCGAGGTAGCTGTTTTCACGCAACCACCGTGCGAGGTGGGATCACCGAGTAATACCGGATGGCTCATTTTGATTTGACTTTTGGAAGGTTGGTGGGACGGATCGAGTCGTCGCAGGAAATGTATTCCTGGCCTGAAGGGGTGCGGAGGCCTTTTAGGTAGTCGGGGCGCTTTTCGGAAGGAAAGTGTTCGTAACGGATGCCGGAAGGCAGCTCAAGCGCCATGCCGCCTCCAGGAATCAGCGGGTATTGCGTAACGTTGTAGTCTCCCGGTCGCCATTTTTCCGAGATATAGACGCGATCCGAAGTGGCCGCAACGATGTAGTTTCTTGAATCTTCATAAGGCGTCTGGGTATTTCGCATGTAGTACCAACCGCGGAATGAACGACCACCATCCGTAGAGTAAACAAACGAGATATTGCAGCCCTTGTCCGGACACACGCCATCCGGCGTGTACGACGAAGGAATCACGATAATCTGTCCCGTAGGGTCCGCGTTGATCAAACGTCCCTGGTAGTTCTCAATGCCGTAGCGCCCAAGCCGTGTGCGAATGCCCTGTCGTGGGTCGTTGTAATACGTCGTGCCGTGGTGGCAATCCTTGTAGTTCTCCAGCGAAATATAGCGGTGGTCGTCGAACCAGTAGATGGCTTGTGGGGGGACGTCGTAGTCGGGGGGAGGC
>NZ_JBYPSB010000022.1:0-62821 GCF_057815095.1 Cupriavidus sp. 86D6 | reverse complement strand
GTCGGCACGGTCCAGTTCCAGCGGATGGGTCAGCTGGACGGTGACCTCGTAAGGCTTGCCGAGTGTCTCGACGGCCTTGAACGAGACCACCGACAGGGCGATGGCGGTGGGCGCAGCGGGGACTTCGAGGCGGTAGGACTGGCGGCCTGGCATCGTTGCCGGTAGACCGTCCGCAGACCCAAGCAAGTGTTTATCGATCATCGGTTCGCGTCACGCACTGTTTGCTGTGCGACGCACGCTACACCGACTTTCTGCCGACAAAGCTACCGATTTCGCGGTGATCTAATCCGACGCAACCGCACGCAGAATTCGTCGGATTGCGATTTACGCGCAAATGAAAAGGGCCCTGCGAAGCAAGGCCCTTTCCGGGTTCCGAGACAGGCTCGGACGCTGATTCCTTCACGACGACTGCGCGCTCACCCAGGCTGTGCCGCCTTGCGTTCCGCCAGCAGTTTCTGGATGGCCGCCTCGGTTTCCTTGTAGCGGCCTTCGCCGTAGTGCTGGTAGACGATGCGGCCATTGGCGTCGATCAGGTAGAGCGCGGGCCAGTACTGGTTGCGATAGGCCGACCATGTGCCGTACATGTTGTCCTGCGCCACCGGGTAGCGGATGTCGTACCGCTTCAGCGCCGCCTGTACGTTCGCGGTCGATTTTTCGAACGGGAATTCCGGCGTGTGCACGCCGACCACCACTAGCCCCTGGTCCTTGTACTTGTCGTACCACTGTTTCACATACGGCAGCGTGTTCACGCAGTTGCCGCAGGCGTACGTCCAGAAGTCGACCAGCACCACCTTGCCACGCAGTTGCTGCATCGTGAGTGGCTCGGAATTCAGCCAGTTGTTGATGCCCACGAATTCGGGGGCGGCGCCCTGGTCGCCAACCTTTGGAATTTCGGCGATGGCGCCGGTGCCGAAGGTATAGATGGCCGCGATGCCGATGGCGGCGAGCATGGCGCGGATGACGTTACGCATGATTCAGGGGCCTCTGTCCGGAAGATGCTCGCCCCGCGTCCGCAGGGCGGACGTCGGGGCGATGGCGCGATGGGGCACTGGTCAGACCAGTTCGGTTTCGATATGGATGTTGCCGTGCAGGGCCTTCGAGTACGGGCAGGTGCGGTGGGCGGTGTCCACCAGCGCCTGCGCCACCTCGCGCTCGATGCCGGGGATATGCACGCGTAGCCGGGCCTGCAGCAGGTACTCCGCACCGGCCGTGCCAAGGTCCACTTCGGCATCGACCGACAGGTCTTCCGGCAGCTTGATCTTCTGCTTGCCGGCGGCCAGGCCGATGGCGCCGATGAAGCAGGCAGACCAGCCGGCGGCCAGCAGCTGCTCGGGGTTGGTGCCGTTGCCCTTGCTGCCCGGCGACGACAGGTCGATGTCGAGTTTGCCGTCGTCGCTGCGGGCCGATCCGTTGCGGCCGCCGGACGTGATGTGGACCTTGCCGGTGTACAGGACGTTTTCGATGCGGGTCATGGTGGATTCCTTGTCTTGTTCAGTGGTTGGTTGTGGTAAAGCGGATTCGATGGCGACGGTGCGTGGGCCGGGCTCAGGCGTAGGCGCCATCCAGGTACGGATCGACGCTGCGTGCCGGATCGGCCGACACGCCGGTGCGGTCCATGCCGGCCACCGTGCGGGCGCCTTCGTAGTACGGGTCGAGCGTGCGGGCGCCGTCATAGAACGGGCTACGCTGGTCTTGCACCGAGCGGGCGCCGTCCAGGTACGGATCGGCCGAGCGGGCCGGCGGGGCTGACACGCCGGTGCGATCCAGGCCGGCTACCGTATGGGCGCCGTCGTAGTAGGGGCTGCGCGGTTCCTGCACCGAATGGGCACCGTCGGTGTACGGGCTGCGCTGGTCCTGTACCGAACGCGCGCCGTCGCTGAACGGATCGGCCGAGCGGAACGACAGGCTTGCCACCGTGCGGGCGCCGTCGGTGTACGGGCTGCGCGATTCCTGCACCGTGCGGGCGCCTTCGGTGTACGGGTCGCGGGCGTCGGCGGCCGAGCGGGCGCCTTCGCTGAACACGTCGCGTGCACCCTGTACGGCGCGGGCGCCGTCGGCGTACACATCGCGGGCCCCGACAACGGAAGCCTGTGCGCCAGCAGCGGCGGCAACCAGGGCAACGGCGAGAACAAGGCGCTTGGTGAGGTTCTTGGACATGATGGTTTCCTTTTCAGTGGTATGCGGTCGATTCGGTGGATGCCGTGGCAGCGTTTTCGCTGTCGTTTGTGCGTCGCGCTGCCATGGACCGTATTTAAGGCGGCCCACGTATCGCGCCCGTAGCGAATTGGCGGCCGTTGTGTCAGGGCACGTATCGTCGCGGCGGCCTGATACAAAGCCGTACAAAAAGCAAGGAAGCCTGCGGGGAGGCGAGCACTACGGGGAGGGGAAGAACCGCGGAGGTGCGCCTTGCGGCACGCCCCTCTCCCGGGAGGGAGGGAGAAAGAGAGATGTTGGAGGGGGAGGGCGGCAAGGCGCTGCTGGCCTGCCCGGTGCGATTTGGATCGCTCGCCCTATCCCTGGACCCTTCTCCGCCGACGGGAGAGGGGAGCAAACCGAATCGCTGGAGACTATCGCAAGACAGCCTCAGCCAAGCCGGATTTCGGCAGCCAGGCCGCCGCCTTCGCGATTGCGCAGCGTCAGCGAGCCGCCGATGGCCGCCGCGAGCTGGTGGGCGATGGCCAGGCCCAGGCCGGTGCCGCCGGTCTCGCGGTTGCGCGAGCCCTCCAGGCGGACAAACGGCTGCAAGACGGCTTCGAGCTTGTCTTCGGGGATGCCGGGGCCCCGGTCCATGATCGATATGATCACGGCGTCACGTTCGCGGTGGACGCCCACTTCGGCCGCCCCGCCGCCATATTTGATGGCGTTGTCGATCAGGTTGGTCAGCACGCGCCGCAGCGCATTGCGGCGCGTCACGATGGCGCCGCCGGCGTTCTCGCCGATCGACACGTCCTTGCCGGTGTCCTGGTAGTCGTAGACCAGGCTTTCGACAAACGACCCCAGGTCGATCTTCGACGCCTCCTCGCCGTCGCCGCCCGAACTGCGCGCGTACGCCAGCCCTTCGCGCACCAGCGTCTGGATTTCCGCCAGGTCGTTGACCAGCTTGCGCTTTTCCTCGGAATCCTCGGCCAGCTCCGCGCGCAGCTTCATCCGCGTGATGGGGGTCTGCAGGTCATGCGAGATGGCGGCGAGGATCTGCACGCGCTCCTCGACAAATTGCGCGATGCGGTCGCGCATGGCATTGAACGCCCGCGCCGCCTGCGCCAATTCCGTGGGCCCGTGCTCGTCCAGCGGCTGCGACCGGGTATTCGGGTTGAGCGCGTCGGCGGCGTCGGCCAGCGCCACCAGCGGGCGGATCGACAGGCGCACGGCGAACCAGCAGCACAGGATCAGCAGCAGCAACTGCAGCACCAGCACATAGGGCAGCCACTGGGCGATGGGCGTCATGCGCGGGTGCACGTCGATGGTCAGCGGGCTGCCGTCGCTCAGCGTCAGATGCGCCTGCAGCTGCTTGCCGTCCCCCGGAATCGACTCCACCGTGACCGGATAGTGCGTGCCGGTGGCTTCCATGATCCGCTCGGCGATGTCGCGCCCGCGCTGGGTCATCTCCGGCACCCCCGGCGATCCTGGCCCCAGGATGTACTGGTAGTTGCCACGGTTCACGCGCGGCAGCCACTGCGGGCGCTCGGCGGCGGGAATCCGGTCCAGGATCGCCACCGACGTCGCCACGTCGGTCTCCAGCGTGCCCAGCATGACCTGCCGCGCCGACATGTACCGCTCCGAAAACAGCACGGCAAACGACATCAGGTGCGCGACGATCATGCCCGCCAGCAGGATCAGGAACAGGCGCGATCCCATGGTATGGGGCCAGCGCCAGCGGTGAGTGCTCACTGACGTGCCTCCGTAATCTCCACGGGCATCGAGAACACATAGCCCTCGCTGCGCACCGTCTTGATATAGGCCGGCTCACGCGCGTCGTCCTTCAGGCGCTGGCGCAGGCGGCTGACCAGCAGGTCCACCGACCGCTCGAACATGTCGGCTTCGCGGCCCTGCGTCAGGTTCAGCAGCTGGTCGCGGTTCAGCACGCGCTGCGGGTGGTCCACGAAGACGCGCAGCAGCCGATATTCCGCCCCGCTCAGCGCGACGATGGTGCCTTCGTTGTCGATCAGGTGGCGCGCGGTGGTGTCCAGCTGCCAGTCGCCGAAGGCCAGCATCTGCCCGGCCTCGGTGATCTGCAGGTTGGGCGGCAGCATCCGGGTGCGGCGCAGCACGGCCTTGATGCGCGCCAGCAGCTCGCGCGCGGCGAACGGCTTGGTCAGGTAGTCGTCGGCGCCCATTTCCAGGCCGATGATGCGGTCGGTCTCGTCGTCGCGGGCGGTCAGCATCAGGATCGGCGTGGTCTTGTGCTTGCCCGCGCGCAGTTCGCGGCACAGCACCAGGCCATCGTCACCCGGCAGCATCACGTCCAGCACGATCAGGTCGACCGTGTTGCCGTCCAGGAACTGGCGCATGTGGCGGCCGTCCGGCGCCATGGTCACCCGCAGGCCATTCTTGGTCAGGTAAGTGGATACCAACTCACGGATCTCCCGGTCGTCATCGACGATCAGGACATGGTCGACATGCGATTCCATCAGCTTCACCCCTGGGCAATCTATTTTTAGGAAAAATGTGAACAATCAGTCCGTTGGCGGCATTGTATGGGCGCGGGCGCCGTCGCGTGTATCGCAATGTATCTGGCGGCAGCCGGCCCACAAAGCCATACAACTTTGCCGGTTGGCGACACATTTACGGTAGATCACGGGCGTCTCATTGGGGCATGCCAGATGGCTGGCCTCTCATCCTTGCCGAAAGGAACCCGACCATGACGCTGCTGATCCTTGCCTACCTGGGTGGTGCCCTGACCATCCTGAGCCCGTGCATCCTGCCCGTGCTGCCGTTCGTGCTGAGCGGCAGCGGCCAGCCGTTCCTGCGCGGGCGGCTCCCGATGCTGGCCGGCATGGCGCTGACCTTTGCGGCGGTGGCCACGCTGGCGTCGGTGGGCGGCGCCTGGGCGGTGCGCGCCAACGAATACGGCCGCCATGCCGCGCTCGTCCTGCTGGCGATGTTCGGGGTGTCGCTGCTGGTGCCCCGCCTGGCCGATGCGCTGACGCGGCCCGTGGTGGCGCTGGGCAACCGGCTGGCCGGCGATGGCACGGCCGGCGCCGCGTCGCCGTGGGCATCGCTGCTGCTCGGGGTGGCCACGGGCATGCTGTGGGCACCCTGTGCCGGCCCCATCCTGGGCATCGTGCTGACCACGGCCGCACTGCAGGGCGCCAGCGTGCAAAGCTCGCTGCTGCTGGTGGCATACGCGGCCGGTGCGGCCACGTCGCTGGCCGCCGCGCTTGGGCTGGGCGGCCGCCTGTTCGCGGCGATGAAGCGGTCGATGGGGACCGGCGAATGGCTGCGTCGCGGCCTGGGCATGGGCGTGCTGGGCGGCGTGGCCGCCATCGCCATCGGCGCCGATACCGGCTTCCTGGCGCGGCTGTCCATCGGCAGCCCGGCCCGGCTGGAACAGGCATTGATCGACCGGCTGCACAACGCATCGGCGCCGGCCCCGCAGGCCAGCCACGAAGATGCGTCCACGACCGCTGCCGCAGGCAACGCCGGCGCCAGCGCGGGCATGCTGCTGGCCGCCAACGACACCGGTTACGGCTTCGGCAGCCGCCTGCCGGCCGAAGGCCAGTTGCCGCCGCTCGATGGCGCGGTCCAGTGGTTCAACACGCCGAACGGTGCGCCCATCACGCGCCAGCAGTTGCAAGGCAAGGTCACGCTGGTCTATTTCTGGACGTACTCGTGCATCAACTGCATCCGCACGCTGCCCTACCTGCGCGCCTGGGCTGACAAGTATCCGGGCCTGCAGGTCATCGGCGTGCACACGCCCGAGTTCGCCTTCGAGAAGAAGCCGGACAACGTGCGCCGTGCCATCGGCGACTTCCGGATCGGCTTTCCGGTGGCCGTGGACAGCGACTACGCCATCTGGCGCGCCTTCCACAACAACTACTGGCCGGCGGCGTATTTTGTCGATGCGCGCGGCACTATCCGCCACCACCAGTTCGGCGAAGGCGACTACGCCCAATCCGAGCGCGTGATCCAGACCCTGCTGGCCGAGGCCGGCCAGCCGTCTGCGTCGCGCGATGTGGTGGTGCCCGATGCCACGGGCGCGCAGGCCGCGCCCGACCTGCGCAACGTCCGCTCCGGCGAGACCTATGTGGGCTACAACCAGGCGTCGAACTTCGCTTCGCCGGGCGGCATCCGTGCGGATGCACCGCGCAATTACGCCGTGGACGGCAAGCTGCGCCTGAACCAGTGGGGGCTGGCCGGCCAATGGACGGTCGGACCGGAATTCGCCACCGTGGAACGCGCCGACGGCAGCATCCGCTACCGCTTCCAGGCCCGCGACCTGCACCTGGTGCTGGGGCCCGCCGCCAACGGACGCGCCGTGCGCTTCGTGGTGACCATCGACGGCAAGGCGCCGGGCGACAGCCATGGCGCCGATATCGACGCCAACGGCAACGGGGCGATCACCGCCACGCGGCTCTACCAGCTGGTGCGCCAGGCCGGCGAAGTGGGCGAACACACGTTCGAGATCCGCTTCCTCGACCCGGGTGCCCAGGCCTACGCGTTCACGTTCGGCTGATCGTCGCCGAAGGCCGGCGCGGCCAGCTTGCGGGCGTGGTCGCGCAGGTCGGCGGGCCACGCCTGGGACAGCGCCACGAAGCGGTCCCGGTCGCCGCCGTACAGCGCGCGGGATGCCTCCTCGTAGCCGGGCTGGTTGCCGAGCATCGTCGACATGAACCGGTCCGCCGCGGCCTTGGCACGGCCGGCGGCCAAACCGGCGTCGGCCCCCTGGCCCTTGCGCGCGGCGTCCACCAGCTTGCGCAGCGTCACCGACGCCCCGCCCGGCTGCTCGCCCAGCCATTCCCAATGGCGCGGCAGCAGCGTGACCTCACGCGCCACGACCCCCAGCTTCGGCCGCCCCGCGCCCTTCCTGGCCGGGCCGTCATCGGCAGCCGGCGGCGCCAGCCGTGCGGCAATGTCGGCATCGCTGCCGCGCAGGTCGAAATCCAGCTGCCGGCCCGTGGTATCGCCAAACGCCAGAATCGATTGATGCGGATCGGCACGCAGGGCGGCCGCCACGGCCAGCGCCACGTCCACCGGCTTGCCGGACGCCAGCCGCCGCTCGCCAGCAAAGGCGGTACAAGATTCGTTGTCTTCCATGGGGTCTCCCGACGCCGTTGTGATGGGAGTCGATATTACCCGGATAATATCCAGGCAGTCAATTACATCCGGGTAATATTTTTCTTGCGGGAAGGATGGGGGGGCCAACGCGTGGCGTTTTGACCCGGGGCGCCGCGCATGGCAGCATCGCGGGGCAGATTTTCCAGACCACTTCTTATGAAACCTTCAATGATCGGAATCCGGCCACTGCTGATCGCGGCGATCGTCAGCCCGCTGCTGGCGGCCTGCGCCAGCGGCAGCTCTGTGGAATACCTTGAATCGCAGGACGGCAAGCCGTTCCATTCCGACGCCAGCGTGGGCGACATCGTCGTCTGCCTGAAGCAGAAGCTCGGCGACGACGCGAACGTGCTGGCCTATCCCGAACCGGGCAAGGTCGACGTGCGCGTGGGCTACGGCCACCGGGCCGACGCCGGCTACTCGTACCTCATCAACCTGCGCGCCGCCCGCCAGGGCACCGACGTAGAAATCCGCAGCGCCGGAGACTTTCGGCCGATGCTGAGCCAGGGGCGCGTGACGGGCTACATCAAGAACTGCCAGCCGGGCACCCCGGCGCGGTAAGCGCGCTTCAGCCGGCCCAGCCCATGGTCCGCGCCTGGGCCAGCACGGCGCGGGCGCGCTCCACGAACGGCCGGTCCACCATCTTGCCGTCGACCAGATAGGCGCCCACGCCGCTCGCGTCGGCCTCGTCGGCGGCAGCCACGATCCGCTGCGCGGCGTCGATTTCGGCGGCGGTCGGCTGGAAGACTTCGTTGGCCAGCGCGATCTGGCTCGGATGGATGCAGCTCTTGCCCAGATACCCGAGCCGGCGCGCCAGTTCGGCCTCGGCACGGTAGCCATCGGCATCCTTGACGTCCGCGAAGGCCGCGTCATAGGCAAACACGCCGGCTTCGGCGGCGGCCATGCGCATCTGATACATGGTCTGCGCCACGGCCAGTGTTTCGCGCCGATGGATGCCTGCCGGCTCGAACAGGTCGGCATAGCCCAGCTGCAGGCCCGCCACGCGCGGATCGGCGGCGGCCAGTTCATGCGCGCGGCGCAGCCCGCGCGGCGATTCGATATTGAGCAGCAGCTTCACCGGCGTGGTCACGCCGTTGGCGGCCTCGGCCAGCGCCACCGCCTTGGCCGCCAGGTGCACCTGCTCGACGTCTTCCACCTTGGGCACGTTGACCAGATGCAGCCCGTTGCGTACCACGGCGGCAATATCCGGCGCGAAGTGGGCGGTGTCCGGCGCGTTCACGCGCACGATCAGCGTCTTGCCCGATGCGGCCGTGCGGCCCGACGCCAGCAGGTCCTGCAGCGTGGCGCGGGCCTCGGCCTTGCGCGGCTCGGCCACGGCGTCTTCCAGGTCGAACGACAGCGCGTCGGCCGCGCTGGCCAGCGCCTTGTCGAACAGCTCCGGGCGCGATCCCGGTACAAACAGTTTGCTGCGCATGATCGCCCTCATCTTCATTCCGCCCGGATGCTGCGCTGCTTGACCAGCGCCCCCCAGCGCACGGCCTCGCCCTGCACGAACTTGCCGAACTGCTGCGGCGAGTTGCCCACCGGCTCCAGCCCCATCTGGCGCAACTTGTCCTGCACTTGCGGGTCGGCCACGGCGCCCTGCACTTCCTTCGCCAGCCGCGCCACCACCTCTGGGGGCGTGCCCCTGGGCACCCACACGCCATTCCACTCCAGCACCTCGAAATCGGGCAGGCCGCTTTCGGCCAGCGTCGGCACATCGGGCAGCCCCGGGTTGCGCTTGAGCGACGTCACCGCCAGCGCCTTGAGCTTGCCGCCTTTCGCATAGTTGAGCGTGGATGCCACGTTGCCGAAGTACGCCGACACCTGGTTGCCCATCACGTCGGTCAGTGCCGGCGCACCACCCTTGTACGGCACGTGCAACAGGTCGATGCCGGCCTTGGCGTTGAGCAGTTCGCCGGCCAGGTGCGACCCGCTGCCCGAGCCGGCCGACGCGAACGTCAGCTTGCCGGGGTTGGCCTTGGCATAGGCGATGAATTCCTTGACCGTCCGGTACGGCGCGTTGGGCGGTACCACGAGGATGTTGGCCGCCGTGGCCACCAGCGAGATCGGCACCAGATCCTTGAGCGGATCGAACGACATCCTGCGCAGGCTCGGATTCACCGCGAACGCCGATGCGTCGTACAGCACCGTGTAGCCGTCGGGCGTGGCCTTGGCCACCGCTTCCTCGCCGATCACGCCGGCCGCGCCGGGGCGGTTGTCGATCACCACCTGCTGACCCATCGACGCGCTCATGCGCTGCGCGATCACACGCGCGGTGTTGTCGGCGCCGCCACCGGCGGAGTACGGCACGATCATGCGGATCGGGCGGTCGGGATAGGCTGCGGCGGCCAGCAGCGGCGCGCAGGCGGCCACTGCGACCAGCAGTTTGCGGCAGGTCGAATGCATGGATGGGTCTCCTGATGTCGTGAAGTCGTGCGGTCGTCAGACCGTGGCCATCGGGTTGGCCGGCGATCCCACCGCGCGCGGCAGGTGCATCGGCGGGGCGGTCAGCAGGAACGAGGCCCGCCCCGCCTGGTGCAGCCATGCGGCCAGTGGCGTCAGGTGCCACATCTCGCCCAGCGGGATGCCCAGCTTGACCAGGCAGAGTTCGTGCAGCGGCAGCAGCGGCCCGGTGGTGCCGGGCGGCAGTGCGTGGCGGCGCTCCTCCACCGCGTGGTTGTCGGCGGCGATGGCGGCGATGCCCGCTTCGTCGATCCAGCGCAGCAGCCGTGCGTCGGTGCCGTCCAGCACCGCGCAGGCATGCCGCAGCCCCGCATGATCGTCGGCCGCGGAGAGTTGCAGCGCCATGTCGGCCAGCCCGGTATGCACGCAGAGGATGTCGCCGCGCTGCACGTCCACGCCATCCGCCTCGATCACGCGCATCAGGTCGTCATAGCCCACCGCGCGCCGCGCCGGGCCGAAATGCCGGTGCAGGTCCACCAGCGTGCCGCGCCCCTGGATGCCGCGCGCCGCCATCGGGGCCACCGACAGCGCCTGCGCGCCGATGAACGTGCCATCGGCCGCGCTGCCGCTGCCCACCGAGTAGCCGTTGTACCCCACCGTTTCGGCCTGGCCGTCGCCATCGGCATCGAACAGGCAGTTCACATGGCCCAGCGCGTCCCACTGCGTGGAATATTGCGGCGACAGCGTGACGTGGTCGTCGCTGATCACGTCGGTGGCGCCCGGCACATCGCCCGCCATCGGGCGATTGAACACGCGCTGGCCGTCCTTCTCGGAGGGATGCAGCACGGGCGGGCGCCGGCGCGGATTCAGCACGCCGGCACGCGGCACGTCGAGCGGCAGGCTCAGCGAGAACGTCAGCCCCTGGCGCACTTCGCGCACGGCGGCCAGCACCTGCGCGGGGCCGATCAGGTTGAGCCGGCCAAGCTGGTCGTCGGGACCGAAGTCGCCCCAGTTGGATCCTTGCGGACGCTGCTTCCAGCGCGGGTTCGCCGCCATCATTGGTCCTTGCCGGCGTCGCCGGCATCGATCACCACGCCGGCCGCCTGCAGTGCGGCGATACGGGCGTCATCCAGCCCGGCCGCGCGCAGGGCTTCGACCGAATGCTCGCCCAGCGCCGGTGCCGCGCGCCGGAAGGCGCCCGGCGTGCCGCCCAGGCGCGGCGAGATGTTGTGAACCGGAATCTGGCCCATCTCGGCGTCGGGAATCTCCACCACGATGTCGCGTGCATGGAAGTGCGGGTCGTGCTCGATGTCGGAGATGTCGTAGATCGGCCCAATCGTCACGCCGGCCTTGTCGAAGAACGCCACGCAATCGGGCTGGGTCATCGTGCCCAGGAATTCGCCGATGATGCCGTCCAGCAGCGCGGCGTGCTTCACGCGTTCGGCATTGGTGGCGAAACGCGGATCGGTAATCAGCGCCGGCCGGCCGATGGCGCGGAACAGCCGTTCGGTCATGGCCTGCGTGGACGCCGACAGGCACACCCATTTGCCATCGGCGGTCTGGTAGGCATTGCGCGGCGCGCTGTTGGTGGACCGGCTGCCGGTGCGCGGCTTGACCTTGCCGGTCAGCCGGTAGTTGGCCGCCTGCGCGCCCAGGATGGCGAAGATCGGGTCGAGCAGCGGCAGGTCGATCACCTGGCCCACGCCGCCGCGCACTTCCACGTTGCGCACGGCGCTGAGCACGCCGATGGCGCCGTACAGGCCGGCGGTCATGTCGCCCAGGTAGATCGGCGGCAGCACCGGCTCGCGATCGGCAAAGCCGTTCATCGACGCAAACCCCGACATGCCTTCGACCAGCGTGCCGAAGCCGGGACGATGCGAATACGGGCCGTCCTGGCCCCAACCCGATACGCGCACGATCACCAGCCTGGGGTTGCGCGCCATCAGCACGTCGGGGCCCAGGCCCATGGTTTCGAGCGTGCCCGGCTTGAAGCTTTCGACGAACACGTCGGCGTGAGACACGAGATCCAGAATCACGCCGATGGCGCCTTCGGCCCGGAAGTTCAGGCACAGGCTGCGCTTGTTGCGGCAGTAGGCCTTCCAGGCGGTGGACACATCCTTGACCTTCCAGTCGCGCAGCGTGTCGCCGCTGGCCGGTTCCACCTTCAGCACATCGGCGCCCAGGTCGGCCAGCGCCATCGTCAGCGTGTTGCCCGCCACCAGGCGGGAGAGATCGAGGATGCGGATGCCGTCGAGCGGTCCGGTGGCGTCGGGCGCCAAGGCTTGCTGCCTGAACATGGGAAGACTCTGTGAATTATTCGGCGGTGATGTTGCGGGCCTTGGCCACCTGCTTCCAGCGCGCGCTGTCGCGGCGGATATGCTCGGCGAACTGGGGCGCGGTCATCGCGGATGGCTCGGCCCCTTCGCGCGAGAAGATTTCGCGCATTTCGGGCGTGGCGATGATGTCGCGGATCTCTGCGTTGAGCTTGTCCACCAGCGGCTGCGGCGTGCCAGCCGGCGCGAACACGCCCCACCAGAGTTCGGCGGCATAGTTCGGCACGGTCTCGGCCACCGACGGCCACTGCGGCGCAAAGCGCGAGCGCGCCGGCGACGTCACGGCCAGCGCGCGCACCTTGCCGCCCTTGACCTGCGTGGCCACCGACGGGAAGCTGGCGATCACGAACTGCACCTGCCCGGCAATCAGGTCGGTCAGCGCATTCGAGATGCCCTTGTACGGCACGTGCGTAAACTCGATACCGGCGTCGCCGGCCAGCAGTTCGCTGGACATCTGGTTGATCGATCCGATACCGGCCGACCCGTAGTTGATCGCACCCTTTTCCTTCTTCGCGGCGGCAATCAGGTCGGCCACGGTCTTGTATGGCGACTTGTCGGACACGGCCAGCACCATCGGGCCGCTGGCCAGCATCGCCACGGGCGCGAAGCTCCTGTTCACGTCGTAGCTGGTCTTCGGCTGCACGGCGGCATTGGCGGTCAACGTGGACGACGTCACCAGCAGCGTCGCACCGTCGGGCGCGGAGCGCGCCACGAATTCGGCCCCGATGGCGCCGCCCGCGCCCGGCTTGTTGTCGACGATGGCCGTGATGCCGAGCTTCTTCGACAGCTTCTCGCTGACCAGGCGCGCAAACACGTCGTTGCTGCCGCTGGGCGGGAACGGCACCACCATGCGGATCGTCTTCGGCACCACCGGCTCGGCCGCCTGCGCGGCGGCCGGGGCAAGCGCGGCGCCGGCCATGCCCAGGGCGACGGTGGATGCGGTGGAAAAAGCGGCGGCAAGGGTGCGCAGGCGCGGACGGTGCGGCATCACGGCGTTGTCTCCAGATATTGTGCGGTGCGGCACCTGTCGATCGGCGCCGTCTGCCAAGCATCGTAGCCATGCCGTCGATTGAGATAAAGTGACGTTTTTAAACCTATCGGTGAGAAAAACTCATGAAGGTCGAGTGCTTCCAGACGCTGGCGGCGGTCCTGCGCTGCGGCAGCTTCGCCGGCGCGGCGGCCGAGATGAGCCTGTCGCCCAGCGCGGTCAGCCTGCAGATGAAACAGCTGGAGACCTACTTCGGCCAGCCGCTGTTCGACCGCTCTGCCTTGCAGGTGCGGCCCACGCCGTTCGCGCTGGAGGTCAGCGCCACGCTGGACGGCGCGATGCATGCAATGGAGTCGCTGCGCCGCCGCTCCGCGCCCGTGGTGGAGGGCAAGGTCACGCTGGGCATCATCGAACCGATGCAGGTGACGCTGCTGCCGCCGTTCACGGCGCTGGTGCGCGAGCGTTATCCCAACCTGGACGTGCGGCTGGAACGCGGCCGCTCCACCGCGCTCGTGGACGCGCTGCGCTCTGGCACCATCGACGCCGCCGTGGTGGCCCAGCCGGAATCGGGCGCCTCGGCCCGGGTGCGCTGGGCACCGCTGTTCCGCGAACCGTGCGTGCTGGTGGCACCTCTGGATTCGGCGGGCCGCACCGCGAAGGCGCTGCTGAAGGCCTACGAGTGGATCCGCTTCGATACATCGACCATTGCCGGGTCGGTGGCCGCGGATTTCGTGCGCCGCACGGCGCCCGACGCGCGCTCGCGCATCGAGCTGCTGTCGATTCCGGCCATCGTGGCCATGGCGTCGCGCGGGCTGGGCGTGTCCGTGCTGCCTCAGCCCGACCCTTATCTGCTTGAGGCATTTCCGGTGCGCGTCATGACGCTGGGCGACACGCCACCTTCGCGGCAGATCTCGTTCGTGTCACGCGTGGCGCCGGCCGAGGACCGCGTCATCGCCGCACTGCTCGACACCCTGCGTAGCGCCGCGGCCGGAAAGGTCTGAGCGCGGGCGCGCCAGGCCGCCTCCGGGTCAGTTAAACGGTTTCGACGCGCGATCTGACTCATTTCGCAAGGTGCTTCCACAGGGGTTGCCTTGCGGCATACTGGCCCGCGATGTGGCCCTCCGGCCACGCTTCCTTGACAAAGGTGAGCCCGTGGAAAAGACGCAGATCGTCAAAGTGGTCAACGCCATCGCGGTGGCGGCCGTTGCAGGTGCCGGCATGGCCCATGCGCAGGACAAACCCGGCGTCGAAGGCACCCCGGTGCCGGTCACCGCCGACAACTTCGTGCGCGCCGAATCGGACATGTACCTGGCCGGCCTGGCAAAGCAGGGCGGCGTGGGCAAGCTGCTGCACCGGCGCGAACCCGCGTCGATCGACCACCAGACCGTGATCCGCCTGAACCGCGACACGCTCTATTCGTCCGGCGTGTTTGACCTCGACGCAGGCCCGGTGACCATCACCATGCCCAATCCGGGCAAGCGGTTCATGTCGATGCAGGTCATCAACGAAGACCACTACGTGCCGGCCGTGTACTACGGCGCTGGCAAGCATGTGCTGACGCGCGAGAACGTGGGCACGCGCTACGTGGTGGTGGGCATCCGCACCCTGGTGGACCCCGCCAGCCCCGACGACATCAAACAGGTCCACGCGCTGCAGGACGCCATCCAGGTCAGCCAGAAGGCGCCGGGCACGCTGCAGTTGCCGGACTGGGACGCCGCCAGCCAGAAGAAGGTGCGCGACGCCATCCTGGTGCTGCAGTCCACCCTGCCCGACTTCAAGGGCGCCTTCGGCAAGAAGGGCGAGGTCGATCCCGTCCGGCACCTGCTCGGCACGGCCGCGGGCTGGGGCGGCAATCCCGACAAGGACGCCACCTACCTGAATGTGACGCCGCCGAAGAACGACGGCAAGACCGTCTACCGGCTGCATGTGAAGGACGTGCCGGTGGATGGCTTCTGGTCGGTCAGCGTCTACAACGCCAAGGGCTACTTCGAGAAGAACCCGGCCGGCGCCTATACGCTGAACAACCTCACGGCAAAGCGGGATGCGGACGGCGGCATCACGATCCAGTTCGGCGGCTGCGAGGCCAATACGGCCAACTGCCTGCCTATCGTGGACGGATGGAACTACACGGTGCGGATGTACCGTCCGCGCCATGATGTGCTCAGCGGCCGGTACCAGTTCCCGGCGCCGCAGCCGGTGAACTGAACCCTGGCGGCCGGCTGGCGGCCACGCAACAAGGCAAGAGGGGGCGTGCAGACACGCCCCCTTTTCTATGGGCATTCCCGCCGGCATCGGCGCCCGCCAAGGCGCCGCCGGCCAGTGCCTAGTGTTTGCTGTCGTCTTCGGGATGCGACGACAGCAAATCAAGCATCTCGTCCGCGTGTTCTTCCTCGACGGCCAGGATGCTCTCCATCAGCCGGCGCGACGTGGGGTCTTTCTGGCCGATGTACTGCACGATCTCGCGATAGGTGTCGATGGCGATCCGTTCGGCCACCAGGTTTTCCTTGATCATGTCGGTGAGTGACGTGCCTTCCACATATTCGGCGTGGCTGCGCGACGCCAGCCCATCGGGCGACAGGTCGGGCTCCCCGCCCAGTTGCACGATGCGCTCGGCGATCTGGTCGGCATGGCCCTGCTCTTCGTTGGAGTGCGCCAGGAATTCTTCCGCCACGCTCTTCGAATTCGGCCCCTTGGCCATGAAGTAATGGCGGCGATAACGCAGCGTGCACACGATCTCCGTGGCCAGCGCCTCGTTCAGCAGCTTGATCACGGTGTCGCGTTCCGCATCGTACCCAGCGGTCACCGCGCCGTCGTCGATGTGTTGGCGGGCACGCTCGCGAATGGTCTTGATGTCCGTCAGGAACGGTTGCTTGTCAGACATGAGGGGACTCCTTCGTCATCGTTCGAATGGTCCCGCGCCCCGCTGCGTGCGGGGGCGGCTTTTACTGCTGAGGCAAAATCGGTGCCATTCCGCCCAGCCCTGATACGGCTGGGGTCCTGCAGCCTGCCGCCCGTGTGTTTTTTACAAAGGCCGGGCACCGGCGCTTGCAAACTCCCGTTGCCATCCCACGTAGCCGCCCCCGCCCGTCGTCAGCCAAAAGGCTTACCCCCACTACCGCAAGGCCCAACTTGCCGCTGCCCGGCAATCCGCGTAGTGTGACGATTTGCGTACATCTGCAACACATTGCGGATGCCAAACCTCGTTCACTCGGAGAACTACGATGGAATCGCGCCGCCTGCCCCGCGCCCGCATGTCCCCTTCCCCGCTGTCTTCGCTGCTGTCCCGCCTGTCGGCTGCCGCTACCGCCACCGCCGTGGCCGCCGTGATGGCCACGGCGCTGCCGCTGGCGGCCAGCGACGCCCATGCCGCCCCGCCCGCCCAGCAGAAGACGCAGGTGCCGGGCTACTACCGCATGATGGTGGGACAGCTTGAAGTCACCGCGCTCTACGACGGCTATATCGATCTGGACCCCAAGGTGCTGAAGTACACCAGCGCGCGCGAGGTACAGAGCCTGCTGGCGCGCATGTTCGTGGCATCGACACCCGGCATGCAGACGGCCGTCAATGCCTATCTGGTCAACACCGGCACGCACCTGGTGCTGGTGGATACCGGCGCGGCCGCCTGCTTCGGCCCGACGCTGGGCGGCATCGTGCAGAACCTGCGTGCGTCCGGCTACACCCCGGAACAGGTGGACACGGTGCTGCTGACCCACCTGCATGGCGACCACGCCTGCGGCCTGACGGCCGACGGCAAGCCCGTGTTCCCGAACGCCACGGTCTACGCCGACAAGGCCGATGCCGACTACTGGCTCAGCGAATCGGCGGCGGTCAGCGCCCCCGAAGGCGCCCGGCCGTTGTTCGGCATGGCGCGCGATGCCGTGGCGCCGTACCAGGCCGCCAACCATTTCCGCACCTTCAACGCCATCGCCGGCGAGGAACCGATCCCCGGCGTGCGGGCCGTGCCCACGCGCGGCCACACGCCGGGCCATACCGGCTATCTGTTCGCAGCGGGCAAGGAAAACCTGCTGCTGTGGGGCGATATCGTCCACAGCCACGCCACGCAGTTCCGCCGCCCGAACATCGCCATCGAGTTCGACGTGGACAGCCACCAGGCCGTGCTGACGCGCCAGCGCGTGCTGGCCGATGCGGCAAAGGACAAGCTGTGGGTGGGGGGCGCGCACCTGCCGTTCCCGGGGCTGGGGCATGTGCGGCGCGATCAGGTCGGCTATACCTGGGTACCCGTGGAATTCGGGCCGATCCGCAGCGATCGCTGAACGCCACACCCCTCTGTCGGCCGGCGCGCCGGCGTGCGAACATGGCACCTTTGCCCCGATGTCCGCACGCCGATGATTACCCGCCCGCCGCTTCACTGGTTCAGGATGCTGTTCGTGCTGCGGGGGTCGGTCCTGCCCAGGATTGCCCCGCAGCTCGTCACTATCACGTTGTTCGCCGCGGTCATCACGTTCTTTCACGGGCGGATCGGCGAATGGAAAGTGTCGCTGAATTTCGTGCCGTTCTCGCTGATCGGCCTGACGCTGGCCATCTTCCTGGGCTTTCGCAACAGCACCAGCTACGCGCGCTTCTGGGAAGGCCGCACGCTATGGGGCAGCGTGCTCAACGAATCGCGCTCGCTGACCCGCCAGGCGCTGACGCTGGTGGCCGACCAGCACGACGCGCGGCGGCTGGCGTACCGGCTCTGCGCCTTCGTGCACGCCTTGCGCCACCAGTTGCGCGGCACCGACGCCTGGCCGGACGTGGCCCCGTTCCTCGACGAGGCCGATGCCGCGCGGCTGAAGGCGGCGAAGTTCAAGCCGGCAATCGTGCTGCTGATGGCTGGCGAATGGGTTGGCGAGCGGCTCCGCGCGGGCCAGCTGGCGCCGGCGCTGGCCCAGCCGATGGAGATGTCGCTGAACCAGCTCAGCACCGCGCTGGGCGGCTGCGAACGGCTGGCCGGCACGCCGATTCCGTTCACGTACTCGGTCATCATCCACCGCTGCATCTATCTCTATTGCGTGCTGCTGCCGTTCGGGCTGCTCGACTCGATCGGCCTGATGACGCCGGTCATCGTCTGCTTCATCGCCTATACGTTCTTCGCGCTCGAAGCCTTGAGCGCAGAGATCGAGGAACCGTTCGGCGAGGAACCCAACGACCTGGCCCTGACCGCGATGTCCTACATGATCGAATCCACGGTGCTGGAAATGATTGGCGAGACGCCCAAAAGCGCCGCGCCGTCGCCGCACGACTTCATTCAGGTCTGACGCCCCCGGCACCGATCCCGACTGGCTATCCCCTCCCGCAGGGCGGGAGAGGCGTTGGGGGTTAGGTGCTTACCTCGGCCGCTTCACCGCGCGCACCTTGCCGCTGTCGCCGCCACCGCAATAGAAGCGGTCACCGCCATCCGACTCCAGACCCGACACGGCCATGCCGGCCGGCATCTCCACCGCTTCGAGCACCTTGCCAGATTGCGGATCCACATGGCGCAGTTCGCTCTGGTCGTTCTCCCACGTGCCGTGCCAGAGCTGGCCATCGACCCACGTCACGCCGGTAACAAAGCGGCTCGATTCGATGGTGCGGCGAATCGCGCCGGTGCCGGGATCGATCTCGTGGATCTTGCGGTCACGATACTGGCCCACCCAGAGCGACCCTTCGGCCCAGGCCAGCCCCGAGTCATTGCCGTTTCCCGGCGCCGGAATCGTTGCCACCACCGCCCCGGTCTGCGGATCGATCTTCTGGATGCGGCGCTCGGCAATCTGGAACAGATACCGGCCATCGAACGCCGTGCCGGCATGCGCGGGCACGCTGATCGCGTGCCCGGCCTTGCCGGTGGCGGGGTCGAGCGCCAGCAGCCGGTCGCCCACGGCGAACCAGACCTGCTTGCCGTCGTACGTCAGGCCGTGGACATGATCGACACCCGGGAAGGGACCGTACTCCTGGACAATCTCTGCGGCAATACGCTTCATGATGATTTCCTTTGGACGTTTGCAAGCGGCGCATGGCTGCGCGCCTGCGTGGTGGATCTGGAAACCATGCTACGCGCCGGGCAGCGGCGGCGGGAGTAACAAGGCCGTCGCGAATCCGGCCATCGGCGGCGTCATCCAGCGGCGCGTGCGGCCGCCGCCCACAGGCTGGACCTTGCCCGCCCCGGCCAGCACGTCGAGCGCCCGCTGCACCGTGCGCTGGCTGGTGCCCAGTGCCAGCGCCAGTGCCGAACTCGACCACGATTCGCCATCGGCCAGACACGCCAGCACCGCCGCGTGGGCTTGCTCGACAGGATGCGTCATCACCACGATCTCGACCCCCGCAGGCGGTAGCAGCGCAAACCCTTGCGGCGTCGCGTGAATGCGCGCCAGTTCGCCCAGGGCCTTGCGCAGCCGTCCGATTTCCACGCGCAGGCGTGCGCGGTGCGTGTCGTCGGGGTGTCGCATGCGGAAGGCCGTGGCGATCAGCGCGTCGCGCGGCACGTCGCCGGGCCACGCCTGCGCCAGCGCGCGGGCCAGCGCAAACAGCACCGGCCGCCGCGCCAGCGGCACGACGGCGCAGCGCTGCCGCACGGCCATGCGGCAGGCATCGACGATCAGGGCACCGGACGCAAACCAGGCTTCCACCGCATCGAGCCGCAATGGCTGTTCCGTGCCCCGCGCCAGCAGACGTGCCACCGGCGCGCGCAGCGTGTCCAGGGCGCCATCGACTTCCGCCATCAGCGCGGGAATGCCGGCCTGCCGCGCCGCGATGCCGGCACGCTGCAAGGCATCGCGCGCAGGCGTGAACGACACGCGACGCATGGCGATGCCGGCCGCCACCAGTTCGTGCGCTGCGCGCAGGGCGGGCGGCAACGGTGCGGGATCGATCGTGGCGATGGTCTGCTCGGCATCGTCGAGCTGGCCGGTAAGCAGGTGATGCCGCGCGATCAGGTAGCGCGCATGCGCGGCGTTGAGCGTGTCGCCATGGGTGTCGAGCACGCGCCAGGCAGTATCCAGCGCCCTGGCGGGCCAGCCAAGGTCGCGCGAGACCAGCGCGATCTCGGCTTCGGCCACGGTGCAGCGGGCCCGCGCGATATGTTCCCGGGGGCCAAAGGCGCGCGCCGCGCCGCGCAACAGCGCGCGGGCACGCGTGAAATCGCCCAGCTGCGACATGGCAATGCCGCGCAGGGCCAGCGCGGAGGCGTCATCGCGCAGGGCGATGCGGTTCAGCGCGCCAAGCGGGTCGCCGGCCGCCAGCGCGCGCGCCGCCGCCGTGATCAGTGAGTCCATGGGAATCCCGCCACACCGGTTACTCCCCATGCCGGGAGCCGGCGCCTAATCTAGCACACGACCCTCGCCGATGATGGGCACCTGACGACACCCGCCTCGACCATCATTGCGGCGACATGGCGCATACGCGGCCGTGGCGCGCGGGCGCATCCCCGGCAGTGCGGCAATGCAGCAGGCGTCCGATGTTATCGTTGCGCCTGATCCCCGCCATGGCCGCCGTCCGGGCCCCTCGTCCATGCCAGAACGCACGTTGCAGGCGCCGGCCACCCCGCTCTGGCTGCGCGTCGCGCCCGCCCTGTTCCTGCTGCTGTGGTCCTGCGGCTTCGTCTTTCTGAAGCTGGGCCTGCAGTATGCCGATCCGCTGACATTCCTAGCGCTGCGCTACGCCTGCGTGGTGGCGCTGCTGATCGGCCCCTGCCTGTGGCTGCGCCCACCGATGCCGCGCGGCCTGGCGCCCTGGCTGCATCTGGCGATGATTGGCCTGCTGATCCAGGCCGGCTATTTTGCGTGCACCTATCTAAGCCTCAAGCTCGGCATGTCGGCGGGCGCGGTGGCGCTGGTCACGTCGCAACAGCCGATCCTGATCGGGCTGCTGGCGCCAGCCATCGCCGGCGAGCGCGTGGACCGCGTGCGGTGGGCGGGGCTGGCGCTCGGGGTGGCCGGTGCCGTGATGGTCATCACGGCCAGGTCCCCGGTGCAGATGACGTCGCCGCTGGGCCTCACTTTCGCGCTGCTGGCGCTGCTGGCAATGACCAGCGGCACGCTATGGGAAAAACGCTTCGGCGCGCCTGTGCATCCGGTACTGGCCAACACCGTGCAGTACACCGTGGCGTTGCTGGTCACCGCCCCGCTGGCCTGGTGGCTGGAACCGATGCACGTGCAATGGACGCCAGGCCTGTTCGGGTCGCTGGCGTACCTGGTCGTCGGCAACTCGCTGGTGGCGATCTCGCTGCTGCTGGCGATGATCCGGCATGGCGAGGCGTCGCGCGTGTCGGCGCTGTTCTTCCTGGTGCCCCCGGCCACGGCGGTCATCGCGTTCGTCCTGCTTGGCGAATCGCTGGCGCCGATGGCCTGGCCCGGCATGGCCATCGCGGCGGCGGGGCTATATCTTGTAATGCGCCGGCGCTAGAGATCTCGCGGCCCAGGGCGGCGGCCCAGGGCGGAAGCCATGCAAAAGCGGGCCACGCGGGCCCGCCCTTTACTGCCTGTGCGCCAACCGGTTCGGGCTCAGCGCGAAGAGCTGCCCGAAGTGGCGCCGCTGCCGCTGGTGCTGCCGCTCGAGCTGCCGCTGGGGGCCGAGCCATAGCCGCCGCCGTAATGGCCGCTGCGCGAGCCCGAATCGGTCGGGGTCACGGCGCCGGAGCCTGCCACCGAGCCGGAGCCCGTACCACTGCCAGCTGCCGTACAGCCGCCGAGCATCATCATCACCAGGGCCAGTGCTGCTGCCGTCGTTGTCGTCTTCCGCATGGTTTCCTCCATCGAACCGTTAGTCACCCCCCCAGCCCGGGCGGAAGCACAAGGGGACTCCCCCGCCTGTCACGCAAACGCCGTTCCAGTGTCCGGGTGCGCACGACGACAGACATTTCGTCATCCTGCAGTCAGGCAAGGCACCGCCGGATGGCAGCGGCTACTCACGGTTGTAAGCATTGCCCGGGACGGCGGCTGTGCATGGGCTGCTTACTTCAGAGAGGCGGCCGTGGGCTGATTCCACGTCGTGGATCTGCGTTTGATGCAGCGCAAAGCGAATAGCCATATCGCCAAATTCTCGTGATGAACGGACTACGATCGGATGGCGTCGGCGTGCGCCATTACCCCGCACGTCCGCCTATTCGCCATGGCCAAGAAATTTCCGATTCATCCGAAACATCCCGAGCGCATCTGCTGGGGCTGCGACAAGTACTGCGCGGTCGATGCCATGGGCTGCGGCAACGGGTCGAGCCGGACGCAGCATCCGATGGAACTGCTGGGCGCCGACTGGTACGAACACGGCGACTGGGGCATCGACGTCGAGCATGCGCCCGCGCCATCGGCTGCCCCTGCCCCCGCCAAAGGTTCGACCTGAGGCCGCAGTCCTGCCGCTTCAGATACCCCTCGGGCAGCGCCGGCCGACGAGGGCCGGCGTCGATCCGGCCCACGGCGACGGTTTTGCCTGTACTGCCTGCCTCAATAGCCGTAGTACTGCTGCGGCGGGGCGTACTGCACCGGCGCCGGACGGCCGCACGGCACGTAGCCACCCTGGTAGTTGCTATAGCAGTAGCCCGGCGGCACGGCCGGCGCGGCATAGGCCACCGGCTGCGGCGGCGCGTAGACCGGCGCCGGCGCGGCGTAGACCGGCTGGCTGCTGGCCACCAGCGCGCCCAGCGCCAGGCCTGCCACGGCCGCCACCGCAATGGCGGCACCTGCCGAAGATCCGCCACCGCCACGGTGATAGCGGTCGTGGGCCGAGGCGGTCCCGGCGACCAGCATGGCGGCACTCAGGACAGCGATACCGGTGTAACGAATCGACTTGCGCATCTTTCAGTCCTTCAGTCGGGCCAACCTTGGCCCTCTCTACGGAATGCATGATGGACGCCCGATGATTACAGTGGGTTACGCCGTCGTGAGCAGATGTAAGCGCAGGGAGACATCGCTGCCCGCCGGACGGCCTGCCCGCGCGCACGGATCGCCGTTTCTTGAATTTGGCGTTACAACTTCCTGCGGCGTCCGGCCCGGCCCTGCTGGGAAACGCCGGTTGACAGCGCATCGGCGCATGCAAATACTCCACCTCGCAACGCCTCAGTGCCTGCGCGAATCCCCCCCTGAAGCGGTGCGGTTTTGGCAATGTCGAGACAAATTCAACCAGGGACGACCATGATCACACGCCGCCTTCCGGGGCTTTCGCGCCTGCCATCCTGTGCGCCACGCCTGCTGCTGGCTGGCGCCATCGGGCTGCTCGGCGCCTGCGCCACCAGTGTTTCGCCTCCACCCGTGCCGGCACAGCCGGCCGCCGCGGCCACGGCCACGGCGCCAGTGGCCGCGGGCAAGACCGAAGTCCTGTGGCTGGGCCAGTCGGCCATGCGCATCACAACGCCGGGCGGCAAGGTCATCGTCGTCGACCCATGGCTGACCGGCAATCCGAAGACGCCCGCCGAATACAAGCAGTTGACCGCGCTGGGCAAGGTCGACCTGATCCTGGTCACGCACGCGCATGGCGACCACCTGGGCGATGCCGTCGCGCTGGCAAAGCTCACCAACGCACCGCTGTGGAATGCCGGCGGCCTGAGCCAGCAGCTGGTTACGCTGGGACAATTGCCGGCCACCCAGGCCATGCGCTTCGGCAAGAGCGGCACCATCGCACCGCTGGGCGACAACGGTCCGAAAATCACGGCCGTGCACGCCGAGCATTCGTCGGAACTGGTCTGGAAGAATCCCGCCACCGGCAAGGACGAAACCCATTACGGCGGCGAGCCCGTGGGCTACATCATCGAGATGGAGAACGGCTTCAAGATCTGGCACATGGGCGATACGGGGCTCTACGGCGACATGATGATGGTGGCCGACCGCTACAAGCCCGACCTGGTGCTGATCCCGATCGGCGGCCACTTCACGATGGGCCCGCAGGACGCCGCCATCGCGCTGCGCGACTTCATCCGGCCCAGGTACGCGATCCCCATGCACTACGGCACCAGCCCGATGCTGCGCGGCACGCCCGCCGAACTGAAGACGGCGCTCGGTACATCGGCCGCCACGGCGGTGATCGTGCCGGAACCGGGGCAGAAGGTGGATTTTTGATGGGGGGGTGTCCGACCGCAGCTGAAGAAAGAAAAAACCCGCTGCGAAAGCGGGTTTTTTCGTTTCAGGCATTGGGCCGTCAGGCCGTTGTCAGGCCATCACTTCGGCCGGTTCACGGAGATGTCGAAATACGGTTTCGTCACGTGCAGACCAAGATTCACACCGATGCCGGTGTTGCCCAGCGTCAGCTGGACCGCCTCGTCGGCACCCACGCTGCGAGCGCGATAGCGCAAGCCGGTCAGCGGATAGTTCTGCCGCCACATGTCCAGACGATTGTCTTCGATACGGGTACGGGTGTACGTGCCATTCACGGTGTCGACCGAGGTGATGCGGGTCGATGCCTTCGTGAACTGGCTCGACATGTCGCCGAAGGTGACATAGTCCCAGTAGGCATTGGTCGCACCCACTACCGGCAGGTCGCGTGAAACCTGCTTGGTGGCGATCATCAGCCCGGTCTGCTGGCTGATTACCGCCGTCACCTGGCCGTCAGTCCCCTTGAATGCCACGCCTACGCTGGTGCCCGTCACATCGGTAATCAGGAAGTAGCCTCCCGGCTGTTTCGTAACGGTAGACAGTTCATTGCCAGTCCAGGCCGCGCACGCATTGTCGTCGTTGCAGGTCGAACCGGCCGTCATCTTGCCATTGGCATCCAGCGTGAAGGTCGCACGCGCTGTCGTAAAGCTGGCGCCACCCGCACCAACCATTGCGAAGGCGTTCCAGTTGCCTGCAAGTTCTGCCAGGGACAACTGCTGAACTGGGACGATCACGGCCGGCGCACCATTGGGCGCGGAGACCGTCCCTGCGCTCGGCATCGCCAGGGCAATGCCCGCCGACGACACCAGCATGCTGAAGGCGTTGTTATCGACATCGAAGCGGCATGCTTCGCCGGAAGCCGGCGACATTGCCAGCGAAGCAACCGTCGCCAGCGGGGCCACGACGTTTGCCGGCACGTTTGTCATGGCTTTGGGCGTCAGCGTCAGCGCCTTGGCATCGATCGACAATGCACCGACCGTACCCCCTGGGGCCAGCAACACGTAGTCGCCGGTCCGCAGCCCGGCGCATGTTGCCGAAGCGGTCTTCAGGATCGTGCCGATGGCCTCGGAGCCCGCATTGCTGCCGATGGCGGTCGCCAGGTCCGCCACCGTTGCCCGGGACGTGGCAAGCCGATCACGCAATTGGTCGAGCAACTGGTCCATGGCGTTGCCAGGCTTGCCGTTGTTGGCGGCAACCAAGGCCCCCTTGAGCGGGTCCACGCCAGCCAGGTCAACCACGCCAGTCAGCGTCAGGCGCACCGTATCGGTCGCCGTCGACAGGCTGGACGCCGTCAGGCGCGCCTGGGCGGCGGCATCGAACTGGCTGAAAAACTTGTCGGTACTGCCCTGAGCGAGCGCAGCAGTCAGCAATTCCGTGAACGGCGAGACATTTGCCGTGACGCTGGTTCCCGAACCCGCTTCCACGACCGAATGAAGGACCGTGCCGTCCGCCGCCGTCGCGCTCAGCACGCAGGGGCGGGTGGCATTGTCGATATTGATCGTGAACGTGCCGTCGGAAGCGGTCACCGCGCTGCCGCCGCCGGATGCGCACTTGGCGGTTACCGTCACGTTGGCCATGGCGGCACCGGTCGCTGCCGTACCACTGATTTTGGTCGTGGTGGCCGCAGGCGTCGCTGTGCCGCCGTTGCCGCCGTTGCCGCCATCCCCTCCACCCCCGCACGCCGTCAGCACGACAGCGGCCAGACCCGTCAAAAGAAGTCTCGATTTCATCCCTGTTGTCTCTTTCTTTGGTTGATTTCGACGCGCCACGTGCCAGGTTCTTCCGGCCTGGGCTGCCCCGGACCGACTGGCGCGCCTAATACATCACACGCAGGCTTTATGCAACCGCATTACCAGGCGGCGTGGAGTGTGTCCGACTCGACTTGCGCCGCATAACCCACATCAGGGGCATTGACAGGTGACGAATTTGTAATATTTGGCATACATAGTTGTTACATTTTTGATGCAGTGCGCGCTGCATGAGCCGATTTCGAACGGCCGTGGGCCATGGCCCCCGTAGCGCCCACGCGTAAAGCCATATGTGACGCGGAAGATAGCCCTTCCCGTCACAATCCCGCACCGCACATAGCGAAAACGCCACTATTGCCTATACTCGTCTTGTCCTCGCAGAACGTCCATGACCGGACGGCGGTCCGGTCCCAGGAGGTGTACCCATGGTTACGATGAACCGCCGACAGTTCCTGAAGTTCACGGGAGCGTCGCTGGCGGGGTCAAGCCTGGCGCTGATCGGGTTCGCGCCCGACGTGGCGCTGGCGGAGGTGCGGGCCTACAAGCTGGCGCGCACCACCGAGACCCGCAATACATGTCCCTATTGCTCGGTGGCGTGTGGGCTGCTGATGTACAGCCTTGGCGACAATGCCAAGAACGCGAAGGCCAGCATCATCCATATCGAAGGCGACCCCGATCACCCGGTGAACCGCGGCACGCTGTGCCCCAAGGGGGCCGGCCTGATCGACTTCATCCATAGTCCCAACCGCCTGCAATACCCCGAGTACCGCGCGCCGGGCTCTGACAAGTGGCAGCGCATGACGTGGGACGACGCGCTGGACCGCATCGCCAAGCTGATGAAGCAGGACCGCGACGCCAACTTCATCGAGAAGAACGAGCAGGGCGCCACGGTCAACCGCTGGCTCAGTACCGCGATGCTGGCGGCGTCCGCCAGCAGCAACGAGGTGGGTTACATCACGCACAAGACTATCCGCAGTCTTGGCATGCTGGGATTCGACAACCAGGCTCGTGTCTGACACGGCCCGACGGTGGCAGGTCTTGCCCCGACGTTTGGCCGTGGCGCGATGACGAACCATTGGGTCGACATCAAGAACGCGGACGTCATCCTGATCATGGGCGGCAATGCCGCCGAGGCACACCCGTGCGGATTCAAGTGGGTCACCGAGGCCAAGGCGCACAACAAGGCGCGGCTGATCGTGGTGGACCCGCGCTTCACGCGGTCGGCGTCGGTGGCGGACTACTACGTGCAGATCCGCACCGGCACCGACATCGTGTTCCTGGGCGGCGTGATCCGCTGGCTGCTGGAAAACGACAAGATCCAGCACGAGTACGTGAAGAACTACACGGACATGTCGTTCATCGTCCGCGAGGATTACCAGTTCAAGGACGGCATCTTCTCGGGCTACGACGCCGAGAAGCGCCACTACCTCAAGGAAACCTGGGACTGGGAAATGGGCGACGACGGGTTCGTGAAGACCGACCCCACGCTGGCCCACCCGCGTTGCGTCTACCAGTTGCTGAAGGCCCACTACGCGCGCTATACGCCGGAGATGGTGGAACGCGTCTGCGGCACGCCGCAGGACAGGTTCCTGAAGGTCTGCGAGATGATGGCCTCGACGGCCACGCCCGACCGCGCCATGACGATCATGTACGCGCTGGGCTGGACGCAGCACTCGATCGGCTCGCAGATGATCCGCACCGGCGCCATGGTGCAGCTGCTGCTGGGCAATATCGGCATTGCCGGCGGCGGCATGAACGCGCTGCGCGGGCACTCGAACATCCAGGGCCTGACCGACCTGGGCCTGATGACCAACCTGCTGCCCGGGTACCTGACGCTGCCGTCAGACTCCGAGACGGACTACGGCAAGTACATCGAGGCCCGCTCGTTCAAGCCGCTGCGGCCCAACCAGCTCAGCTACTGGCAGAACTACGGCAAGTTCCACGTGAGCCTGATGAAGGCCTGGTGGGGGCCGGCGGCCACCAGGGACAACAACTGGGCATTCGACTACCTGCCCAAGCTCGACAAGCCATACGACATGCTGCAGGTGTTCGAGATGATGAACGCCGGGCGCATCAACGGCTACATCCTGCAGGGCTTCAACCCGCTGGCGGCGGCGCCCAACAAGGCCAAGCTGCTCAAGGGCCTGAGCCAGCTCAAGTTCATGGTGGTGATGGACCCGCTGGCCACCGAGACCAGCGAATTCTGGCGAAATTACGGCGAATCGAACAACGTCGATTCGAAGTCGATCCAGACCGAGGTGTTCCGCCTGCCCACCACCTGCTTTGCCGAGGAAAACGGCGCGCTGGTCAATTCGTCGCGCTGGCTGCAATGGCACTGGCAGGGCGCCGATCCGCCGGGCGAGGCGCGCAGCGACATCGAGATCATGGCGGCGCTGTGGCTGCGCATCCGCGCCATGTACCAGAAGGAAGGCGGCAAGTATCCCGATCCGATCGTCAACCTCTGGTGGCCCTATGCGGTGCCGCACTCGCCTTCGCCCGAGGAACTGGCCAAGGAGTATTCGGGCAGGGCCCTGACCGACCTGGTGGACCCGAAGGACCCGACCAAGGTGGTGCGCAAGGCCGGCGAGCAGCTCAACAGCTTTGGCGAGCTGCAGGCCGACGGCAGCACCATGAGCGGCTGCTGGATCTACTGCGGGTCGTGGACGCAGGCCGGCAACCAGATGGCCAAGCGCGACAACAGCGACCCCACCGGCATCGGCCAGAACCTGAACTGGTCGTGGGCCTGGCCGGCCAACCGCCGCGTGCTGTACAACCGCGCGTCGTGCGACGTGAGCGGCAAGCCGTTCAATCCGGCGCGCAAGCTGATCGCGTGGAACGGCAAGAGCTGGACCGGTTTCGACACGCCCGACTTCAAGCTCGACGAAGACCCGGCCAACGGCATGGGCCCGTTCATCATGCAGGCCGAAGGCGTGGCGCGGTTCTTTGCGCGGCAGACCATGGTGGAGGGGCCGTTCCCCGAGCACTACGAGCCGTTCGAGAACCCGCTTGGCTACAACCCGCTCAATGGCAAGGACTCCAAGGTCATCAGCAACCCGGCGGCGCGCGTGTTCAAGGACGACTGGGCGCAGTTCGGCAAGCCCGATGCCTATCCGGTCATCGCCACCACGTATCGCCTGACCGAGCACTTCCACTACTGGACCAAGCACGCGCGCATCAACGCCATCCTGCAGCCCGAACAGTTCGTGGAAATTGGCGAGGAACTGGCCAAACAGGTGGGCGTCAAGGCCGGCGACCGCGTCAAGGTGACGTCGATGCGCGGCTACATCCGCGCCGTGGCGCTGGTGACCAAGCGCATCAAGCCGTTCAGGATCGATGGCAAGACCGTGCACATGGTTGGCATACCGCTGCACTGGGGCTTTACCGGGCTGACCAAGCCGGGCTTCCTGGCCAACACGCTGACGCCGTTCGTCGGCGACGGCAACACCCAGACGCCCGAGTTCAAGTCGTTCATGGTCAAGGTCGAACGGGCATAGGAGACCGACATGGCACTACAGTCCCTGGATATCGTGCGCCGGTCGGCCACCACCACGCCGTCGCCCAGCGTGCGCGAGCCCGTGACGGGCAGCGTGGCCAAGCTGATCGACACCACCAAGTGCATCGGCTGCAAGGCCTGCCAGGCGGCGTGCATGGAGTGGAACGACCTGCGCGGCGATGTGGGCACCAACGTGGGCGTCTATGACAATCCGGCCGACCTGGACGAGCATACGTGGACGCTTATGCGGTTTGCCGAGTACGAGAACCCGAACGGCAATCTCGAATGGCTGATCCGCAAGGACGGCTGCATGCACTGCGAGGACCCGGGCTGCCTGAAGGCCTGCCCGGCGCCGGGCGCCATCGTGCAGTACGCGAACGGCATCGTCGACTTCCACGAGGAAAACTGCATTGGCTGCGGCTATTGCATCACGGGCTGCCCGTTCAACATCCCGCGCATCTCCAAGCAGGACCACAAGGCCTACAAGTGCACGCTGTGCTCCGACCGCGTGGCCGTGGGCCAGGAGCCGGCCTGCGTGAAGACCTGCCCGACCGGCGCCATCGTGTTCGGCACCAAGACCGACATGATCCAGCATGCCGAGGAACGCATCGTCGACCTGAAGTCGCGCGGCTTCGAGAAGGCCGGCCTGTACAACCCGGCCGGCGTGTCGGGCACCCACGTGATGTACGTACTGCACCATGCCGACCAGCCGAGCCTGTACCACGGCCTGCCCGACGATCCGCATATCAGCCCGCTGGTGAGCCTGTGGAAGGGCCTGGCCAAGCCGCTGGCGGTGGCCGGCATGGCCATCGCGGCGCTGGCCGGCTTCTTCCACTACATCCGCGTGGGCCCGAACGAGACCGGCCCCGAGGATGAAGCGGCGGCCGAGGACGAGATCGTGCGCTGGGGCCGCGACAACCCCCGGCCGCGCGGCACGCCCGATGAAGTGGTGCCCCCCGAGGAGGTCCGCGATGAGAATCGATAAGCGCCGCGAGGCAACCATCCGCCGCTACACCGCGGGCGAACGCACCAACCACTGGATCGTCGCGCTCACGTTCGTGCTGCTGGCGCTGTCCGGACTGGCATTGTTCCATCCGTCGATGTTCTGGATGAGCGCGCTGTTCGGCGGTGGCACCTGGACGCGCATCCTGCACCCGTTCCTGGGCGTGGTGATGTTCCTGGCCTTCCTGATCCTGGCCGTGAAGTTCTGGCACCACAACCTGCTGACATGGAGCGACCGCGAATGGCTGCGCCACGGACGCGACGTCCTGACCAACCACGAGGAAAACCTGCCCGACGTGGGCCGCTACAACGCCGGCCAGAAGCTGCTGTTCTTCCTGATGGTGGGCTGCCTGGTGCTGTTGCTGCTGAGCGGCATCGTCATCTGGCGCACCTACTTCTCGGCGTTCTTCCCGATCTGGGCCCTGCGGGTGGCGTCGGTCGTGCATGCCGTTTGCGCCTTCGCGCTGATTTGCGGCATCATTGTCCACATCTATGCAGCCGTATGGGTCAAGGGTTCCGTGCAGGCCATGACGCGCGGAACGGTCACGCCCGGCTGGGCGTGGAAACATCATCGCACCTGGTTCCGGGAGACCTTCCGGCCGGGCGACAAATAGCGGGCCGGTGGCGGGAAGCCGATACGCCAGACACGCCGGACTGCCAGAGGATGACGACGGATGGTGCAGCGCATTCTGGAGCCGGCGGAAATCGAATCGATCGACCACATCGCCATCGCGCGTGTGCGGCTGCCCGATCGCGCGGAGGTGTTTGCCGCGCGGGCCCAGCGGCTGCGCCAGCTGGCGCCCGGCAACCCGATCGGCCCCTACCTGCTGCTGATGGCCGCCGTGGCCGACGCGCAGCATGTGGTGGCGCAGTCGCTCGCCGGGTCTCCCGGTTTCGCGGCCCTCACCCCCGCAGCCATCGACCGTGCTGGCGAGCACTGCATGCCGCTGCTGCCCGCGCAGGACGCCGGCGCGCCCCATGCGGCCGCCGCGCTGTTCGACCGGCTGGCCACCACCTGCCCTGAACTCGCGGCCCCGCTGGCAACCCTGCGTGCGATGCCGGCCGATGCGCTGGCCAACGCCGTGCAGGGGCTGCTGGGGCTGCGCCATGCGGCCGACAGCCCCATCGACACCGCCACCGCGCCGCTGCTGATGGCGGCCCTGCAACTGGACCGCACCGTGCTGGCCAGCCAACTGCGCGAGCAGGACCTGCCGATGCTGGACGTCCACACGGTCTGCCCGGTCTGCGGCACGCCGCCGGTGGCCAGCATCGTGCGCATCGGCGGGCGCTACCAGGGGCTGCGCTATCTGCACTGCGGCCTGTGCGCCACCGAATGGCACATGGTGCGCGTCAAGTGCAGCCATTGCGAAACCACCGAGGGCATCAGCTACTACGCCGTCGAAGGCCAGGGCGACGCGCTCAAGGCCGAGACCTGCGGGCAATGCCATCACTACCGCAAGATCGCCTACATGGAGAAGGACCCGATGGTCGAGCCGCTGGCCGACGACCTGGCCTCTCTGGCGCTCGACGTGATGATGGGCGAAGCGGGCTTCGGCCGCGCCAACGGCAACCCGCTGCTATGGCTGGCCGATGACGAAGACGGTGACGGCGGCGTGGCGATGCCGGAGGCGCGCGGATGAACGACACCGTGTCGATGCCCGCCCGCCCCGCAGACATCCCATCGGTCGACCGCGTGCTGCGGCTGCCGGGCCTGCAGCCGTTGCTGGACCGCTACGGCCGGGCACCGGCCACCAGCGCCCTGCGCCGCCTGCTCGACGCGCTGCGCGCCCAGGCCGTGGCCGGGCAGCTCGCGCGCCAGGCCATCGGCGACGACGCGCTGTGCGCGGCCCTGGCCGCGCAACTGGCACGCGACGCCGAGCCGCGCATGCGCGCCGTGTTCAACCTGACGGGCACCGTGCTGCATACCAACCTGGGCCGGGCACTGCTGCCCGACGGCGCCGTGCAGGCGGTCGTCCGCGCCATGACCACGCCGGCCAATCTCGAATTCGACCTGGACACCGGCGGCCGTGGCGACCGCGACGATCTGGTCGCCGACCTGCTGTGCGAACTGACCGGCGCGCAGGCCGCCACGGTGGTCAACAACAACGCGGCGGCCGTGCTGCTGATGCTCAACACGCTGGCGCAGCGGCGGGAGGTGGTGGTATCGCGCGGCGAACTGGTGGAAATCGGCGGCGCCTTCCGCATTCCCGATGTCATGCAGCGCGCCGGCGTCAAGCTGGTGGAGATCGGCACGACCAACCGCACGCATCCGCACGACTACGCCAACGCCATTGGCGCACGTACCGCGCTGCTGATGAAGGTGCATTGCAGCAACTACGAGATCACGGGCTTCACGCGCAGCGTGGAGGTGGCCGACGTGGCGCGCATTGCCCAGCCGCTGGGCCTGCCCGTGGTGGTGGATCTGGGCAGCGGCACGCTGACCGACCTCTCCCAGTGGGGCCTGCCGCGCGAGACCACGGTGCGCGAGACCATCGCCGCAGGCGCGGACCTGGTCACCTTTAGCGGCGACAAGCTGCTGGGCGGCCCCCAGGCCGGCCTGATCGTCGGACGAGCCGACCTGATCGCGAAGATCAAGAAGAACCCGCTCAAGCGCGCGCTGCGCGTGGGCAAGCTCACGCTCGCCGCGCTGGAGCCGGTGCTGCGGCTGTATCGCGATCCGGACACGCTGGTGCAGTCGCTGCCCACGCTGCGCCTGCTGGCGCGGCCGTCCGGCGAGATGGCGGCCATGGCCGAGCGCCTGCGGCCCGTGGTCCAGGCGCCGTTGGGCGATGGCTGGCAGGTCGCGGCCGTTCCCATGGTCAGCCAGATCGGCAGCGGAGCGATGCCCGGCGGGCAACTGGCCAGCTTCGGGCTGGTCAGTTGCCCGCGCGACGCCGGCAAGCGTACCGGCCGGCGTCTGCAGCAGCTGGAAGCCGCGCTGCGCGCGCTGCCGCGCCCGGTGATCGGCCGCGTCAGCGAAGACGCGCTATGGCTGGACCTGCGCTGCCTGGAAGCTGGGGACGAAGCCGCGTTCGCGGCGCAGTGGCCCCTGCTGGCGGAGGCGCTGCGTTCATGATCGTCGGCACGGCCGGACATATCGATCACGGCAAGACCACGCTGGTGCGCGCGCTGACCGGCGTCGATACCGATCGGCTCAAGGAAGAGAAGGCGCGCGGCATCTCGATCGAGCTTGGCTATGCCTACACGCCGCTGCCGGATGGCGACGTGCTCGGCTATATCGACGTGCCCGGCCACGAACGCCTGATTCATACGATGGCCGCCGGGGCCAGCGGCATCGACCTGGCCCTGCTGGTGGTGGCCGCCGATGATGGCGTCATGCCGCAGACGCGCGAGCACCTGGCCATCGTCGAGCGACTGGGCGTGCCGCGCGCCGTGGTGGCACTGACCAAGGCCGACCGGGCCGATGCCACGCAGCTGGCCAGCGTGCGCGGCGAGATCGAGGCGCTGCTGGCCGGCACCCCCTATGCCGGCGCCGACGTGTTCCCGCTCAATGCCACCGACGATGCCGATCCCGGCGTCGCGGCGCTGCGCACATGGCTGCAGGACACCGCGCAGCATACGCCGGCCCATGGCGCCGACGGGCTGTTCCGCCTGGCGGTGGATCGCGTGTTCACGCTGGGCGGTCATGGCACGGTCGTCACCGGCACCGTGTTCGGCGGCCGGGTGGCGGTGGGCGACGTGATGCAGGTGGCGCCGTCGGGCCTGCCCGCCCGCGTGCGCAGCATCCACGCCCAGCACCGGCCGGCGGAGGCCGGCCTGGCGGGCCAGCGTTGCGCGCTGAACCTGGCCGGCATCGACAAGGCAGACATCCATCGCGGCGACTGGATCGTCGATCCGGCCCTGATGGCGCCGGTGACGCGCATCGACGTCCGGCTCACGCTGCATCCGGGCGCCGGTTCGCGGATCGGTCACTGGTCGCCGCTGCACGTCCATCTTGGCGCCGCGCATCGCATGGCCAATGCCGTGCTGCTCGACTGCGAAGCCCTGGAGCCAGGCGGCACGGCGCTGGCCCAGCTTGTATTCGCCGCGCCGGTCTGCGCGGTGGCCGGCGACCACTTCATCCTGCGCAATCCGCAGGCCACGCAGACCGTGGGCGGCGGCGTGGTGCTCGACAACGTCGCACCCGAGCGGCATCGTCGTGCGCCCGGGCGTCTTGCCTGGCTGCTGGCAGTGGAGCAAATGCTCGGCGGCGCCGGCATCCTGCCGTTGCTGGACCATGCGCCGCACGGCGTGGCCGAGGCCCGGCTGGTACGCCTGACAGGCCTGCCGGCCAGCGCCATGACGATGCCGCCCGCCGTGCTGCGTATCGGCGAGACGCTGATCCTGTCGCGCTATCTCGATACGCTGCGCAGCGGCGTGCTGGACACGGTGACGGCCTTCCATGCGCGCATGCCCGACGAGCCCGGTCTGGGCGCCGGTTCGCTGCGCCGGGTGGCATTTGCGGGCGCGCCGATTCCCGACGCGCTGTGGTCCGCCCTGCTCGACACGCTGCTGCAGCAGCATGCCGTGGAACGGCATGGCGGATGGCTGCGCCTGCCGGGCCACGCCATCACCTTCACCGATGCCGAACAGGCGCTGGCCGCGCAGTTGCTGCCGCGCGTGGCGGCGGGGGGCTTCGACCCGCCCTGGGTGCGCGAGCATGCGGTGGCGCTGGGCGCGCCCGAGGAACAGGTGCGCCAGGTGCTGCGCAAGCTGGCGCGCCAGGGCACGCTGCATCAGGTGGTGCGCGACCTGTTCTATGCCGAAGCGGCCATCGAAACCATGGCCCGGCTGTTCGGCACGATGGCCGCGGCGCAGGGCCACGTGGAGGTGATTGCGTTTCGCGATGCCGTGGGGCTGGGCCGCAAGCGCACGATCCAGGTTCTGGAGTTCTTTGATCGCGCGGGATACACTCGCCGCGTGGGCAATGCGCGCATGCTGCGCCCCGATAGTGAATGGCGCCCGCTGGCCACGCCTGCCCGGCCAGCGCCGTCATAGATCCGCAAGGGAAGGCATCCGTATCCGGTGATGCGGCCGGGCTTCAAACCCGGTTGGGGGCGCCAGCCGTTCCCAGGTAGGTTCGACTCCTGCTGCTTTCCGCCATTCCTCTTCGGTTTGCCGCCGATTTCCCTGTTGCCACGCGCATGACCTACCATGCATAAGCAGCGGTTGGGCATGTTTCGAGTCTCGAACTTCTCATCCAGAGGAATCATCATGGACAGACGCGCATTCCTGCGGCTGGGTGCCGCAGTACCGGTTTCCATTGGCGCGGGCGTCGGCCCGGCTTTCTGCGCCCCCTCCTCTCCCGCCGACCCGTATCCGGCCTCCGCCGGCTGGCGCGTCTACGAACTGACCACCGAAGTGCACCTGCCGGCCGCCGCGGCGCCGGCCACGGTGTGGCTGCCCGTCGCCGCCCCGCACCTTGGCGACTATCAGCGCACCGTATCGAACGAATGGATTGCGCCCGGCGCGCGGGCCCGGGCGGCGCGCACCGGGCGCTACGGCGTGGACATGTTGGTCATCGACTGGCCCACCGCCACGCACGGCGCACCACTGTCGGCCCGGCTCACCAGCACCGTGGCGCTGCGCGGCCGCGATGTCGATCTTGGCGCGGTACCGTCGCGCAATCCGGCGCGGTCGGCGCAAGCGGCGGATTCCGCTGCCACGCTGGCCGAGTATCGCCGGCCCACGCAACTGATGCCCACCGACGGCATCGTGCGCGACACCGCGCTGGCCATCACCGCTGGCCTGACCGACGACATGAGCCGCGCGCATGCCATCTACCAGTGGGTGGTGGACCATACCTGCCGCGACGCCAGCGTACGCGGCTGCGGCACCGGCGACGTGGTGACGATGCTCAAGACCGGCGGCATCATGCATGGCAAGTGCGCGGACATCAACGGCCTGTTCGTGGCACTGGCGCGCGCGGCTGGCATTCCGGCGCGCGATGCGTACGGTATCCGCGTGGACGATTCCCCGCGCGGCTTCCGCGCGCTCGGCAAGGCTGGCGACATCTCCAGGGCCCAGCATTGCCGGGCCGAGTTTTATGCCGCAGGCTATGGCTGGATTCCGGCCGATCCGGGCGATGTCCGCAAGGTGGCGCTCGAAGAGGTGCCGGGCGGCCTGCCGATGACGGACAGCAAGGTCCTGGCCGCCCGCGCGCTGCTGTTCGGCGCCTGGGAAGGCAACTGGGTAGCCTACAACCACGGCCATGACGTGCGTCTGCCCGGCAGCGGCCTGGCGCCGGTGCCCTTCCTGATGTATCCGCAGGCGAAGACCGTGGCCGGTACGCTGGACAGCCTGGACCCGGCGGCATTCGGCTATCGCATCGCGTCGCGGAGGGTGGCCTGATGACCGCATCGATCGAACACAGGGGTGGTGAAGTCCGCCTGACATCGCTGGCGCATGGCGGCGGCTGCGGCTGCAAGATCGCGCCGGGCGTGCTCGGCGACATCCTGCGCAACACGCGGCAATTTCCGGCGCCGCCGGGGCTGCTGGTGGGCATCGAGACCAGCGACGACGCGGCGGTGTACCGGCTCAACGATACGCAGGCGCTGGTGGCCACCACGGACTTCTTCATGCCCGTGGTGGACGACCCCTACGATTTCGGGCGCATTGCGGCCACCAATGCCATTTCCGATGTCTACGCGATGGGCGGCACGCCGATCATGGCGCTGGCGCTGGTGGGCATGCCCGTCGACAAGCTGTCGCCCGGGACCATCGGCAAGGTTCTGGAAGGCGGCCAATCGATCTGCGCGGCCGCCGGCATTCCGATTGCCGGCGGCCATTCGATCGACTCGGTCGAGCCGATCTATGGGCTGGTAGTCATGGGCCTGGTGCATCCCGACCGCGTCCGCCGCAATCGCGACGCGCGGGCCGGTGACGTGCTGGTGCTGGGCAAGCCGCTGGGGGTGGGCGTCTATTCGGCCGCCATCAAGAAGGAATCGCTGGACGACTACGGCTATCGGCAGATGATCGCCAGCACCACGCAGCTCAACACGCCCGGCAAGGCGCTGGGCGAACTCGACGGGGTGCACGCGATCACCGACGTGACCGGCTTTGGCCTGCTCGGCCACCTGCTGGAAGTCTGCCGGGGCAGCGGGCTGGGCGCTACCATCGACATGGCCCGCGTGCCCCTGCTGCCCGGCGTGGCGGCGCTGGCCGAAGGGGGCGCGGTCACGGGGGCTTCGCGGCGCAACTGGGCCAGCTACGGCCACGACGTCACGCTCGATGCCGGCGTGTCGCACGTCCAGCAGGCGCTGCTGACCGACCCGCAGACCAGCGGGGGATTGCTGGTCTCTTGCGCGCCCGATGCCGTCGACGCGGTGCTGGGCATCTTCCGCAAGGAAGGATTCGGGCACGCCGCGGTGATCGGCGCCATGGCCGAAGGCGATCCGCGCGTCACGGTGACGGGCTGATGGGGTGAGGGGGTGAGGGGGTGAGGGGCTGACGCGGCGCTGCCCTGGCGCGAAGCGATCACCCGCAGGCCCCCGCACGCGCAGGTTCCCGCACGTCGCGCACGCTGTGTGCGCTACCCCACGTTGGCGTAGGCGTTTCCGTGAAAATCTACACGCCACGCTACCGGATTTTCCGCGTTGCAGCCGCGCGGAAGGGGCGCCAGCGTCTAAACGTACGCCAACCCGCGCAATCGCCTCCGCCCGAGGCGGGGAGCCACTCCATGACCCAGATTTCGGTCGTCACCGTCAACTACAACAACCGCGCCGGGCTGGGCCGGACGATGGACAGTGTGGCCATGCAGCACGCCGACACGTTCCAGGTCCAGTACCTCGTCATCGACGGCGGCTCCACCGATGGCTCGGTGGAACTGGCGCAGTCGCGCGCCGCCGAGATCGACATATTCGTCAGCGAACCCGACAACGGCGTCTACGCGGCCATGAACAAGGGCCTCTCGCGCGCCACCGGCGAGTGGGTGCTGTTCATGAACTCCGGCGACTGCTTTGCCAGGCCCGACGCGCTGTCCATCATCGTGAAGGCCGCCCACCAGCACCGGGGCGCCTGGCTGATCTACGGCGACAACATCAGCCCGCGCGGCCTGGAGCCGGCGGCGCCGCTGCACCGGCTGAAGGCGGGCGTGATCCACGCCTGCCACCAGGCCATGGCGTTCCGCGTCTGCGACCTGCGCTACGATGAAAAGTGGCGCATCTACAGCGACCTCGATTTCGTCCTGCAGTACTACAAGCGGTTCAAGGCCAAGGCGTTCCGCCACGTGCCCGTCGCGTTGTCGCTGATCGAGGAAAGCGGCCTCAGCGCGTCGTTCCCGGGCGCCAAGCGCCGCGAGAAGTTCGGCATCGTGTACGAGCGAATGGGGCTGGCAGGGCTGATCTTCGCCCTCGCGTCATCGGTGCTGGCCGCCATCGACCTGCTCTGACCCGCCGCGCTGATATCAGTTGGCGTCGTGGAAAATGATTCCCAGTGTCTGCCGATGACCGCTACGCAGCCGGCTGACGCCGTGACGCAGCGTGACCCGGTACGTCCCCCGCGTGCCTTGCACCGGCCGCTGGTGCACGGCAAACACCACGGCGTCGCCCTTGCCCAGCGCCACCACCTCGGCGCGGGACTGCATGCGCGGGCGCTGCTCGGTCATCACGAATTCGCCGCCAGTGAAATCCCTGCCCGGCTCCGATAGCAAAATGGCCACTTGCAACGGAAACACGTTGTCGCCATACAGGTCCTGATGCAGACAGTTGTAATCGCCGGCCTCGTAGCGCAGCAGCAGCGGCGTGGGGCGCCGCTGGCCGGCACGGTGGCATCGGGCCAGGTAATCGCCGTGCCCGGCGGGATAATCGACGTCGATGCCCATGGCCGCGTTCCACCGGTTCGCGATGATTGCCAGATGTGGATACAGCGCGGCGCGAAAGGCGCCCACGACGTCCGGCAGCGGATAGGAGAAATATTTGTACTCGCCGCTGCCGAAGCCATGCCGGCGCATGTCGATACGCGAGCGGAACAGCGCATCGTCCCGATACAGCGCGGCCAGTTCGTCGCACCTTGCCGGCGGTACCAGTTCCCGAATCACGGCACAGCCGTAGGCGTCCAGGTCATGGCGGATGGCCGGCCAGTCCAGTGCATCGACTTGATGCCGGACGGCGTCGGATGGAGGTCGTGTCTTCATGTCGAATTACCCGATGCCTGATAGGTCTGTAAGGTCTGTGAGGTCTGTGGTGCCCCGGTGCCCGCAGGCCTTGTATGTGCGCGCTGGCACGTTGGACGCCGCGGGAGACTGCTACGCTTCGTCAACTTCACGGAAGCCGCCTCTGGCGTACGCGCGTGCCCTCTTCGATCCGGCGTCGATTCAGCGGTGATCCCGCCACCCAATGGCTGCCGCGCGCCGCCTCGGTGGTGCTATTTGTTGCACTTTGCGCACTGGTCACCCATTGGGTGCTGACGTTCAGCGCGATGCGAACCATTCCCGTACCCAAGTCCGCGCGCATCGCCCGCACCGACGCCGTGGAGACCGGCGCCATCGCCACGCTGTTTGGCGGCAGCGCGCAGCCGGGCGTGCGAGACATCCAGCTGATTGGCGTCGTGGCCGATCTCGATGGCCCTGGCCGATCTGCCGCCATCATTTCGCTCGATGGCGGCCCGCCCAAGGCAGTCCGCGCCGGGGCGTCGCTGTCCTCTGAGATCCGCCTGACCGAGATCCATGGGCGCAATATCGTCATCGACCGCAATGGCGTGCGGCAGGAAATCGCGCTGCCGCTGCCGGGCACGGCCTCGGCGGGCCGCCCGGGGAATGTCCCCGCGTCGCCCCCGTCTGGCGCGGCTGCCCCGTTAGCGACACCGATGCCCGCCCCGGTCCAGTCGCCTCCGCCGCAGTCTGCCAACGCACCGGCGCGGCAGCCTTCCCAGACTCCGCAACAAAACGTCCAACCCCAGCTACAACCGCAGGCGGAGCCCCAGCCCAGCCCGCAGGAGATTCCGCAGATTCCCGGGCAGCCGTTCAGGGCCGTACAGCCGCCCGGCGGGTGATTCCAGCCGACCCAGGCACCCAAACCCCACTCACCTTCATGGACAAAAATATTCCTTGAAATGAGATCGATTCCCATTTACTATCCAACCACTGTCTAACGCACGGCACCGCCGGGGCGGACAGGAACAGATTGCTGGGCGTGGTAGCGATGGATCGATACGGCGCCCGATACCGTCTTTTGTGGGGACCGCTCCGACACACGGAGCGTTTGGTAGTAGCCAGCTCCAGGAAGATCGGGAAAACATCCAGACCCCGTTTTCCCGATCGCGTCATCCTGCAGCAAGCCAGGCCACCTTTTTATTCCGCGCGCCACGCAGGCACAGCGCGCCGTCCGGAGCGATGCAACGTGTTCGATCCGACGCTTCCCGCCTGCTTCCGCCACGATCTGGCGGAAGGTTGGCCGGCCAAGGGCGCCGGCCCCAGCTTTCCGCCGTGGATCCACCGCCTGGAGTATTAACCGTGCGTCCCAGTGGGGCGCGAGCCGCCGCATGACTATTTCCACAGTGAACTCCGAAGCCGTACCTCTCAAGCGCGCGGGCCTGAAAGCCACGTCGCCGCGCATGCACGTGCTGGAAGCGTTCCGCAACAGCGACCGCCGCCACCTGAGCGCGGAAGACGTCTACCGGATCCTGCTCGACCTCGATGTCGATGCGGGGCTGTCCACCGTCTACCGCGTGCTCAACCAGCTGGTGCAAGCCAATATCCTGCTGCGTCACAGCTTCGAGTCCGACCATGCCGTGTTCGAACTCAACGAGGGCGGCCATCACGACCACCTGATCTGTATCGCCTGCGGCGTGGTGGAGGAATTCAGCGACGAAGGCATCGAGGCGCGCCAACAGCAGGTAGCCGCGCAGAACGACTTTGTGCTGCGCGAACACATGCTCGTGCTCTATGGCCTGTGCCCGGCCTGCCAGCGGTCGGATGTCGAGACGGCCACCGGCATCCTCAGGAAGTAACGCCGACGTTTCTTACACAAACACGAAGTGCCGTTACAAAGGCGTGCAATCGGTAATACGCCAGATGGGTAGAGTGGAGCCATAGCACCTTACCCACTGGTGATCACGATGAACAAGCGCCCCCTGTATCTCTCCCTCCTCGTTTCCGGCGCCGCCGCGCTGGCCACTTCCACTGCCGCCATGGCGCGCGTCGATGTCGATGTGAATGTCGGCGTGCCCGTTGCGCCGGCACCGGTCGTCGTGGCGCCAGCCCCGGTCTATGTGCAGCCCCAGCCCGTCTATGTGGCGCCGCCGCCCCCGCCGCCGGTGGTCTATCGCCCGGCACCGCCAGTCGTCGTTGCACCGGCGCCCGCCATGGTGATCGGCTGGCATAACGACCGCTACTGGGACGGCCGCCGCTGGTACGACCGCCGCGAGTATCACGCCTGGCACGACCATGGCCGGGGCCCGGACCACTATCGCGGCGATGATCGCGGCTATTACCGCCGCTGAGCGCCGGCTCTCGGTACGCGTGGCATCATGACCGCGCCACGGCCGGCGCAGGCGCCGGCGTCGCGGGGCGCAGCACCAGCCAGACCGCCCCGCCGATCAGCAGCATGCCGGCCGCGTGCGCCCACGACAGCGTCTCGCCCAGGAACATCCAGCCCCACACGATGCCGAACGGCGGAATCAGGAACGTGACGGTCAGCGACCGTACCGGCCCAAGATCGGCGATCAGCCTGAAATACAGCACGTAGGCAATGGCGGTGCAGAACATGCCCAGTCCAAGCATGCCGGCCCACACACCCAGGCCGGCCGCAGGCAGCGTGTTATCGCGGATCAACGCCGCCGCGCTGAAAGGCAGCAGGAACAGCGTGGCACCGACCAGGCTGCCGCCTGCAACAAGCCGACTGTCCAGCCCACCGCGCGCAGTGATCCAACGACGCGTCAGAAATCCGGCCAGCCCGTAACACGACGTCGCCACCAGGCACGCCAGCGCGCCCAGCAACACGTCGTGCGAGAAGACCACCGGACCCGTGCGCGTCAGCACCGCCACGCCGGCCAGGCCCAGCAGCACGCCCGCCGCCTTGGCGCGCGTCAGTTTCTCGGCAAAGAACAGCGCGCCGATCACCACCCCCATCAGCGGTGTCATGGCGTTGAAAATGGCCGAATAGCCAGCCGGCAGCCATAACGCGGCCACCGAATACATCACGAAAGGAATGCCCGAATTGATGACGCCCAGCATGACCACCGCTGGCCACTTGCCTTGCATGTTCCATTTCAGGCCCAGCATGGGCAGACAGGCCGCCAGCGTGATGGCGCCAATCAGCACCCGGAAGAACGCCGTCGGCAGCGGCCCCAGGACCGGCGCGGCAATGCGGATGAACAGGAAGCTGGCGCCCCAGATGGCGGAGAGCAGCAGGAGGCGAAACAGATCGGCAGGCTTCATCAGTTCGATTCAGGCAATGATTGGGTTCAAAGACAGCAAACCGTTGCAATAATGCGACAAATGCTGCACTTTACAGCGCTTTCATGCGATTCGGGCGCAAATCCATGGGGGCCATTTCATCGCAAATCCACGCGCATGGCTGGCTGGAAGCGGACATGCGCCCCTTAGCGCGCGCACGGTCGAAGGGGCGAAATACTGGCCGATTCACGCCCAAAAATGGGGCAACAGCGGCGTTTGTTGCGCCTTCGCCGCAATATCGCTTTCGAAAGCCTTACGGAATCACCCCCCGGTGGTAGGGGTCACTACCACAGGGCGTGACATCGCGTATTCAGTTCCATTAAAATCTGCCCTGCGCCAGAGTTAATTGACCCCTCCGACGCATTCCCGACAAGCCGCCAGGCAACCCTGGCGGCTTCTTTTTTTCTGGCGTTGAGAATCACGTATCGTAACGACTACGGAGCGTGCAAGGGGATGGGGCGCTTCGCTCACGTTGCATTCCCGCGTCAACCGCCACCCCGGCTTTTGCGTTGCCTGCCACATGAAACGACAGTTCCTCGGCTTGCTAGCCCGCGTCTACGTCATGCAATTCGCCATGGAGGTGCCCGCCACCGTGGCCATGCTTGCAGAAATGCTCATGGAATACGGATTCCAGGTGGACATCGGCACGGTACGACCTTTGCTGCGCGCGCTGCAGATGGAAGGCTATCTCGAAAGCGTCCTGCGCGATGGCATCGGGCGCGTCTACCTGCTGACCGAGCAGGGCCGCGAAGAACTCGCGAGCAGCCGGTCGCGCATCGACGACCTGTACCGGCGCCTGCACAATCCCACGGGGGTCGGAGAACCGGCCGTGGTCACCACGAATACCTGAGCGCCCCCGCTCTCACCGACAACCCGGCGTTGCGCGCCATGCGCGAGCCGGGTTTCTTTTTTGTCGAAGCGTACCCGTTTCTGCGTGCGTTTTTGTATGACGCGCCGCTCACGCCGCGTCGGCAAACCCTTTTCCGCCCAGCAGGATCTGGCGCAGCGCATCGAGCCCCACGGGCTGGCAGAACAGGAAGCCCTGCACCGCATCGCAGCCTTCGCCGCGCAGGAATTCGAACTGCGCCTTCGACTCGACACCCTCCGCCACCACCTGCAGGTGCAACTGATGGCCTAGCGCGATGATGGCGGCCGCCACGGCGCGGTCGTGCCCCGGCATGGCCAGGTCATCGACAAAGGACTTGTCGATCTTCAGCTTGCTGATCGGCAGGCGCGTCAGGTAGCCCAAGCCTGAATAGCCGGTGCCAAAGTCGTCGATCGACACACCGACGCCAAGCTGCCGCACACGGCGGAACGTCTCGATCGTCTTTTCGCCACCGTCCACCAGGATGCCTTCGGTGACCTCGATCGTCAGGCTGGCCGCCGGCAGGTCGGCGGCTTGCAGGCACTGCACCACGGTTTCCGGAAAATTCGCCTGCCGCAGTTGCAGCGGCGAGATGTTGACGGCCACGTCGATGTCGAGCCCCAGCTCTTGCCGCAGCGACTGGATCTCGCGGCAGGCCGTGGCCAGCGTCCACGCGCCCAGCGCGCCGATCAGGCCGCACTGCTCGGCAACGGGGATGAACTCGGCGGGGCGCATCGGTCCGCGCTCCGGCGTTTCCCAGGCGATCAGGGCTTCCACGCCCACCACGGCTAACGTGGCGACATCGACGATCGGCTGGTAGCGCAGCCGGAACTCCTGCTCGGCCAGCGCACGGCGCAGCAGCGCCTCGATCGTGAAGCGGGCCAGCGATGCCTGCGCCATCTCCGTGGCAAATCGACGCAATTGCGCGCGGCCATCCTGCTTGGCGGCGTACATCGCCGAATCGGCCGACTTCATCAGGTTGGTCAGCGTGTCGCCGTCGTCGGGATAGACGGCCATGCCCAGCGACGGCGTCACACGCAGCGACTGGCCCGCGATCTGCAGGTCTTCCGACACCCGCGCCAGGATCTTGGCCGCCGCCAGTTCGGCTTCGCTGTCGTGACGCAGGCCGCCCAGCACCACGGCGAACTCGTCCCCACCCATGCGGGCCACCACGTCGCGCGGCCGCACTGCGCCGCGGATGCGGTCGGCGATGGTGCGCAGCACGTCGTCGCCCACCGGATGGCCCAGCGTTTCGTTGATGTGCTTGAAGTGGTCCAGGTCCAGCAGCAGCAGCGCCACGCGATGACCGTGGCGGCGCGCGTCGGCCAGCACCGTTTCGGTACGTGCGTTCAGCTCGGTGCGATTGGGCAGGCCGGTCAGCGCATCGTGCTGGGCCAGATGCCGGATGTATTCGTCCACCCGCCGGCGTTCGGTCAGGTCGTGGGCGATCACCAGGAAGCCGCCTTCGGTGCTGCCGTCGGCCAGCACCGTCACCGTCAGATGCACGGGCAACCGCGATCCGCCCTTGCGCAGGTACGTCCAGTCGCGGCCATCGGTCACGCCCAGCCGGGCCTTGGCCACCAGCGCCGGCAGCCCCGGCTCGACCGTTTCGCCGACCTCGTCCGACAGTTCGCGCGCGTGCGCGGCCACCTCGTCGGCATCGTGCAGGTTGGCGTAGGGCATGCGGCCAACGAGTTCGGCCTCGGCGTACCAGAGCATGCGCTGTCCGGCCCGGTTGATGCCCGTGATCATGCCGTAGGCATCGAACGTGATGACGCAGAACGGCGCGTGATCCATCAGCCGCGCGTAGCGCAGACTGGCGGTGGCCGCGCTCTGTTCGGCACGGGCCAGGCTTTCGCGCAGGCCCGCAGCCACCGCGCTGCCCGCCTGTCCGGCCAGCGAGGCCTGCCGGCGGGCATCGCGCCGTTCCCGTGCCAGCCGGAACGCCAGCCATGCCATCAGCCAGGTGGCCAGCGCGCCCAGCGCCAGCACGCGCATGCCATAGCGGCCGGCGTGCGCGGCTTCGAAGCCGGGCCGCGTGGCGGCGCGCAGCGTCCAGGTGCGGCCGCCGAATTCGATCTGCCGGTCGGCCTCGATCATCGGCTTTCGGTGGTCGTCGCGACGCTCGGCCTCGGGCACACCGCCTGACAGCAAGGCGCCGGCGGCGGCCGAAGGTCCTTCGAACAGCGTCAGCACCAGATCGCCCGACACGCCGCCGCTCACGCCGCGCATCAGGTCGCCCAGCCGCAGCGAGACGTACACGACGCCGGACAGCGCATCGCGCCGTTCGGCGGCGGTGGCTGACGGTACCCCCGCCGGGAACACCGGCGCATAGAGCAACGCACCGCGCTGCGGCGCCTGCGCTTCCACCTCGCGGATCAGGGCCAAGCCTTCGGTCAGCCTGGGCTGGCCGCTGTCGCGCGCCGCTTCCAGCGCCGCGCGGCGCGCCGGGTCGGTGAGCAGGTCAAAGCCCAGCGCCCTGGCATTGCGGCCGCTGGGCGGCTCGTTGAACAGAATCGGGGCGTACTGCGCCCGCTCGCCCGGCGGATAGACCTCGAAGTCGCTCACGCCATCGGCATGGGCCCCGGCCACGACGCCGGCCAGCTGTGCCTGGGGCACGAGCGGTGCGTAACCGATCGACTGGGTGCCCGTTGGCAGTTCGTCAAGTTGCGCCGAATAGAGGTAGTTGCGCCACTGCGCCCGCGTGGTGTGGCCATTGGCGGCCATCAGGGCGGCGGCCCCGCGCAGCAGGCGTTCGTTTTCCTGCAAGCGGTCGGTCAGCGCATCGGCGGTGCGGCCCAGCATGGCGCCCACATCCTGTTCGGCCACCCGGCGCTCCAGGCCCGTGGCCAGGCGCCAGGCTCCCGCCGTCAGCAGCGCCCCCCCTGCGGTAACCAGCAGCGAGAGCACGACAGGAGACAGCAGGCGCAATTTCATGAATGAATGGGGCGGGACAGGATCATGCCGACCCTGGGCATACATTACGTAACATGGATCGCCGCACTATAACCTGCCCCCAAGCGCCCGCACAGTGGCGTCACACACACATGTGTGCGGGCGGCGCCAGGCTGGGGCAGGGCCCCTGTCACGCGATTGTCAAACCCCGGATTGCCCGGGCTGAACCAAACGGGTGTGCCGTGATACCGTTCGGCTGCCTTGTCGTACCCTTGCACTGGATATCCAGGCGCGACGAAAGGCCTTTCGGACGCCGTGGCCCCTGAGCCGCCCTGACCTCTGACATCCTGCATTGCCGTGCCGGCGTCGTATTTGGACCCATGCCCCGATTTTTGCCATCGCTCAAGGCGCGCATTGCGCTGATCACCACGGTGCTTGCAGCCGTGCTGGGCAGCGGCATCGTGCTCGGTTCGCTCTACTACGCACACCGCGACCTCGAGGATGTGCTGCAGAACCAGCAGGACTCGATCGTCAAGCTGTCGGTCGACCAGCTGGACACGGCCATGGAAGATCGCATCGTGATGCTGACCCACCTGGCGCCGCAGTTGAGCGCGCCGCTGGCGGCCGCGCATGGCATGTCGCCCGACGCGCTGCGCAACCGGGTCAAGGATGTGGTGACGCGCACGGTGCCGGTGCCCGAGGCATTCGATTCCGTGCTGGTGGCCGACGCCAGCGGCACCCTGCTCAGCATGAGCGGGGCCGCCCCGGCCGACATCAGCGACCGCACCTACTTCCGCGAAGCCGCGCGTACCCGGAACGTGGTCGTGGCCGCCCCGTTGCGGGCGCGTATCGACGGCTCGATGGGCGCGCTGCTGGCGGTGCCGATCCTGTCGCCGTCGGGCGCGTTCCTGGGCCTGGTGGCCGGCTGGCTCAACCTCGGGCATCCGAATTTTCTGGTCGAGATCGGCCACAGCCGGCTGGGGATCACCGGCTTCTACTGCCTGGTGTCGGCCGGCGCGGCGCCGGTGTACATCCAACATCCCGACCCCGCGCAGGCCCACCAGCCCGCCAGCGCCGCCGGCAATACCTGCGGTGTCGACGACACTGCCGCGCCGCTGGAATTCCTGACCCCCACGCGGCCAGTGATCGCCCGGCGGCTAATGGCCACCACCGGCTGGGAGCTGGTGGCCGTGCTGCCCGCGCACGAGGCCTACGCACCGCTGCGGCAGTTGCAGCGGCGCTTCGTGATGATGTCGGGCATCGTGCTGGCCGTGGTGGCCCTGCTGATCTGGCTGGCGGTGCGCCGGCAGCTGGCGCCGCTGTCGCGGCTGCACCAGGTGGTGCGCGACAGCGCCAGCGACTTGGACGCCTTCGAGCGCCTGCCGAAGCGGCCCCAGCGCGACGAAATCGGCGACGTCACGCGTGCCTTTATCCGCCTGATGCAGGACGTGCGGCAGCGCGGGCAGCAGCTGGCGCGCAGCGAACGCCGGTTGCGCGCCGTGACCGATACCCTGCCCGCGCTACTGGCGTTCATCGACAACGACGAGCACTACGTTTTCAACAACGCGGCCTATGAACGGGCGTTCGGCCTGTCCGTCGAGCAGATCCGCGGCATGACCGTGCGCGAACTGCTGGGCGAGGAACGCTATCTGCGCGCCCGCCCGTACCTGCAGCAGGCGCTGGCGGGCAGCGTGGTCAGTTTCGAGGGCGAGTACGAGTTTCCGCGCCACCACTGGATGGAAACCACCTATCGGCCCGAATGGAGCGAGGACGGCAGGCAGGTGGTGGGGGTGCATATCCACGTGCTGGACATCACGCAGCGCAAGCTGGAGACCCAGCGGCTATCGCATCTGTCGCGTACCGATCACCTGACCCAGCTGCAGAATCGCAGCGCGTTCGAGGCGCATCTGCGCGATGCCATGGCCCTTTCCCGGAACGAGGATCGCCTGATGGCGCTGCTCTACCTGGACATGGACCGCTTCAAGGCCGTCAACGACATCCACGGCCACGCCACTGGCGACCTGCTGTTGCAATCCTTTGCACTGCGGCTGCGCCGCTGCGTGCGCCACCAGGACCCCGTGGCCCGGCTGGGCGGCGACGAATTCGCGGTAATCCTGGCGGACATCGAATCCCCACTGGCGGCGCGGCGCGTGGCCGAGGCCATCCTGGAATCGGTGGGCCGGCAGTTCTATTTCGATGGGGTGGTGACCGACGTGGATGTCAGCATCGGCGTGGCCTTGTACCGGGGCGAGCCGCTTAGCGAGGATGCACTGATGCGCATGGCCGATGTGCTGCTGTATCGCGCCAAGGCGGCCGGCCGGGGCCGCTATGAAATCGGCCCCGAGGCGCTGCTGGCAATGCAAGCGTGAGCGGCTGGCGGCGGCCGACGCGGCCCACTGACGACTTTCGGCGCTGAAAGCCGCCACTGTGGCCGGGTTGGCGCGTCCTCAATGTTTGGTCGACTCGTCGGAAGCGTCCGATGCCAGCGGTGCGTCGGCGTCGAACGGCACGTGGCGGCCGTCCGCCGACTGGTAACCGAGCTTGGCGTTTTCGCCCATCATCCGTTCGTAGGCCAGCATGGCTTCGGCAACCGCCTTCGACTCACCCTTGAACACCACCACGTCGTTGCCGCAGTTCGGGCACTGTCCGCCGAACACGGCGTCGATACCGTGCAGGCCCGGCGCGGGAATGGCATCGAAATTCGTGAATGCGGTCTTGCAAGATCCGCAGACCAGCTGTGCAGGCCGCAGCGCGTCAATGCGTGCCCGTGCCTGTTGTGCCCGTTCCTCGGGCGTACCCCGCCGTTTTGCGTCACCCATGATGCTGTCCTTTCCACTGGCGGATTGTGTCAATCACTGCCTTCTGCGCGCTTCGTCGGTCATCCGCCATTTGCATGGCCGACCATGAACGCCACAGAAACAATGCAGTGGCGGCCATTGTAGAACAGTCCGGCGCCAGGGCCATCAACGGGGCGTGCCGGCCCGGCGTGCCGGCATGGTCGCGGTACGCCTGCTATTGTGGATAACGGTTGCCTACCCCTTACCCCCTTAGGAGGACACCGATGATTCGACCCAACGTGAAGGAAAACTTCAACCGTTACGCCGACTGCATCGCCGCGTGCAATGCCGCCGCGGCGGCTTGCCTGAAATGCGCCGCCGCGTGCCTGGAAGAGCCCGACACGAAGAAAATGACCCGCTGCATCGCCCTGGACATGGATTGCGCAGGCATTGCCAACCTGGCTGCGTCATACATGCTGCGCAACAGCGAATTCGCGCCACTGGTGTGCGAAGACTGCGCCGAAGTGTGCAAGTGGTGCGCCGAGGAATGCGAGCGCCATGACCATTGGCACTGCCAGGAATGTGCCAAGGCGTGTGCCGCCTGTATGGAAATGTGCCTGAAGATGACCGCCTGACCCCGTCGCCCGCGTTGACGGCCCCATAGATCGTTACGCCGGATCGACGCGGGCATTTCGCCAGGCAACCGCCGCCGGCCGCGCGCACAAGCACACGCCGGCGGCAGGGCCATGCGGCGCATATGCCACCGGACGGCTATCCTCTAGGTCTGCTCAGATTCAGCTGTGAGATCTCTTTCCTGAAGGAGTCAGTCCATGTCCGAGAAGTCCACCGCCACCCGCATCGAGAAAGACAGCCTGGGAGACGTTGCCGTCCCCGCCGATCATCTCTGGGGTGCGCAGACCGAAAGGTCGCGTCAGAATTTCCGCATCGGCAGTGAGAAAATGCCGCCCGCGCTGATCGAGGCATTCGCGGTCCTGAAACTGTGCGCCGCGCGCGCCAACCGCGAACTGGGCGTACTGAAGCCCGACGTGGCCGACGCCATCGAAAAGGCCGCCGAGGAAGTGATCGCCGGCAAATGGCCCAACGAATTCCCGCTGGTGGTCTGGCAGACCGGTTCCGGCACGCAGACCAACATGAACCTTAACGAGGTCATCTCGAATCGCGCCATCCAGATGCTGGGCGGCGAGGTCGGCAGCAAGAAGCCGGTGCATCCGAACGACCACGTCAACGCCAGCCAGTCGTCGAACGACAGTTTTCCAACGGCGATGCATATCGCCGCCACGCGTGCCATCCAGCAGACGCTGTTGCCGTCGCTGGAGAAACTGCAACAAACCTTCGCAAAGAAGGTGGAAGCCTTCTCCGATATCGTCAAGGTCGGCCGCACCCATCTGCAGGATGCGGTGCCGCTGACGCTGGGCCAGGAATTTTCCGGCTACATGACGCAGGTGGCCGATGCCCAGTCGCGCCTGCAGCAGGCCATGCTGCGCGCGATGCCGGTGCCGCAGGGCGGCACGGCCGTCGGAACGGGCCTGAATTCGCCGCAGGGCTTCGCCGCCGCGTTCGCGCGGGCGCTGGCCGGCTACACCGGCCTGCCGTTCGAACCGGCGCCGAACCGCTATGCGCTGCAGGCCGCGCACGATGCGCTGGCCGACCTGTCGGGCGCGCTCAATACCACCGCGTCGTCGTTCCTGAAGATTGCCCGCGACTTCATGCTGCTGGGCTCCGGTCCGCGCGCGGGATTTGCCGAGTTGCAGTTGCCCGCCAACGAGCCCGGTTCGTCGATCATGCCCGGCAAGGTCAATCCGACCCAGGCCGAGGCGCTGGCGATGGTCTGTTGCCGCGTGATCGGCAACCACACCACGGTGACGCTGGCCAACAGCCTGGGCACGCTGGAGCTGAACGCCTACAAGCCGGTCATCATCTACAGCTTGTTGCAGTCTGTGACATTGCTGGCCGATGCGGCCGCCAGCTTTGCCGAGCACATGGTGGAAGGCGTGGAACCCGACCGTGCCCGCATCCAGGAACTGCTGGAACGGTCGCTGATGTCGGTGACGGCGCTGAACCCGCATATCGGCTACGACAAGGCTGCCGAGATCGCCAAGCTCGCGGTCAAGAAGAACCTGTCGCTGCGTGAAGCGGCCATTGATTCGGGCCACGTCACCAACGAGCAGTTCGACCAGTGGATCGACTTCAAGGCGCTGACCAGAGAAGTCTGACGCCGATGCCATAGATGTCATACGGCGAAGCGGAACGGCCGGCGGCGTAGCACGGTCTATGCGAAACCCCGGCCGCGCGGCGCAACGCCGCGCGCAACTCAAGAATCTGCCATGTTCCGCTTTCGCCTTTCTATCGCCTTTGCCCTGCTCGTGGCGCTGGTCTGCATCCAGGCCGGCTTTGTCTACTGGGGCGCCAATCGCGTCAATGACTACGCTCAACACAGCCGGCTGGCCAGCGACATCCTGTCCGAACTGCTGGACCTGTCCGCCAACAAGCAGCGGTTGCGCGTGTGGGCATCGCAGCGGCTGATGAATGCCGATGCCGCGCCCGAAGTGCGCGACCGGCTGCTGGACACCATGAAGCGCGGCGCCGCCCGGCTGCAGGAACTTGCGCAGCGCGACATCGTGCTGTGGAACGAGATCTCCGCGCTCGACGGCGTACCGATCCCGCCCGAAGTCAACGCGCTGGCCAGCATGACGGATCTGCTCGGCGACAACATCGTCGCCGTGGAAAAGCGGCTGGTGGCCCTGCAGCCTTTGCCGCGCGACGCCGACTTCGCCGGGGTATGGCGGGAGCTGAACGACGTCTTCGACAAGGCGCGGGGCCGCGATTTAAGAGAGTTGCTATATGGCGCGATTGATCGTCAGCGCGCCGCCGTGCCGTTGGCGCGCGCTGCTACCGAGCGAGGCCTGGACCGCGTGCGCGCCCAGGCCTTCGGCATGGCGGCCGTCACGCTGCTGGCCGCCATCGTGCTGGCCTGGCAACTCGGGCGCCGGCTCAAGCGCCCGCTGGACCAGCTGCTGGAAGGCGTGGGCGCGCTGCGGGCCGGCGCGCTCGACTACCGGCTGCCGATCCGTTCGGGCGACGAATTCGAGCATGTGGCCGAGGGCTTCAACGCCATGGCCGCCGAACTGCAACAGCATCGTAGCGATGCCGATGCCGCCCGACGCCGTCTGGAAGACGCCGTGCAGGCCCGTACCGCCGAACTGAGTTCCGCGCATGAAACCCTCCAGCGCATCGACCAGCGCCGCCGGCAACTGTTTGCCGACCTGGGGCATGAACTGCGCACGCCCACCACGGCCATCCGGGGCGAGGCCGAGATCGCGCTGCGGGGCGGCGAGAAGCCGGCGCAGGAATATCGCCATGCCTTGCAGCAGATCGTCGGCGCCGCCGAGCAGCTGACCGGGCATATCAATGATCTGCTACTGATTGCCCGTGCCGAGGCTGACCAACTGGTGATGCAGCCGCAACGCGTGGCCCTGTTGCCGCTGCTGCAGGACGCCGCCGACTTTGCCGATGCGCTGGGCGCCGAACATGACGTGCGCATCGCGCTGCAATGGCCCGAAGCGGCCGGCGGCATCACGGTCATGGCCGATGCCGACCGGCTGCGCCAGGCCATCGTGATCCTGCTAGATAACGCGATCCGATATTCGCCGCGTGGCAGCACCGTGTATCTGCGCTGTCACGTGGTGCCGGCCGGCGTGCGTATCGAAGTGGAAGACCATGGCATCGGCATCGATGAGGACGAACTGGCGTTGGTCTTCGAGCGTTTCGTGCGGGGCCGGCGCGCGCGGGCACATCGTGCCGACGGCACCGGCATCGGGCTGTCGATCGCGCAGGCCATCGTCCAGGCCCATCACGGCAACCTCACGCTGGCCCAGGTCGACCCGCACGGCACGCGTGCATGCATCGACATCCCCGGCGGCCTCCAACCCGCCGTCACCGTCCACGCCATCGCAAGCCATGAACATCCTGGTCATTGAAGACGACGCCCGCGTGGCCGATTTCCTGGTGCGCGGCCTGCGCGCCGAGGGCTACCTCGTCCAGTTGTCCCGCACCGGCCCCGAGGGCCTGGACATGGCGCGCCGCGGCGATGCCGCGCTGTTGCTGCTCGATCTGATGCTGCCCGGCATCAACGGCCTGGAGCTGTGCCAGACGTTGCGTGCCGAACGCAATCACGTGCCGATCCTGATACTGACCTCGCTCAGCGACGTGGGCGACCGCGTGGCAGGCCTGCGTCTGGGCGCTGACGACTACCTGACCAAGCCGTTCGCGTTCGAGGAACTGCTGGCACGCATCGAGGCACTCCTGCGGCGCGGCCGGGAACAGCAGCCCAAGGCGCAGCAGTTGCAGGTGGCCGACCTGGTCCTGGACCGCGAACGCATGCAGGTCTCGCGCGGTGGCAATGCCATCGCGCTGACAGCCAAGGAGCTGGCCTTCCTGGAGCTGCTGATGAGCGCCCCGGGGCGGGTCTTCAGCCGCGAGCGCATCTTGTCGAACGTATGGGGCGCCAACGAAGACCCGCTGACCAATATCGTCGATGTCTACGTGCGCCGCCTGCGCGGCAAGATCGACGATGGTCACGCGTTGCCGTTGCTGAAGACCGTGCGCGGGCTGGGCTACCGGATCGACGACACGCCCTGATCAAAGCGTGAAGCACATTGCAACACCACTGCGACACCCTGTTCATCTTCCATTCATCTTTTCGTCAGCATCGCTTCATCGAACACGCCAGCTGCGGTTAACGTTGGCGCCCGAGAATAACCCTGTGCCGACTCACCGGCGCCGCGCCGCAGGGTGCGATGACGACTCTGATCACAGGAAACTTCGATGAAATACGTGGGTGCCGCTTCTCTTATCACCGTCGCCGCAGGCGTTCTGTTTGCTTCGATGCCCGCCACCGCGCAAACCGCCGCCCCGGCGTGCGCGCCCGCGACCGAGCAGCAGATCGCCGGCCTGTTCGATCGCTGGAATGACTCGCTGCGCACCGGTGACCCGGACAAGGTAGTGGCCAACTACGCACCCGATGGCGTGTTGCTGCCGACGGTGTCGAACCAGGCCCGTAACACGCCGGCCGGCATCAAGGACTACTTCGTCAAGTTCCTGAAGGGCAAGCCGCAGGGCTCGATCGACGACCGCTTCATCCGGATCGGCTGCAACGTGGCGCAGGACGTGGGCAACTACACGTTCCGGTTCGCCGACGGCAAGACGGTCCATGCCCGGTACACCTATGTCTACGAGTGGAAGGACGGAAAATGGCTGATCGCCCACCACCATTCGTCGGCCATGCCCGAGCCGACCGGCAAGCACTGATCGACGGCCGATTGCACGAATGAAGAAAGGCGCCGGAGTGTATCCGGCGCCTTTCGATTTTTGGCTGGCTATCGCATCGTTGATGCAGCGAATTGGCGATTCAACGACGTCCGCCGGCGCTGGCTGGATCACGTCCACTGCGCCAGTACGAACACCCCTGCCGCCGCACCGCACACCACGCCAATGCCGCGGCCGATCAGCATGTTGTCGAGTTCATCGTCCAGCACAAATGGGTCCTGGCCGTGCCACACCGTGCGCTTGAGCAGCGGGCGCGGAAGGACGATGCACGCGGCGATCGCCACGCCGACCAGCACATGCGCGATCCGGCCGATGCCCAGATCTTCCAGCGGCAGCGTTGCCAGCAGCACCATCACCACCACCGTCACGATCACGGCCAGGAAGATGCCGCCGAACAGTCGATCAACTGGATGTTTCATGATTCACTCCTGACCAGACAGCGCGCCCGAAGGTTCGCCCGATGGTTCGCCGGACTGTTCCGCGTGCGCGGCAGCCAGCCCGAGCAGATGGCCGTTGACGCGTGTCACCACCTCGCTCCAGCCACCCGCACCCTGATTCCGGAACAGCCGCATCGTGGGATACCACGGGCTATCCTCGCGCACCAGGTGCCAGCGCCAGTCCGCATAGGCGGGCAGCAGCAGCCACACCGGCTTGCCCATCGCGCCGGCAACGTGGGCAACCGAAGTGTCCACTGTCAGCACGACGTCCAGCGCGTCAATGGCCCGCGCCGTGTCCATCATGCTTTGCAACGTGGCGCCGACATCGTGGAAGTTGGGCAGGCGCGCCGCCCAGGCGGCGGCCTCGTCGGCGCCCTGGCCTTTCTGCAGGCTGTAGAACTCGATGTCGCGATGGGCAAACAGCGGATCGAGCACCGAGAGCGATGGCAACGACCGGAACCTGTCGTTCTCGTGATTGGGCGCCCCCTTGAACGCGATGCCGACCTTGAGCGCGCCGCCCCGGCCCGCGAGGGCGAACTTCGGCAATCCGGGCGGTATCCGCAGGTAAGGCACCGAATCGGGCAGGACGTCGAGCTCCACCGGCAAGAAGGCTGGGATGTCGTGCGGATAGACCCAGTAGTCATGCGCCGGCAACGTGGCCGTCTGATCGACCGCCACCACGGCGTCCGCCTCGCCCGACGCCTCGAACAGCGCCACCAGCGGCTTCTGGCACACCACCGTCACGGTTGCAGCACCGGACTGATCGCGCAGCATCCGCGCAAAACGGAGGAAGAAGATCTCGTCGCCAAGCCCGAACTCGCTCCAGATCGCGATGGACTTGCCGAGCAGCGGCTGGCCCGTCCATTCCGCGATGTGCTTCGGCGGCTCGGCCGTGGTGCGGCGTTGCCACGGCCAGCTCCGGACGCGCTCGGCGCGCAGCGCGAATCCCTCATGGATCTTTCCGCGCGAAATCATGAACAGGAACTGGTACAGCTTCGGATTCCATTCGTCCGGCAGCCGTTCGACAGCCTGCTCCCATAGTGCCTCCACCTCGTCATCGAGATGCCAGCGCTGCAGCATCATCGCCGCCCGTTGCGTGACGTCGAAACGATAGGGATAGGTCCGCACCGCGCCCAGGCACTCGCGCAGGCAGGCTTGTGCGTTCTGGGCGCGTCCGGCCACCAGGAAGAATTCATCGGGTGTGGGAACCTGCCGCTTGCGCAGCACGACTTCAATCGCCCGTTCGGCCAGCGGCCCGCCGGCCGCACCCTCCGTGCCACTGTTGTCGACATGGTGATCGCGGACCACTGCGATGCGTTCGCAGGCTGCCACCGCAGCGACCGACCGCACCACATCCAGCATATTGACCGACGCCGGCAGTGCACTGGCCGGCTTGCAGACCGTAAAGCTTGCGCGGCGCGACGGATCGATCTGGCTTGGCCACTTGCCCTGTTCCTCCAGATCCTCATCGGGGACGGTCAGCACCAGATAGCCACCCGGCTTCACCAGGTCCAGCCAGCGCGCCACGGTTTTGGTCGGATTGGCCACGTTTTGCAGGCATTGGCCGGCATGGACGAAATCGAACGCGCGCTCTTCGACGCCAGGCACTGCAGCGACATCGCCGTGCCACGGCACCACGCGCACCACCCGCGGGAACAGGCTGCTGCTTGAGGCAAGGTCCGATTCGCGAACGCCGATATCGAGGCCAACACCGGCGAAGTAGTGCTGAACGAAACACGGGTCATGCGCCCGGCGCAGGACCGCCTTGATCGACGGGTTCATGATGCTTGCGCCTCGCCGGCGGGCAGCTTCTGGCTCCAGATTTCCTCGATCCGTTCGCCAAGAATCTCCGGCCGGCCCTTGAAGATCAGCTTCTCGATCGCCTGTGGGCCTGCCAGCTGCGCGGTCAGTGCATCACGCTCTTCCTTGTCTTCGATCATGCGCAGCGCCGCATCGACATACGCTTCCTTCGTTTTGGCGATGGTCCACTCCGGAAAGCCAAGCCGATGGAACATCCCCTCGTCGATATGTTCGTGGACTTCCCGCCCAGTCTTGCACACCCCGACCAGGCCGGCCCAGACTGTATCGACAATGCCATTGGTGTTACCAAACGGGAACGGGTTCAAGAACATGTCGCAATCTGCAATCACCTTCATGTAGCTGTGATAGTTCTGGTGCTTGTACACCACAGCGTCTTCACCGACGATGCGCCGCACCAGGTTGCGCACCTGCGGGAAGACCAGCCCGCTGGCCTGGCCCACCAGGAAGTGGAACTGCACAGGCACCTTGGACTTGCGTGCAATCGTCGCGCAGGTTTCAAGGAAGCCGGGATTGAGCTTGATCGTGGTGCCTGCGACGGCGATCTTGACCACGTCGGACGTTGACGGCGTCTTCGTCGGCAACTCAAGTTCAAGCATGGCGGCCGGCGGCCGGTAAGGCATGCCATCGGATGGTAGTTTCAGCAATTTTTCGCTGAAACACGATTCATCGCCCACGTAGTCTTCTTCCACCACCACGTAGTCCATCGCATGGCCGTGGGTCGTGGCCGGGTGGCCCAGCGCCATCATCTGCAGCGGCGCCACGCGCAGGCAGCCCAGCACCATGGTGATGGGGAACATGCCGACGCTGGGCATGTACATCACCTGCGCCTGGTACTTCTCGCTCGTGTCGCGAATGTGCCGCGCATGGTCCCAGACGCTGTTGCCCTCGATCGTGATGAACTCGTGGAAAACCTCCCGGCCCGCATCGTCCACACGGTCGCCGTAGCCCATGCCCACCAGGTGGAAGCGGTCGCGCATGGCCACCATGGTCTGCGAGTGGGTGCGGTAGATCGAGTGGTTCTTCGAGAACCACTCCAGCACCACCAGCAACACAGGTTTGCCGTTGGCCGCCACGGCGGCGGGGCGTTCGACATCGAACATCCCAAGCGTTGCCAATTTGCGCCGGATCAAGGTGTTGATGGGCTTCTTGATGTCGTGCTTGCTCGCGATGTCGGCGTAGCTGCAATGCATGTAGACATCGTGCATCACGCCCATCGGCAACATGTCGACGCTGTCGATCTGGTCCAGGCGTTCCGGCAGCCAGCGTAGCAGCAGCTCGCGCTTGGAATGGGCCGAAGGCGTGGCCAGGAAGCGCGACGACATCATCGCCATTGCCAGCCCGGCCGTCACCACCTTGTTGTGCTCCCAAAGCGCATCCCAATCGAGCCGGACCTCCGACTCCGGCAGATAGAACAGCTGGAACTTGCGCAGATCCGATGTCCGCAACTGTAGCGAATAGCGCGCCTCCTCATCCAGACCGAGCGTACGCAAGACATGATCCGCATTGCGGAACGGGCTGGCCGCAAACATCGCCGCCAGCCATCGCTGGTATTGCAGCAGCAGCGCGCCGCCGTGATCGGTAATCCGGAATTCCGGGTCGGTGGCCAGGCTGCTGATGGCCGACGTCAGCCGCGTCAGCAGATGGTCGTCCATGATGTCGCGCGCTTCGCCCGACTGCGCCCATTCGTCGATATCCATCAGGATGCCGTAATGGTTGTCGATGCGACCCAGCAAGGCCACCAGTTCGCGACCCGCTTTTTCGTGTTCGCGGCGATAGCAGAGATATTCGAACTTGTTAATGCTGAAGATCGAAGGTTTTGTCATGATCATTTTCCTGTAGAGGGACAATCGTTCCGGTTTTTCGGACACACGCCAGCCGCGTCACGGATTTATTTGCTCCATGTCACCGATAACCAGTACTGCAAGGGTTTCTTGCCAGGGTCTACCCAGGACGTCGAAGAGAATCCGTATGCCTTGGAAACGGATGCGGAAACCGTGGCGCCTATCGGCGTCAACCAGTCGATTCCCAGGCCATATCCAGAGAGAATCCGACGATTGCTGACGTCGGACATGCCGATATAGGTCGATTCCCAGCCGCCCCAGGGGTTGTGGTTGACGCGGCCGATGGCGAAATCCGAGAAAATGCCGAATTGGACCTGGTGGCCAGCTGCCACCGGAATGCGTTGGTAGAGACCGGCGTTCAGCACCACGCCATCGTCAAACGACCCTTCGTCGGCGCGATAGGCACGGACTGCATTGGGGCCGCCGACGCCAAGCTTTTCGCTTGGGTCCAGGTTCTTGCTGGCCAGTTGACCATTGATCTGGCCGGTCAGAAACAGATCGCCACTGCGATTCAGCCCGTATTTTCCGAAGCCGGTCGTGGTGAATTTTCCGTAGACGCCGACCACCTGCGTGACGGTATTGTAGAAAGGCACGTCGTTGCTCTGATGGCCGACCGTCAGCGCCAGTTCGCCACTCCAGATATCGCTGCGCAATTGCTGCGCGCGGTCGCCATTGTTCGCCTGGAGCGAAAGCCGCAGCGCATTCAACGTGCTGTGCGCCACATACTGGTTCTTGTAATCAGTATTCGTGCGGCTATGGAGATATGACGCACCGGCCCAGATATTGGCATCGAGGCCACGCGTAATGGGATATTGCAGCCCGGCCTGCAAAGTGTTGGCTACGCCTACGACCTGCGTCACGGCATTGATCGTGTATTGCTGGCGGGTAAAGCCGCCCGTGACACGCAAGCCATCGTCAAGGATGGGAACGCTGCCCGTCAGCGACCCGGTCCACATCTTCTTTTCGGTGCCGGTCAAAGTCAGCGCGTAGGCCTCGCCCAAACCAAAGAAATTGTTAGCCGCTGCAGTGACGCCGAGACGGTACAGGCCTGTCGACTCGATACCCTTGTTGTCGATAAAGACATCGCCGGTGATCGGATCGCCCCGCTGCGCGATGCTGAAGCGCACATTGATATCGCCGGGGCCCCCACCCGGAGAAAACTGCGGCGCGGCGGCAATCGCGACGCCGGGCACGTCCTGCAGCAACTGCGTGGCGCGCTCCAGACGGCTGGTCTGCAACAGACACACGCTGTCCAGCGATTCGCTCCCACACAGGGCTTTCGTGATCAGGCGATGCAGTCGTTCGTCCTTGACGCGCGACTGGTTCTCGATCTGGACGTCATGGATGCGGCCCGGGAAGGCCGTGAACACCAGGGGATTGCCTTGCTGGGCTGCGCGCCAGTTCTGATCGGTCAGCAATACCTGGCCAACCGGGAATCCGCCTTGGCGCAGGGCGTTGGTGAGGCTGTCGGACCACTGATCCACTTCGGCCAACGTTGCCGGCACGGCGCCCAGCCGCGATACCGCGCTTTGCAGCACGCGCTGGACCACGTCTGCGGCGGGGCTACCTGCGGGAAACACGCTGAATTCCACGACCTTTTGCCGCGACACCGCAGCGGTATCTGGCATCGCCGGTTCGGCATGAACGGCGACCGTCAACATCACCACGGGCAATGCACAGGCGGCACGCTGGAATTTTCGCTTTATGTTCTGGAAGTACCGCGACATGGAAGTGGATGGACTCAGTGAATTTTCTGCGCTTGCTACAACTGCGAATCGCACTGCTAACCAGTGCGTCGCTGTTTCTGTAAAAATGGTAGAGCGGCATACGCCTGCGCCGAATAGCAAAATCTTTGAATTTCACGAATGGAATCGGCATCCGCATCGCGCGTGCAAACAGCGATGCGCGCGCGATTCCGTGTACTGCCATCACACGATGCGTCTGGCACGAGTTTGGCAGCTAGTTTCGAAAACCGAAATGAAAATGGTCTCTTCCAATTTCCGACAAAACAGAATCAGAAAATGGAAGAAACCAGACGAACAAATAACGTAATTGTGAAATGCGCCAACGCTCGAATTCGAGCGTCTGGCGCGAACTGAAGAATCGGCGAGGGCGGACCCAGCCGGCGCCAAGAGGCACCGGCTGATTTCCGATTAGCCGCCGATGCCGGCAGCGGCAGGCGCGGCCGGCGACGCGGCTGACTCGGTCGACGCCTTCAACCAGCCGTGAGACTTCACCACGTACGGCTTGCCGTCCTTGACACCGCTTTCCGTATAGAAGAACTCACGCGTCTGCGCATTGACCGACAGATCCGCCTTCATCTTCGTTTGCGGGTCTTCGGACACGTAGTGCTTGACGCCGTCGGCCCCATCGCGGAAGTCCAGGCTGCGCTCCAGCGGGCCGGAGTTGGTCGCAATCTTCACCTTCGCGACATTGGTACTGGCATCCACCTCAACCGCCTCCAGCGTGGCGCCGGCCCAAGCCTCTTCACCCAGCTCGACTGTCATCGCTTGCGGCGAGGCCAGGTGCCAGTTGGCGCCGAACAGATCGCTCCAGAAGTACGCGACACCCGCACCCAGGCCGATAGCTCCGGCAGCGCCGGCCACGGCCGCACCAGCTCCGCCGCCACCACCGCCCGAGTCGCCACCCGAACTGCCGTTCGAGCCATTCGACCCGTTGGACCCATTCGATCCGTTCGAACCATTCGATCCGTTCGAACCATTGGAGCCGTTCGAACCATTGGAACTGCCATTGCTGGACCCGTTACCGGAGATATTGGTCACCGATCCGTTTGGCCCGGTATTGATCGTGCCATTGGTGTTGTCGATGCCAGAACCGTTGGACGAATTTCCGGTGACATTGGTCGACCCATTACCGGTGGTGTTGATCGTGCCGTTGCCGTTATCGACGCCGGTACCGTTGCCTGTGGTACCCGTGATATTGGTCGAGCCGTTGCCGCCGGTATTGATCGTTCCGTTCCCGTTATTGATGCCGGTGCCGTTGGTCGAATTGCCGGAGATGTTGGTCGAGCCGTTACCGTCGGTGGTAATCGAGCCATTGCCGTTATCGACTCCCGTACCGTTGCCAGTATTACCCGAGATATTGGTCGAGCCGTTGCCTCCGGTGTTGATGGAACCGTTCCCATTGTTGATGCCGGTTCCGTTGGTCGAATTACCCGAGACGTTGGTCGAGCCATTGCCCTGGGTGTCGATCGTGCCGTTGCCGTTGTCAACGCCGGTGCCATTGGTGGTATTGCCCGAGATATTCGTCGAGCCGTTACCACCAGTGTTGATGGTGCCGTTGCCGTTGTTGACGCCGGTACCATTGGTCGAGTTGCCCGAGACGTTGGTCGAGCCATTGCCGTCGGTAGTGATCGAGCCGTTACCGTTGTCTACACCGGTACCATTGGTGGTGTTGCCCGAGATGTTCGTCGAGCCATTGCCGCCGGTGTTAATGGTGCCGTTGCCGTTGTTCACCCCGGTACCGTTGGTCGAATTACCAGAGACGTTGGTCGAGCCATTGCCCTGGGTGTCGATCGTGCCGTTGCCATTGTCAACGCCGGTACCGTTGGTGGTGTTCCCCGAGATATTGGTCGAGCCATTACCGCCAGTATTGATGGTGCCGTTGCCGTTATCGACGCCGGTGCCATTGGTGGTGTTCCCCGAAATATTCGTCGAACCGTTACCGCCGGTATTGATAGTCCCGTTGCCGTTGTTGACGCCGGTGCCATTGGTCGAGTTACCCGAGACGTTGGTCGAGCCGTTGCCGTCGGTGGTGATCGAGCCGTTACCGTTGTCAACGCCGGTGCCGTCCGTCGTATTGCCCGAGATATTGGTCGAGCCGTTGCCACCCGTGTTGATCGAGCCGTTACCGTTGTTGACGCCGGTGCCATTGGTCGAGTTACCCGAGACGTTGGTCGAGCCGTTGCCGTCGGTAGTGATCGAGCCGTTACCGTTGTCTACACCGGTACCGTTGGTGGTGTTGCCCGAGATATTTGTCGAGCCATTGCCACCGGTGTTGATGGTGCCGTTGCCGTTGTTGACGCCGGTACCATTGGTCGAGTTGCCCGAGACGTTGGTCGAGCCATTGCCGTCGGTAGTGATCGAGCCGTTACCGTTGTCTACACCGGTACCGTTGGTGGTGTTGCCC